>CAZVJJ010000053.1:0-10536 GCA_964627295.1 uncultured Oscillospiraceae bacterium | reverse complement strand
CAACGTGCACGTTCTGCGTATGATGCACGCGACTATGCGGTGGCGCTTGATGCACTTGAGAAGATATCGGCAGAGGATACGCTGTTTGCGCGGGAAGCGGCGCTATTGCGCGTGCTTTCGCTCCTTGGTGCGGCGCAAAAGGCGGAAGAAGCGGGGAAGCACCACTACGCGCTGGAGCTCTGCGCCCGTGCGCGTGAAGTGGAGAGCCCTTACTGCGCGCAGGCGCTTGCGCGTGCGTGCGCTTTGACTGAGGGCGCGATCGCACCTGAGCGGGCGTGCGCGCTTGTCGCACAACTTCTGAGCATCGATGCGGAACTCATGCTCCGCGCACGGGCGGCGCTGGAAAATGCGGATGCGCCCCGCGCCTGCGCACTTCTCGATAGCTGTGAAAAAAGGGAAGATGCATGGTTTCTTCTGCGTGCGCGCGCAGATATGGCATTGGGCGAGTACGCTTCTGCGGAAGTGTATCTGCACAAGATCGAGGCTTCTTGCGAAAAAGAGACCGCACCGCTACTTGAAGTTTGCTGTCGCGAGCGAGGTGATTTCAAAGCGGCATACTTCTATGCCTGCAAGCAAAGAGAATAAAAGCGTGCCGCAGAAACGATATGCTTTGACTGAGCAACAGAAAACTGAAAAGTAAGTTGAATTTTACGCATTTTCCTGATATACTTTCTTTAGTGAAAAGTAGGAAAAGTTTGAAAATGGTAATGTGGAGATTGATCATTCGATTTTTAAGCGTTGAGAGGGAGAAAAGTCATGAATGAATTAGCACGAAAAAATGAACTGATTAAGGCAATGAGTGCAGTAGAGCTATCGTTACCAACTGTGCAGGAAGAACTTGCTGTTCAAACGTATAGTAAGATTCCTATGTCCAGAATTACGGCGCTTGGCACTGGATTAGAGCCGATCACAGCCGCTGTTCAACAGGTTGTTAGCAACGGTCAAGCAACAAGTGGATATTATAAAGTGACTATTCCCAAGGGTACGCATTTAGCATGGAGCGAAGCTAAGGGCGAATTTATTGGATCGACTCTTAACAACACAACAAATCAGGTCGCGGGACAAGCTGGCATGACACCTATGATCTGCAACCCGACAATGTTGCTTGTGGCAGCAACTCTTGCCAATATTGACAAGAAACTGGATGCCATTCAGGAGACGCAGCAAGAAATGTTAGACTTTATCATTCAAAAGGAAAAATCAGCACTAAAGGGCGATTTGGACTTTCTGATGGACATCTACAACAATTACAAGCACAACTGGAATAATGATAGATATAAAACGGCGAATCACATCAAAGTGTTGGATATACGTCAGAGTTCTGGACGTATGATTGATCTCTATAGAGAACAAATCAAAAAACATATCAGCAAAAAGGCGTTTTTACATAGCGACCAAGATGTTAAGAAACAGCTTGCTAAAGTTGAAGATGAATTCAAGGACTATCAACTTGCGTTATATCTCTATGGATTCGGATACTTCCTGGAAATTCTTCTCCAAGAAAATTTCGATGAAGCATACCTTGACGCTATTTCACAAAAAGTCGAAGATATGGCTTTTCAGTATCGTGAGTTGTATTCAATGGCGTATGAACAGATTGAGGGGCATATGAAGTCATCTTTACAATCTAAATTGGTCGGTGGCTTTTCTGCAATGAACAGGGTCGCAGGCGAAACGATTGCTAGAATTCCTGTTATCAGTAAGTCGCAAATTGACGAAAATCTGATTAAAAATGGCGAGAAGTTGGAGACATACAAAGAAAAGCGCGTTATTAACACTATGCAAAAGTTGGTCGAACGGCAGAGTAATTGTATTCGTCCATTTATTGACAATATTGACATGGTGAATCGAATGTACAATCAACCAATGACACTTATTTTTAACGGTGAAAGTATGTATCTCTCAGCGGTGACTACGGAATGAGTGCGCTATACTATTTTTAGTTTTTGAAGTGTGATTGAAATAATCAAAGGGGCGATCATCTCGCCCCTTTATGTTTGTTTCGGGATTACTTATTCCACGGTAAAATAGACCGTATATGTTTCGTCGGTGATATCGTAGAGCGGGACGAGGTCGAAGTTTTGCTTTTGGGATGTTGTGCGGTAGGTGCTTTGTTGCCATGGGAAGGTGGAGTAGGTATGCTCGGTCGTTTCTGCGAGGGTTGCTTCGGGGTGGGCGGGGTCGAGCGTTAGACCGCGGTCGGCATCGGTCAAGCCTGCAAGAACGATCGGACCTTCAAGCACGGCGGCGAGTTCGGGTGCGTCGGGCAGACGCGAAAGCGTAAGTCCTGCGGGCAGGAAGATGTGCACCGTGTCCTGCTCCCATGTGCGACGGAGACAAATATAGCCGTTTTCGACGCGGACGGGGATCTCCTCGCCGTTTAGCTGTACGGTCGGCGTGGCGCTGACCCATGCAGGAACGCGCAAGGCAAGCGTAAACTCCGTTTTTGGTGCGCGGATGTCGATCTTGATGCGCCAGCGGGACATTTGACTGTCGTCCGTTTCGTCGAAAAACGCCTGATCGTTATAATATTTCATATCGGTGCTCTGCGCGACCGAAACATCGCCCCATGTGCACGCCGACGGGATATACTGCGAAACGGTCAGGGTGTCGCCATTTTCGTAGAAGCAAAGGGAGGGGTAGAGCGTGTGCGCCTGCACGGTCGTACCGTGACAGCACCAGAAGTCGCGCGTCTTACTGCCCCATTTTTTGCGACTGCCCGCCCGCATGGGGAGAAAATAGGTGGGCATACCTGTGTATTTGTTCTGCTGAGCAAGAAAACCGTTGTAGAGATTTGTTTCGATGTAATCTGCATACTGCTTGTCGCCTGTAAAGCGGAGCAGGTAGTCGGCAAGGCGCACCATGTTGTATACGGTGCAGAATTCCTGATTGCGTTCGCCAAGATAACGCGCATTCATGCGCGGTGGCACCCAAAATTCGCCAGAATTCTGCCCGCCTGTGCAGTAGGCATCGCGGTCGGTTACGGCACAGCGCCAGAAATCCATAACGGCATCGAGCCATTTTTGCTCGCCAGTCACCTCGTACATCCGTGCCGCGCCATGCGCCCACGGGATGCTGGCATTTGCATGGCTGTTGGACAGCGGATCGCCACCGTCTGCGAGCTTGCGGAAGATCGACGGTGCGCTGTAGCGCTCGGCGAGGGTCAGGTAGCGCGGATCGTGGGTATCGGCATAGAGCCCTGCCCAGATCTCGAGCATTCCACCCTCCTCGCCACTGTAGACGGCGTGGGGGTTCACACTCTGCATCTGCTCGGTCCATGCAAGATACCAGTCGGCGGAATGACCGAGGATGTCGCGCGCTTTTTCGATGCCCGCATAGAGGTAACTGTGATAAAGTCCCATCAGGAGCTTGTGCATCGTATACTGTGGCGACCAGATGTATTCATTGCGCGCGAGCTTTCCAAAATATTTCTCGGGAAATGGACCGATCCATTTGCCACCATTGAGCACGCGGCAACGGTCGAGCTCGTCGATGATATCGCGCAGTTTGGCATCGAGCGCACGGTCGCCATCGGTGTATATCGTGAGCGCGGCGGCAGACATCCAGTGACCGAGGAAATGCCCGCGAAGCTGACACGTGGGCGCTTCCCAACCCCAATGGAGCAGGGCGGTGCTGGGATCGTCCACGACCTGAAGCCCTGGCATCACAATGCCCGCTTCCAGATAGAAATTTTGCAGAAGGCATTGGCTGTTCAGTTCCAGAAGATAGGAGCGATTGATCTGCGCGCGCTCCTGAAACAGACTGGGCAGAAGATGGACATGGTTTACGGTTCGTAGCGTTGGCATGGCAGAAAACCTCCCTAAAATACGGTCATTTCTTATGCTTACGTTATATCATAACCGCGCGAAAAATGCAATATCCTGCAAAAAGAATGCAGAGTGCAAAAAATCGTGTAAAAAAAAGCTAAATTCATCAGTTTCCTTTCTGCATGAAAAGTGCTATGATAAAGAAAAATGCTCGGAGGGAACTATGAAGATCATGCAAAGCGTCCCCTATACCTATCGCAATGCCCCCATTCCCGGTGGCGGGTATGTCACAGGCTTTCATTTTCATCCCAAGCAGCGCGGAATTTTATATGCGCGCACCGACATCGGCGGTACATACCGCTTCGACAATGGGTGCTGGAAGAGCTTGATCGACCATGTTACAGGGAAGGATCTCGCTGAAACCTACCCCATCGCGATCGCGCTGGATGACCATGCGCCTGAGCGACTGTACATCGTAAGCGGCATCAATGGCGAAAAGAACGGTGTGCTCTCCATTTCGGACGATCGTGGCGAACATTTCACTTATAAAAGCGTGCCGACTATGGTGCACGGTAATCTCAGCGGGCGCGGGACGGGCTACCGCCTCGTGGTGAGCAAGCGCGATGGAAATACGCTCTATTTTGCCAGCCAGCTCGGCGGACTTTTCCGCACGACAGATCGTGGCGACACATGGAAGCGCCTTGCTGTGCCAGAGGATTACACCACGTTCATCTGGGCATCTGACGACGACCGCATTCTCGTCTGTGGCACGGCGGGGTATACGACGCGCGTTAACGATGCGCTCCGCGGGCACAGCCTGTATGTCTCCTATGACGGCGGTGAGCGATTTGAAAAGCTCCCTATGCCCGAAAATGTCATCGTGCCCGACAGCAAAATGAATGGACTTGTCGCATCCCGCTATGATTACGATGGGGAATATCTCTACGTGACGATGAACTGCACAGGGCGGTGGAATTATATCGTACCGCTTGGCTATTCGTGCGATACGGGCGATGTGATCGGTGGCAAGGTCGTGCGCTATTTCTTTCGCGATGGACGCATTGCGGGATTTGATGATATCACCCCGTGTGGCACGCAGTACCACAATTTCGGCTTCGGTGGCATTTCTTCCTGCGCATCGATGAAAGGTCTGCTCGCGGTATCGACCCTTTGTCGCGAAAAGGAAGAACCAGAGGGCATCTACATTTCGCGCGATCACGGCACGACATGGGAGGAAAGCCTGAATGGACTGACGAAGGGCGGTATATACTTCCGCACATCGTATATGAAACCGAAGTACAATGCGGGAGAGAGCTTACTGCATTGGCTCAGCGATGCGAAGATCGATCCGTTTGACCCGAACAGGCTCTGGTTCAATTCGGGAACGGGCGTGTTCACGACGGATGCGCTCCTTTCGGATGCGCCGAACTATCACGACCATTGCGATGGCATCGAAGAGACGGTGCACCTGAATGTGTATGCGCCGCTTGATGGAGAAGTACAGCTTGTGGATATCGTGGGGGATCTGGGTGGATTTGCTTTCCGCGATTTAACGAAGCCGTGCGACAACTCCTTTGACGATGCCGATGGAAATCGCTACATCACTTGCATTAATGCAGATATTTCGGACAGCGACAGTCGCCTTGGCATCATCACCGCGCGCGGAAACTGGAAAGGAAAAACAAAGGGCGGCCTGATCCGCACAAAAGACGGTTTCCGCACGTTTGAAAAAATACGAAATCCCATTGAACTTGGCGGGAAGATCGCCGATGCCCTGCGCCTGATCGAACAGCCCAATGTCAATGCGGGCTGGGTCGCGATGTCGCCGAGCGGAAACAATATCGTCTGGTCGATCGCGGATATGATCCGCCTGCCTGTCGATATGGTGATCGCAAGCCACGACGGCGGTGCGCATTTTACGCCTGCGCGCGTGTACGATGCGGCGGGGAAAACGGTCACAGAGGGATATCTGAAGGTGTTTTCTGACCGAATGGAAGAAGATATCTTTTATGGCTTCGGCGGTGAAGGGCAGCTTTATATCAGTCGTGACGGTGGTGCGAGCTTCTCGGAAAAGGTGTGCACCGATTTTCCAAAAGCAGACTTTGGCTTCATCGATTGCGCGAACAAGACCGAGGTACGTGGCGTGGCGGGGGAGAGCGGTGTGTTTTACATCGCCCTTGGTGCGCAGGGACTTTGGAAATACCGCTATGACAAAGCGCGCGACTGCATTTCCTGCACGCGCCTGAGCGCGCAGGGGGATACCTGCCTGCGTGTTGGCATCGGACTTGGTCGCGCGGGAGGTCGCTTCGTCGGAGAACCGAAAATGCTCTATCTCTGCGGTGAGATCGACGGTGAATACGGCTTCTACCGCACTGCGGATGAATGCCAGATCTATACGCGCATCAATACCGCGGAGCAGATGTATGGCGAGATCAACAGCATCGATGCTGACAAACGGAAATTTGGACGCTTTTTCCTTGCAACGGGCTCGCGTGGCGTGCTCTATGGCGAGGAAGTCGAATAAGGAGGAACATTATGCGTATCTACACAGAAAACGACCGCCTTGTGATCGCAAGCGGAACGACCGCACTCTGGCTTGAGCCGTGGGGGCGCGACAGCTTCCGCGTGCGCATGACCGCACAGCCGAAAATGGACGAAAATGACTGGGCGCTGACCGAACCTGTCGAAAAATGTCCACTTGAGGTCTCTGTCGAGGAGATCGACAATACCGATCCTTGGTATGCGGGCGAAGAATACGCGCATTACCATCAGACGGGCAAGATCTATACCGTCAAAAACGGCAAGATCACAGCCCGCATCAGCCCCGAGGGGTGGATCAGCTACTACAATCAGCACGGTGCGCTCCTTACCGAGGAATATTGGCGCAACCGCAACCGCATCAACCGCTACTGCGTGCCCCTGCGCATCGATGCGCGGGAGCTAAAGCCCATCCCTGCATCGACAGATTTTGAACTCACTGCGCGCTTCGAGGCATTCGATGACGAAAAGATCTTCGGCATGGGTCAGTATCAGCAGAAAGCCCTGAATCATAAGGGCGCGGTGCTGGAGCTGGCACACCGCAATTCGCAGGCAAGCGTGCCGTTTTATGTTTCGAGCCGTGGCTATGGCTTCTTCTGGAATAACCCTGCCATCGGCACGGCGACCTTTGCGACCAACAAGACCGAGTGGTATGCAAAATCGACCAAAAAGCTTGATTATTTTATTACTGCGGGCGATACGCCCTTTGATATCGAGCGCAATTACTCTGCCGCAACAGGCCGCACGCCCATGATGCCTGAGTACGGCATGGGCTACTGGCAATGCAAGCTCCGCTACCGCACGCAGGATGAGATCCTTGCCGTTGCGCGGGAGCATAAGCGCCGCGGACTGCCGATGGATGCGATCGTTGTGGACTTCTTCCATTGGACGATGCAGGGTGAGTTCAAATTTGAGCCGCGTGACTGGCCTGATCCTGAGGCTATGGTCAAAGAACTCAAAGAATTGGGGATCGAGACGGTCGTTTCGGTCTGGCCGACGGTCGATCAGCGCAGCGAGAATTTTGGCGAAATGAGCGACAGGGGATATCTCGTCTCGCCTGATCGTGGCTCTGCGATCCACATGGACTGGATGGGCAATACGGTCTTTTACGATGCAACGAACCCGGGTGCGCAGAAGTTTGTGTGGGAAAAGTGCAAGGAAAACTACTATAAAAAGGGCATTCGCTGCTTCTGGCTGGACGAGGCCGAGCCAGAGTACGGTCCGTATGATTTCGACAATTACCGCTACTGGGCAGGCCCTGCGCTACAATGCACGAATACCTACCCTGTGGGCTACGCCAAGGGCTTCTATGATGGCTTGAAAGCGGAGGGTGAGACGGATATCCTGAGCCTTGTGCGCTGTGCATGGGCAGGTAGCCAGAAGTATGGCGTGCTGACATGGTCGGGCGATGTCCATTCCTCGTTCCGCTCGATGCGCGAGCAGCTTCAGGCGGGACTGAATATGTGCGTGGCGGGCATTCCGTGGTGGACATCCGATATCGGTGGCTTCCTTGGTGGCAATATTGCTGATCCCGCGTTTCAGGAGCTTCTTGTGCGCTGGTTTGCGTGGGGCTGTTTCTGCCCTGTGTTCCGTATGCATGGCGAGCGTTCGCCGTGGTATGAGCGC
Organism: uncultured Oscillospiraceae bacterium; assembly: GCA_964627295.1. Taxonomy (GTDB): domain Bacteria; phylum Bacillota; class Clostridia; order Oscillospirales; family Oscillospiraceae; genus Faecousia. Next base: position 2,605 of record CAZVJJ010000053.1, on the reverse strand, counting down.
GAGCAGGAATTTATCAACAATGTGCGCCAGCTTACCTCGGGACAGGATAACGAGGTGTGGAGCTTTGGCGAGGAGAACTACGAGATCCTCACGAAATACCTCTTCCTGCGCGAGCGTCTGCGTCCTTACATCCGTGAGCAGATGCGCGAGGCGAGTGAGAGCGGCGCGCCTGTGATGCGTCCGCTGTTCTTCGATTTCTCGAACGATGGCGAATGCTGGAATGTATCCGATGCATATATGTTTGGCCCTGATATCCTCGTAGCACCTGTGATGGAAGCGGGCGCGCGGGAGCGCCGCGTGTACCTGCCGAGTGGGTGCAAATGGACGGATGCTTACACAAAGACCGTGTACGATGGCGGGCAGTATGTCACCGTTCCTGCACCGATCGACATTATTCCTGTATTTATCCGCGAGGGGAAGAATTACCCCATTTATGAATAAGGAGTGTTTCGTATGAAGCTTTATATTGGCGTTGATCTCGGCACATCGGCAACGAAACTTTTGCTGATGAATGCGGAGGGTACGATCTTAAATACCGTTACCAAGGAGTATCCCATCGAATTCCCGCAGGCGGGCTGGTCGCAGCAATCGCCCGATGACTGGAAGCGCGCCCTTTTGGAGGGCGTGCCAGAGCTGCTTCGTGGATTGGATGGCGCGGATGTGGCGGGCATCGGTGCGGGCGGTCAGATGCATGGACTTGTCGTGCTGGATGAAAACGATCAGGTGATCCGCCCTGCAATCCTCTGGAACGATGGACGCACGCAGAAGCAGGTCGATTATCTGAACAATGTCGTTGGCAAGGAAAAGCTTTCCGCGCTCACTGCGAACATTGCTTTTGCGGGATTTACTGCACCGAAGATCCTCTGGATGCGTGAAAATGAGCCTGAAAATTTCGCCCGCATTGCAAAGATCATGCTTCCGAAGGACTATATCAACTACATTCTCACAGGCGTGCATTCGTGCGACTATTCCGACGCATCGGGTATGCTCCTGCTTGACGTGGAGCATAAGTGCTGGTCGGAGGAGATGCTTGCGATCTGCGGCGTTACAAAGGCGCAGATGCCGAAACTGTTTGAATCCTTTGCGCCCATCGGCACAGTCAAGCCCGAGGTCGCTTCTGCACTCGGTATCTCGGAGCGCGTGATCGTCTGCGCGGGCGCAGGCGACAATGCGGCGGCGGCGATCGGCACGGGCGTTGTCGGTGAGGGCGGGTGCAATATCTCCCTCGGTACATCGGGCACGGTGTTCATTTCGTCGAAAAAATTCGGCGTGGACAGCTTCAATGCGCTCCATGCGTTTGCGCACGCCGATGGCGGCTATCACCTGATGGGCTGTATGCTCTCTGCCGCATCGTGCAATAAGTGGCTGATGGATGAGATCTACCAGACGAAGGACTATGCCGCCGAGCAGATGCCTATCACGGAGGAAAAACTGGGCGAAAACCATGTGTTCTTCCTGCCGTATCTCATGGGCGAGCGCAGTCCCATCAACGATACGAATGCCCGAGGCACGTTCATTGGCATGACGATGGATACCACCCGCGCAGATCTGACGCAGGCGGTGCTTGAGGGCGTTGCATTCGCGATCCGCGACAGCGTTGAGGTCGCGCGTTCACTCGGCATCACGATCGATACGAGCCGCATCTGCGGTGGCGGTGCGAAGAGCGCACTGTGGAAGCGCATTTTTGCAAATGTCCTCAATGCAAAGCTCGAGTGCCCTGTTTCGGAGCAGGGTCCTGGTATGGGCGGTGCGATGCTTGCGATGGTCGCCTGCGGCGAGTATCCCAGCGTGCAGGCGGTATGTGACCGCCTTGTGCACGTCGCTTCGACGGTCGAGCCCGAGCAGGCGCTTGTTGAAAAGTACGAGAAGCGCTATCAGCAGTTTAAGAAGATCTATCCCGCGCTGAAAGCGGTATTTCCGCAGATCCAGTAAGCGCGCGTGCGTGCGATCACAATAAAAATCGGGGAGCGGAAGCATGATTCCGCTCCCTTGCACGTAGATTGCGACGCGCAGGTGTATTTTTCTAATAGTAGGGTATAATCAACAATCGGAAAGATAAATAATGCGCAGAATTTGTTGCAGGGAAACAGAAAAAATTCGGAAAAATCTGTTGACTTTTTTGAAAAAATGCGTATAATATCAACTTGTATGGACACTAAAAATTATGGTATAGTACCCGAGTGCGGCAAGCTCGATCAGCTCAGCGCGGGCAAGGTCGTCGTCGGGGCGAAACAGCTTAAAAAAGCCCTCTTAGGCGGGCAGGCATGTGCGGTGTATCTTGCGGAAAATGCAGATCCCGCGATCACAGAGCCGATCGCAATACTGTGCGAAAAAATGAATATTCCATATTATCGGACTGCGACTATGGCTGAGCTTGGACGCGTCTGCGGCATCGATGTCGGCGCGGCGGCAGCAGCGGCAGTCAAGTGAATCTGGTTCTCACGGCGCTTGCCGTAGAATATACCCGCCCAATGGGCGAGAACGAAAGAAAGGAGAAAAATAATGCCTACTTTTAATCAGCTCGTTAGAAACGGTCGTCAGCAGGTCACCTACAAGTCCACCGCTCCTGCTCTGCAGAGAGGTCTGAATACTCTGGAGAACAAGG
>CAZVJJ010000052.1:0-10742 GCA_964627295.1 uncultured Oscillospiraceae bacterium | reverse complement strand
GAAGCAAACCGTTTGGGATGCGAGCTTGCCAAGCGGCTCACCAAGGGTAATCATGGACATTTACGCCAAGGTCAAGTACAATAAACCTGAGCAACTTGCCTCTGTTGTAAACAACGCATTTTCCTAATCGGAAGCACTTTGAAAACAGGGGCTAAATTAGGGGCTAAAACGATACAGAACATTGAAAAACCGTTGCGGCACAAGGGTTTTCGAGCCTGCAAGCATCAGCAGTACGGCTTGAAGGCCGCCCGTCGGGCTCCTCAGTTCAGCAAGCGCTGATTTCCGACTTTTTCCGTCAAAAAGGAATCAAATCCCCGAGATCTACGGATCTCGGGGATTTTCTTATGCGCAGGAAAATGCTACAAGCAGCTTTGCTATTGACCTTTTGGGGATATGCGAATAAAATAGGAAGAGATAGTTTCGTTTCAGTTTATCTATTGCGATTATTATGGAGCACGAGGTGATGTGTATGTTTCGTATTTTGGTCGTGGATGACGACAAAAATACTCGAATTTTGATGAGAGCCGTTTTGGAAGCGGAGCACTACACCGTTTTCACGGCAGAAAACGGCGAGGACGCCTTACACGTGATGGATCAGGAGCACATCGACCTTGTGGTGCTGGATATCATGATGCCGAAAATGGACGGCTACGCCTTTACCCAGACCCTGCGCGAGAGCAGGAACACGCTCCCCATCCTGATGGTTTCGGCAAAACAGCTTCCAGAAGACAAGCAGAAAGGCTTCCTCGTCGGCACGGATGACTATATGACAAAACCCGTGGACGAAAAGGAGATGCTCCTGCGCATCAAAGCCCTGCTTCGGCGGGCGCAAATCGCCAGCGAGCACAAAATGAACATCGGTGGCGTGGTGCTTGATTACGATGCGCTGAGCGTGACCAAAAATGGGCAGACGCAGGTGCTTCCGCAAAAGGAATTTCTTCTACTCTACAAGCTCCTCTCCTACCCCAGTAAGATCTTCACCCGCATTCAGCTCATGGATGAGATCTGGGGCGCAGAAAGCGAAACAGGATGGGAGACCGTGACGGTGCATATTGGAAGGCTCAGGCGGCGATTCGAGGGCTGGGAAGAATTTGAGATCGTTTCTGTCCGCGGCCTTGGCTACAAGGCTGTGCTAAAGTAAGTGCAGGAGGTACGAAATGAAGAAACAAGACCGTCAGCACCGTCTGGCGCTGACTTTGCTATTTACAGGCATCGTCCTTTGCTTTATGCTGGTGACATTTCTGTTTGTCGGCGGCGTTTTGTATCTGCTGATCCATTTTCGCATTCTGACAGGTCCAAATCAGACCGCGATCTCCTCCACGAGGGTCATCATTACGTTCATCCTGTGCGGTTTGGGATTCGGCACGCTCATGACTGCCCTGCTCGGCAGGATCCCCATGAATCCTGTGAACAAGCTCATCAATCAGCTCAATCGGCTCGCCGCAGGCGATTACAAAGCCCGACTGGACTATGGCACACTTTGGGGAAAATATCCCACCGTGATGGAGCTTACCGACAGCTTTAATCGCATGGCGGAAGAACTCGAAAACACCCAGATGCTACGAAGCGATTTTATCAACAATTTCTCCCACGAATTCAAGACCCCCATCGTATCCATCGCAGGTTTTACGAAGCTCCTGCGGCACGGAAACCTGAGCGAAGAAGAAAAGCAGGAATACCTGCGCATCATTGAAGAAGAATCCCTGCGGCTTTCCCAGATGGCGACCAATGTGCTCGATCTGACGAATGTGGAAAATCAGGCGATCCTGAAAGACATGATGGAATTTAACCTATCGGAGCAGATCCGCTCCTGCATTCTGCTTCTGAGCGAAAAATGGGAAGAAAAAGCGATCGAATTCTCCCTTGACTTCCATGAGCACAATATTTGCGCGGATGCAGAGCTATTGAAGCAGGTCTGGATCAATCTGCTGGACAATGCCATCAAATTTACGCCGTATGGCGGGTTTGTGGAAGTGAAGATGACGGAAGCGGAGGGCGCGCTCACCGTGTCCATCATGAACACCGACAGCGAGATCGCGCCAGAGCACCAGAAGAAGATCTTCAACAAATTTTATCAGGCAGATGAATCCCACGCTTCCGAGGGAAACGGCATCGGGCTTGCCATCGTCAAGCGCGTGACGGAGCTCCACGGCGGAACGGTTGCCGTAGAGAGCCAGAACAACACGACGACATTTACAGTCACTCTGCCAAAAAATCCGTAATTACGGACTGCATTTGCGCACTTTTTCTATCGGTCAAGAATCCTTTTCCTGTCTTTATACGGCGGCACTTAGATAGTGCCGCCGCCTTTTTGTTTCGTTTCAGTTTAGAAATGCGATATATACTATTGCCATCTTAAAGGAAATTATGGCAATATCTGGAAAAGCGGGGTGCGTTTTTCGTGGTGTCGCCATGGTGATCCAGTGTTTGATGGTGAGATGAATATGGTCATAAAATATATGTTAGGCGCCCTTGCGGCGATCGTAGTGCTCTATCTTCTGAGCGTCCTACTGTGCGCATTGTTTGTAGATCCCAACAAGGTTTACGAAAAGCCAAATCGGCTTTATCGGTGGCTTCTGCACAGCACGTCTTGGATCGCCCTGAAAGTTGCGCGGGTGCGTATCCATGTGAGCGGAGCGGAAAAATTGCCACGGGAGGAAAAAATCCTTTTTGTCGGAAATCACATCTCGAATTTTGACCCCATCGTGACATGGACGGCGTTCCCGCAATGGAAAATCGCATTTGTTTCCAAACCGGAGAATTTCAGCATTCCCTTATTCGGGCGCATCATTCGCAAATGCTGTTTCCTCCCCATCGACAGGGACGATCCCCGCAAGGCGCTCTCTGCCATCAATCAAGCCGCAAAACTCCTGCGCAAGCAGGAAGTATCCATCGGTATTTATCCCGAGGGAACACGGAGCAGAACTGGCGCGTTGCTTCCATTTCACGACGGCGTGTTCAAAATCGCGAAGAAAGCAGAAACGCCCATTGCGGTGATCGCCGTTTCTGGGACAGAACAAATTGCAAAAAACTTCCCACGGCGCGCAACCGATGTATATCTTGAGGTAGTGGAAGTCATTCCGTCGGAGAATGTAAAAAACGCCAATACCCATATGCTCGGTACAGCAGTCGCCTGCTTATTGCAGAAAAATATAGAGAAAAGAGAGAAAACATGGCAACAGGATACATATTGACGAATTTGAAAGCAGGAAACGGCGAATCCGCAAAGGACATCGCCGCGCTTGACCGCTATTTCGCTGAGCCGCTGGTTTTTACAGATGTTTCAAAAATCGCGGACTATCGCGCATTTTTGGCAGGGCTGAAAGAGGACGATTTTCTCGTGCTCACAGGCGGTGACGGAACGCTGCACCATTTCGCAAACAACACCGCAGGGTCAAAATTGCCGCAACGCGTTTTGTACTATCCCACGGGAACGGGAAATGATTTTGCCCGAGAGCTGGGGAAAGCATACGGCGACCCGCCCTTTGAAATCGGGAAATATCTGACAGATCTTCCCGTAGTGGAAGTGGCAGGACAGACCCGCCACTTCTTAAATGGCATCGGCTTCGGCATCGATGGCTACTGCACGGAAGTCGGCGACCGCCTGCGTGCCCAAGGAAAGAAAAAAATCAACTATACCCTCATCGCCATTCGAGGGCTTCTCTGGGGTTTCCCGCCCGTCCGCGCCACGATCACCGTGGACGGAGCGGTGCACAGCTATGACAGGGTGTGGATCGCGCCCACCATGTTCGGCAAATGCTATGGTGGCGGTATGTATCCCACGCCGGATCAAGATCGGACGCGTGCGGATCAGACCCTCTCTATCATGGTATTTCACACCGCGGGGAAGATGAAAACGCTCACGATCTTCCCATCCATCTTCCAAGGGAAGCACATCCAGCATACCGACGTTGTTACGATTTTGGAGGGAAAGGATATTCGCGTAGAATTTGACCGTCCATCCCCCTTGCAGATCGACGGCGAGACCATTTCTGGCGTGCGCACCTATCATGCGATGGCTTCTTCCGTGGCGGCACGGCAGGAAAATATGGAGGCGGTCATATCTTGACGAAGCGGTCTATCAACATACTCGTCACGCTGGACAAAAACTACATCCCGCATCTGAATGTGATGCTCTTCTCCCTTTTGGAAAGCGATCCAGCGTGCGATTTTGACATCTATCTGCTCCACACCGCTATGGACGCGCAAGATGTGGCATCTACCGTTCAAATCATCGGCGACCGTGGGCAACTCCACCTGATTTGTGCAGACTCCCTGAAGCTGGAGAACGCCCCGACCAGTTCCCGCTATCCGAAAGAGATCTACTACCGAATCTTCGCGGCACAGCTCTTGCCGCAACATCTTGACCGCATTTTGTACCTCGACCCTGATCTCATCGTAAATGGGAGCATCCAGCCCCTCTATGATCTACCGATGAATGACTACTATTTTGCCGCCGCATCCCACACGGGCTCTTTCCTGCGGAAATTCAACGAATTTCGGCTGGATATGGAAGAAGATGCCCCTTACATCAATTCTGGTGTGATGCTGATGAATTTGGAACGCTTGCGCAGCGAACAGGATGCGCAGGAAGTGTTCGATTTTATCGAGCGCAGGAAAAATGTGCTCATGCTCCCCGATCAGGATGTGATCAGCGCGCTGTATGGAAGCAAGATCTTTGCCCTCGACAGCTATCGCTATAATATGTCCGAAAAGCTATACCAATGGCACGCACCCTTTGAAAAAGGGCTGAATATGCAATGGGTCAAGGAGAACGCCGTGATCATCCACTATTGCGGGCGCAACAAGCCATGGAAAGAAAACTATGTCGGGCAACTGAATCTATTCTATGAGCAGACGCTTGCGCGCATGAAGGAGAAAGAAAACGATGCACCGATTATTTAAGAAAGAACAGATCCTGACCATTCCGAATTTGCTGAGCCTTGTACGATTGCTTCTCATTCCGCTGATTTTGTGGCTATATATCGCGAAAGAAAACTATGTCCTTGCGGTCGGGGTGGTCGTGCTCTCGGGTGCGACGGATATTCTCGATGGCTATATTGCCCGACATTACAACATGGTATCGGATCTGGGAAAGATCATCGACCCCATTGCTGATAAGCTGACGCAGGCGGCTATGATCGTTTGCCTTTTTGACCGTTACAAGGCAGTCCGCTATCTGCTTGCTCTGTTCATCGTCAAAGAACTCATCATGGCATTTTTCGGCTGGCTCGCGATCCAGAAAAAGGACAGCGTCAATAGTGCGCAATGGTTCGGGAAAGCGACGACTGTCGCTTTGTATGCGACGATGGTCATTCTATTCTTGTTCCCGACGATCTCAGAAACTTGCGCCAATGTGCTATTTGCCATCTGCGCTTGCTTTATCGTTCTGTCGCTTATCCTGTATCTGGCATTTTATCGCAAGCTCTTTGCGGGAGAAGCTACGACCCGCTAAGGGCGGCATCCCCCAGTATCCCTTTTGAACCCCGAGGAGGTTTCCATTATGAAAAACAAAAAATCATCCATAAAAATCATCTTCGCTGTCTTGAGCGTACTTCTTTTGCTTACCGCGTGTGTATTCCAGTTCCTGCCGTTCTGGTCGGCAGAGGGAGATGTTTCCATTTCCGCATTCGTGTGGTTTCCGAAGGATCATGCAGAGCTGAACACGTACTTTAAGCAGGAGGTCTCCGAAAACTTCAATGTGCAAAGTCTGGTGCTCTATTCCATCATCCAGATCTGCGTCCCCATTGCGGCGATCTTGGTCGCGCTTGCCAAGCAGAATACGCTCTGGCTGGCGATCGGCGCTGGCATCACAGGCGTTTCGGGCGTTTGGCGCATTTTAAGAAGCGCGGCTGTGCGAGATGGACGTTTCTGGGTGCTTATGCTGATCGTTTCGATCCTTTTGATCCTTGTCGCAGGTCTGCTCGGCTATCTTCAAAAAGGAAGCGATCACGATACGCTGTAAGCGGGCACGCTGGCGCGAGCGTCCATTCCAATCCAAAAAAAGTGAGGGCATCCGAATGCAACGGAACGGAAAAACACGCTTCCTTACAAAAGCCGCGCACATCACCCCCATGCTCTGTAGTGCAGTTTCTATGCTAATGATCTGCGGTGTGCTGATCGTTTGCATGGTGCATCGCGACGAGATCAGCGTTGCATCCATCACCGCCATTCTACCCAGTCGCGAAACGACCGCGATCGGCGTCATGCTACTGCTGTACTGCTTCAAAAGTCTGAGCATCGTCTTCCCCTGCGCCGTTTTATATGCGGTAAGCGGGATCGTATTCCCGCGCGCGACCGCATTGCTGGTGAATATACTCGGGACGATGCTCATGCTCTCGCTCCCCTTTTGGATCGCGAGGAAATGCGGTGCGCAATATGTCGAAAAAATCATCAATAAGCATCCAAAAATGGCGCTTCTCAAGGATAAACGATCGAAAAACAGTCTATTTTTCGCATTTATCATTCGCGTTATCGGCATTTTCCCATGCGATTTGGTCAGCGCATTTTTCGGCATCACGACGATCCCATATCACAAGTACCTTTTGGGCGCGACCGTCGGATTTTTGCCGTCGATCTGCATCTTTACCGTCATGGGAATGAGCGCGCACGATGTGACATCTCCTGCATTTATCGCATCTGTTTGCACAGAATGTGGGATCACGATTTTCTCCTGCGTTTTTTACAAAATTCTCAAAAAGAAACAAATCAATAGACAAGGTGGATCAGAATGTTAAAAACAAGAATACGAACAGGCGCGGGGATCTTTCTAGGGCTCTTTGTGCTGCTTGCATTTTCCGATGTTGCATGGTTTTTGAAGCTTGCCGTCGCGACGCTTTCCCTCGTCTCTGTATTTGAGCTATACCGTGCGACAGGTGCGGGCAAAAATCAGCGCTTTTTGACGATCTCCTGCATTTGTGCGCTCCTGCTATCCGTGTGGGATGTGCCGCATTATGATATCCTTGTCGGTGGGTGCTTCGTCGTCGCGCTCTTCCTGTTTGCATGGCTCATGGGAGAGATCGGGTCTGCCAGTAGCATTGGAAATGGCACATCGGCGGTGCTTGCTACGATCATTGTGATCTTCTACCATGCAATGCTCCCGCTCCGCGCTATGGATGGCGGGCTTTCCCTGCTGGCGCTGGCGATCCTAGTGTGCAATGTGTGCGATATCGCCGCCTATCTCATCGGATGCAAATTCGGGCACAAAAAAATTGCCCCGACCATCAGTCCGAATAAGACGTTGGCTGGAAGCATCGGCGGCATTATTACAACGGTCGTTGTTTTTTCTCTGATCGCCTGCATTTTGGATGCAACGGAAGTGCTGACGATCTCCTACGGGAAGCTGACCCTTTACCTGATCTCTGCATCCATCGTATCAGAATTTGGCGATTTGTCTTTCTCCGCGATCAAGCGGATCACCGATATCAAAGACTACGGAAAAATACTCCCTGGGCACGGCGGATTTTTAGACCGATTTGACAGTCTGCTGCTGGTACTGCCGTATACATACCTGTTCGTGCAGATCGCGGGGTCATTTCTTGCGTGACATCGGGTAACCATTCATATGCAAAGCGCGGGGCGATGCCCCGCGCTTTTTGGTATGGATCAATCGTCTGGGAAAAGCTTTTCCATGCAATAGTGGATGATGGCGCTTCGGGTGACGAGGCCGATGAAGGCATCCTTATCGTCCACGACGGGGACGAAATTCTGGCTTCCTGCGCGCTCGACGAGGTCATGCATGGAGGTCGTGACGCGGACGGGGATATTATCGCGCTGGCGGGCGATCTCGGTGATGCGATGCGCCTCTGCCTGCCGCATATCCATGTAGCACATGTTCTTCATCGCCCACAGGACATCGCCCTGCGTGAGTGTGCCACGGTATTCGCCACGCTTATTGAGGATGGGAAGCGCCGAGTAGCCGACAACTTCCATTTTTTCAAGTGCCTGCCGAATGGTATAATCATCATACAAGAAGGAACACATTGCCTTCGGTGTCAGAAAAAACAGAATATTATTCATAGGATCTCCTTCTGGTGCAGGCAGATACCGTTCCGCGCGGTGAAGCCCCGCACAGCCGCCCTGCTACCTGTATCATTATAGCACAAGTTGCGCAGGAAAGTATGAAAAATTCTTGTAAAATCCGATTCGAGACAGCCAAAATAACCGTGCGATTTTTATGCAGAACGCCAAATGTTACTCGCCGAAGTGAAACTCCGTTCCGTCAAACGTAGCAAAATAGTCCTTGGGGGTCTCCGCGCGACGGATCAGCTTGAACGAGCCGTCGGGATGCAGGAGCACCTCTGCCGAGCGGAGCTTTCCGTTATAATTATAGCCCATGGAGAAGCCATGCGCGCCTGTATCATGGATCGCGACGATGTCGCCGATCTCGATCTCGGGCAGGCTACGCTCGATGGCGAACTTGTCATTATTCTCGCAAAGACCGCCTGTGACATCGTAGACATGGTCGAGGATCGCATTTTCCTTGCCGAGCACGGTGATATGATGGTACGCGCCATACATTGCAGGACGCATGAGGTTTGCCGCGCAGGCATCCAGTCCGATGTACTCGCGGTAGATATGCTTCTGGTGCAGGACGGTGGAGACAAGATGTCCGTAAGGGGCGAGCATGAAGCGGCCAAGCTCTGTGAAGATGGCGATATCGTCCATTCCCTCGGGCTTGAGGATCTGCTCATAGTGGCGACGAACGCCCTCACCGATGGTGGCGATATCGCACGAGGGCTGCTCGGGGCGATAATCCACGCCGATGCCACCAGAGAGATTGACAAACGCGATGTGGCAACCCGTTGCATTGCGCAGGCGCACCGCGAGGCGGAACATGATCGCCGCAAGCTCGGGATAATACTCATTGGTGGTGGTATTGGAAGCGAGGAATGCGTGCACGCCAAAATGCTTGACACCCATTGCCATCAGGCGATTGATCGCGCCCGCCATCTGATCCTCGGTCATGCCGTACTTCGCGTCGCGGGGCATATCCATGATGGTATTGCCAAGGGAGAACGATCCACCGGGGTTATAGCGCAGGCAGACCGTCTCGGGAAGATGCCCGTCCGTGACCTGCTCAAGGAATTCGACGTGCGTCGAATCGTCCAGATTGATATATGCACCGAGGTCGTATGCCTTGCGCATATCCTGCACAGGGGTGACATTTGAGGAGAACATGATATCATGCCCCGTCACGCCGACTGCCTCGCTCATAAGAAGCTCTGTATAGCTCGAACAATCGCATCCACACCCCTCTTCTTTGAGGATCTGCAAAATATAGGGGTTGGGGGTCGCCTTGACGGCGAAATACTCCTTATAGCCTGCATTCCATGCAAATGCCGCTTTCAGACGGCGCGCATTGGCGCGGATGCCCGCTTCATCGTAAATATGGAAAGGCGTGGGGATCACGTCGCGGATCTCGCGTGCCTTTTCAAGGGTCAAAAAGGATGTTTTCTTCATAGTGATGCCTCTTTCAAAAAATAAAAAATCCCATGTCAGCATGACATGAGACGAAATAGCTTTCTTCATCCCCTGTCTGCACTCCATCTTGCGATGACAGTTCTACGCATATTCTGCGCAGTCCCAGAACGCACCCCTTTGGCGAGCGGTACGATCTTCGGCGAGTGACCCTTTCCCCTGTCGGCATTTGCCGAACCAACAGGCTACTTTTGACACTCGCGACCTCAGTCATGGTTTGGTTCGATAATAGCACCAAAAACGGCTTTTGTCAACACTTTTTGCACTCTCCGCGCGGTAGAATCTGCGCTCTCCCGCGCAGAGGGGCGGTAGAAAGCGCAAGTAGGGAGCATTTGTGCGCGTGGTGTGCTACAATGCAAGGCGACAGCGCCAATAGGCGATGTCTTTCAAATTGAACGAAAAACGTTCAATTTGAAATTCGTATGAAAGGCAGGGATCTCCCTATGAAACGAACAAAGCTATGTGACCGCACGCTCCCCACTTACTCCAAGGGTGAGGAGATCATGAACATGGTGACGCACATCGTCGGTGGCGCGCTCGGTCTGGTCGCGCTGATCCTTTGCACCGTCCGCGCGGCAAGGCATAGAGGCGGTGTGGATATTTTCGCAAGCATCGTCTATGGCATCAGCATGGTGACGCTCTACACCATTTCGAGCGTGTACCACGCGCTCCCCATCTGCATGGGCAAAAAGGTGATGCAGGTGATCGACCACTGCACGATCTACCTTCTCATATCTGGCTCTTATACCGCCGTGGCGCTGTGCGGTCTGCGGCAGGGTTCGCCCGCGCTTGCTTGGGGACTTTTCGTGCTTGAATGGGCGCTTACCGCACTTGCGGTGACATTGACCGCCATCGACCTGAAGCAGTACCGCGTATTTTCCATGATCTGCTATATCGGCATGGGCTGGGCGGTGATCCCATTCTGGCGCACGGCGCTACTTACGCTCGGCGCGGGCGGGTTCGGGCTGCTACTCGCAGGTGGCATCGCCTATACCATCGGCGCGGTGCTCTATGGCATCGGTGCAAAGAAAAAATGGATGCACTCGGTATTCCATATCTTCGTCGTGATCGGAAGCCTGCTCCATTTCCTGTGCGTCTATCTCTATGCGCTCGGATGAGGGGGGGATTTGCACGCAACTTATCGTTTTGTGTTAGGAAAAAATAACACCATACGATATTGTCAATTTCAGTTTTTAAGTATACACTAATACTGATTTCAAATTAAACTCTTTAAGTTTAATTTGAAAGACATCGCCTGTTGG
>CAZVJJ010000051.1:0-10952 GCA_964627295.1 uncultured Oscillospiraceae bacterium | reverse complement strand
CACACAATCCCGTCTCATATGATCTTCATATTAAAAACTTCAATCCCTTTGGATTAAAGTTTTTAATTGAATATCAGTATAAAAAGAGCGAAACCGACCTGTGGTTACGATCACAGGTCGGTTTATTTTTCGTCTTGCTTGTTCCAAGTTTGGTCAAATCGGCTTTTTCTGCATGGATGCAACATCGATCCTCTGCGGTTCTTGATATTGGTCCAAATTTTTTCGCCTATCTTCGTATGTGCTTCGTGAATCTTCGTGTTCGTCAGGGAGATTGTTAATGAGATAATTCAAATTTGCCAGTCTTGTTTCCTTTACAGAGAAGTGATGCGGAATAAAGTTCAAATATTTATTCTTTTCTCCAAACGTGGAGTACTGTTCAACTTGGAAATAGAAAAGATTTTTGCAGAAATACGTATTATAATAATAGTGCTCGGCGCGAAGTTTTTCTATATCCGTTAGATCGTCCGTAGAAAAAACAAATGTAATAAACTCTGCGTTTGCAAACTTACTGCGCATTTCAAGGAGCGAGAGCGGTGTTCTGGTCTCGTCAATAAAATATCCATCCGTTGTGAGGTCGATCATGATCCATTTTTGAAGTTCCCTATCGTAGATCTCCGTAACGACGTGATTATCAAAATCGTAGGGGGAGTATGGCATAATGAGAACTCGCCTTGCAAAAATGCCCACCGCCAAGCAGCATTCTACCAGTATCTTGGATTTGTTCAGGCAGTTGATCCCTTGCTCTGGATTATCAAGGCTATATTCCAAGAGCCGAAGCGCATTGCATTCAATGTGATTGTCATACCATGGTGAATGTGTCAACTTCGGAGCAAAGTAATGGAGCAGTCTTTTTGCTCTCGTAAAATCGCTGCCATCTCCTGCGCGTTCGACTAAGTCATACTTGCTGCGCAATTCTTCAAATTCAGGGCAGTCAAATTCGTAAAAAATCTCTTGTGTGATCCCGCTTTCAAATTCTTGATTATTGAATAATATCCCACGATAGATGTCTAATTTCTCCTGTTCAACTTCTTGTGCTTCTTCTCTTGTCATCACAATACCTCCTCAGAGTGTTTCTGTCAAATTTCTAAAAAAACCGCGTTTTCATACTGATTTCAAATTAAACTCTTTAAGTTTAATTTGAAAGACATCGCCTGTTGGCGCTGTCGATTGTGTGATTTTCGGAATAGAAAATCACACAATCCCGTCTCATATGATCTTCATATTAAAAACTTCAATCCCTTTGGATTTAAGTTTTTAATTGAATATCAGTATCAGATATGATCCGTTATTTACATGCGGATGCTTCCGCCCGCTCTTACCGAGCCATTTACGCTATCGCATTGGACGCTTCCGCCTGCATTGACATCGCCCCCGACATCGTCGCAGTTCACGCTACCGCCCGCACGCACGTTTCCGTGCACCTCGTCACAGTTCACACCACCGCTTGCCACAACGTCTCCCTGCACCGCATCGCAATTCAAGCTTCCCTTTGCGGTAACATTTCCGCCCACATTACCGTCGATGGACAAAGAACAGGCGCATTCGACATTTTCAACACATAGCCCATTCATACAAACACGGATCTCGCTCGCCTCGGGATAATTATCCAGCAGGGTGTGCCCCTGATAGATCACGACACGGAGCGTGCCGTCATTCTCCCACGGCAGATCGCTTCCACTCTGCACGGCGCTTTCACGACCGAACAGGTGGTCGATCGACACATCAAACAGGTCTGCAATGCTCGGCAGGAGCGAAATATCGGGGCAACTTTGGTCCGATTCCCACTTCGATACCGCCTGATTGGTGACGCCCAGCGCATTTGCAAGCGCTTCCTGCGTCATGCCCTTTTCTTTTCGTAAGGTAGCAATGGTATTTCCGATCGTCATAATGTAACATCTCCGTTTTTTGTTTTCTTTGGGATCTCTGCTTCAGAGCTCCCCCTCGTGATCACGCATTCAGCTTACTCCAAAACAGCGCAAAAAGCAACAAAGTGTTAGTTGAAAACGAAAAATCTCTTTCCAACCGCAGGTTGGAAAGACTTATAAAAAATTCTCCCGAACGAATTCGGGAGAATTTCCTTACGTAAATCAAGCCTTGCCAGCGCAGCCGAGGACATCGACCAGCTTATGACGGACGAGCTCCTTGATGTTTGCACGTGCGGGCTTCAGGTACTCGCGGGGGTCAAACTTGTCGGGATGCTCATCGTAGAACTGACGGATCGTACCAGTCATTGCAAGACGCAGGTCGGAGTCGATGTTGATCTTGCAGACGGACAGGGATGCTGCCTTACGCAGCTGCTCCTCGGGGACACCGATGGCGTTGGGCATCTTGCCACCGTGTGCATTGACCATCTTGACGTACTCCTGAGGCACGGAAGAAGAGCCGTGCAGAACGATGGGGAAGCCGGGCAGACGGCGGGTAACTTCCTCGAGAACGTCGAAACGAAGTGCGGGAGGAACGAGAATGCCCTGCTCATTGACGGTGCACTGCTCGGGGGTGAACTTGTAAGCGCCGTGGGAAGTGCCGATCGCGATCGCGAGGGAGTCACAGCCAGTACGGGTGACGAACTCTTCGACTTCCTCGGGACGGGTGTAGGAAGCAGCCTCAGCGGAGACATTGACCTCGTCCTCGATGCCAGCAAGAGAGCCCAGCTCAGCCTCGACGACAACGCCGTGGTCGTGTGCGTACTCAACGACGCGCTTGGTGATCTCGATGTTCTCCTCGAAAGACTTGCTGGATGCGTCGATCATGACAGAGGTGAAGCCGCCATCGATGCAGGACTTGCAGGTCTCGAAGCTGTCGCCATGGTCGAGGTGAAGTGCGATGGGGATCTCGGGGCACTCGATAACAGCAGCCTCAACGAGCTTGACGAGGTAGGTGTGGTTAGCGTAGGCGCGAGCACCCTTGGAAACCTGCAGGATAACAGGAGCTTTCTCCTCGCGGCAAGCCTCGGTGATACCCTGAACGATCTCCATGTTGTTGACATTGAAAGCACCGACAGCGTAGCCGCCGTTGTAAGCCTTCTTGAACATCTCGGTAGTGGTTACAAGAGCCATTGGAATCAATCCTTTCTTATATAGCGGCGTGAGCCGCATTTGTTCACATACATTATAGCACACTTTTCCTTTATTTCAATCTTTTTTTACGAAAAGTATGCGATGCAAAAAAATCTTCTCTGCCGATTCAAAAAATTGTTGCATATATCGGGAAAATACCTATTTACCTTTTCCGAAAAATCGAGTATAATGTGCTTGATATCATTAAAAAAGAAAGCAAGGAGTTTTTCAGATGAAAAAATCACCTCTTCAGATCGCGCGCTACCAGTACAGCCCGAAGCTGCCTGGCATGCTCCGCAATGGCATTTCCGAGATCAGCGTGAAAAACGGCGGTGCAACCCAGTCCGTCGCCGATCAGGAAAAGATCCAGTCCCTCTTCCCCAACACCTACGGCAAGAACGAGATCACCTTTGAAAAGGGTCAGAATACCTCTGCGCCCCGCAAGCAGACTGTCGGCGTTATCCTCTCTGGCGGTCAAGCGCCTGGCGGTCACAACGTTATCTGCGGTCTTTACGACGCGCTGAAAGCGACCGACAAGGAAAATGTTCTCTACGGCTTCAAGGGTGGCCCCAGCGGTCTTCTTGAGGACGACTACATCATTTTCGACGATGCTTATATCAATGAGTACAGAAATACGGGCGGATTCGACATCATCGGCTCTGGCAGAACCAAGCTCGAGACCGAGGAGCAGTTCAACATCGCCGCTGAGGTCTGCAAGAAGCACGGCATCACCGCGATCGTGATCATCGGCGGTGACGACTCCAACACCAACGCCGCTTGCCTCGCTGAGTATTTCGCAGCGCACAACACGGGCGTTCAGGTCATCGGTTGCCCCAAGACCATCGATGGCGACCTCAAGAACGAGGACATCGAGTGCTCCTTCGGCTTCGACACCGCGACCAAGACCTATAGCGAGATCATCGGCAACATCGAGCGCGATGCAAACTCCGCTAAGAAATACTGGCACTTTGTCAAGGTCATGGGTCGCTCCGCATCCCACGTCGCACTCGAGTGCGCACTGGAGACCCAGCCGAACATCTGCCTGATCGGCGAGGAAGTCGCCGCTAAGAAGATGTCCCTTGCCCAGATCGCCGACTATATCGCCGATTCCGTGGCTGCACGCGCCGCAAAGGGCTGGAACTTCGGTGTTGCCATCATCCCCGAGGGCATTGTCGAGTTCGTTCCCGAGTTCTCCGTGCTGATCGCTGAGATCAACGAGCTTCTTGCAGGCGAAAAGACTGCCGAGTTCAACGCCCTGCCCACTTGGAAGGACAAGTACGCATTCATCCAGAACGGTCTGACCGAGCAGTCCATGTCCGTTTTTGCGATCCTGCCCGAGAGCATCCAGCAGCAGCTCTTCCTCGAGCGCGACCCGCACGGCAACGTTCAGGTCTCCCTCATCGAGTCCGAGAAGCTCTTCTCCGCGCTCGTTAAGGATAACCTCGCCGCACGCAAGGTCGCTGGCACTTATACTGGCAAGTTCTCCCCCCTGCACCACTTCCTCGGCTACGAAGGCCGTTGCGCATTCCCCTCGAACTTCGATGCTGACTACTGCTACTCGCTGGGCTACAACGCGTTCATGCTGATCCAGTACGGCTATACTGGCTACCTGTCCAAGGTCTCCAACCTCTCCAAGCCCGCAGAAGAGTGGGTCGCAGGCGGTATGCCCATCACCAAGATGATGAACATCGAGAGAAGAAACGGCAAGGACAAGCCCGTTATCCGCAAGGCACTCGTCGAGCTCGACGGCAAGCCTTTCACCTTCTTCGCCGAGCACAGAGCTGAGTGGGCTGTCGAGACCTGCTACACCTACCCCGGTGCGATCCAGTACTTTGGACCGAGCGAGGTTTGCGATCTCACCACGAGAACCCTCGCACTCGAGAAGGCATAATCATTTTTCATCATCCCAAATGCCGCAAAGCCGACGCTTTGCGGCATTTTTGTCAAAAAACACATCAAAAACGACCATTCCAAAAAAACACTTGACTGCACGCTGTGCACATACTATAATGGTATACATAACTCATCACAACAAAGAAAGGAGCTTATCCATGGCAAATGAGATATTAAAACTCGCAAACGTGTGCAAATACTATACTGGCACGCAGTCAGTGGTCGTCGGTCTGAACAACATCGACCTGAGCTTTACGCGTGGCGAATTCGTTGCCATCACAGGAGAAAGCGGTAGCGGAAAATCGACGCTTTCGCACGTTCTCGGTGGCATTTTACCATATGAAAGCGGTGAACTCTTCTTCGGTGGCAATCCCACCTCGCATTTTGACAGCGCAGACTGGGAGGCATACCGCCGCGACAACATCAGCTTCATTTCACAAAACTACGGCATCCTCGCAGGCGCGACCGTTATGGAAAATGTTGTCAGCGCGCTTCTTTTAACAGGTATGTCCAAGCGCGAGGCGCGCGAAAAAGCACAGTCCCTGCTCAAGCAGGTCGATCTTTGGCAGCTTCGCACGCGCCGCGCCGCGAAGCTCTCCAGCGGACAGAAGCAGCGCCTGAGCATCGCGCGTGCGCTCGCCAAACCCGCCCCCATTCTGATCGCCGACGAGCCCACAGGCAACCTCGACCCTGAAAACAGCGCAAAAGTGATCGATCTTCTGACCATCGCCGCGCAGGAGCGCCTTGTGCTCCTTGTCACGCACGAGTTTTCCGAAGCAGAGAACGCAGCCACCCGCCACATCATCTTGCAAGATGGCAAAGTCGTGATGGATGCCCCTCTGCGCGCGCCCTATTCCCCTGCCCCATTTGTGCGCCCCGCAAAGCAGAAGCGCCCCGTAAGCTTCTATGTTGCCCGCTTACAGCAGCGCAGTCGCCCCGTTTGGAGCAGTTTTATGCTGCTTTTCTTCGCACTCACCGCATTTGCCGTGTTTGCGCTTCTGGGCACGCTCATCACCCATCTTGACGACAGCGATACGCGCAAATATGACAGTTCCCTGTTCAAAAACGGCGCAAAAGAACGCATCATCGTTTCGCGTACCGATGGCGAAGCGCTGACGCAGGCAGATTATGAGAAGCTCCTTGCGCTCGAGCACGTTGTTTCCCTCGAAACGAATGGCTACGTGACCGATCAGCAGTACGCCTACCGTAAGGGCGTGGATTTCGACATGATCGTGAACGAAAAAGTCACAAATTCGATAGATGATGTCTCTGTTTCCCTCTCTACCTATCCGCGCCTGCGTAGCGATGCACCATTTATCCAGACTGTGCCGCTCCTGCCCGAGGGGCAGACGCTTCTGCGCGCGGGACGGCTTCCCGAGAGCTTTTACGAAGTGCTCGCCGTGGGGGACGAAAGCATGATCGGTCAGACGCTCACCGTCTACTTCCGCGCACCGAGCTACTGGGCGGTCAATACCTGCCTGACGCTCGAAATGCAGGTCGTCGGCGTGACCGATTTTGGCGATGGACTTTACTTCCACGAGCAGTTCGGTCGCTTCTGGCAGCAGGTCATCCTTTCGGCAAAGAGCAACGTCACGGAAACCGTATTCAGCTTCCTGCCAAACGACGAACTGGAGGACGATGAATTCATCGGCAATAGCCAGCTCTATCGTGACTTTGTTGCAAAAAATGAGCAGGCAATATCGAAAACAAAAGCGAATACGACTGCATCTACATCCCTATCCGAAATATTTGAGAAAGATTTTATCGATCTCAACACCCCCGATGCTCCGCGCACGCTCCATTGGGCTTACGACAAGTTGGATGGCTATACATTTTATATGCTTTCCAGTCAGAAGTCTCTGCGTTATGACCCCGAAGCGGATGCATTTATCCTCTCTATAAACGATCATCAGTACACAGATCTTGCCTTCTATCCGCTCGACAGCACCGATAGCACCCTCTCGACTGGGCGGTATGTCATCTGGGATACCCGCTACAATGTTGCCCTCTCATCCGAAGGTGGCATGATCTCAGTCACGCTTTCTCAAAATGGGATCCCTGTAAATGCCGAGGTCTTCGGCTACAGCGCAGTTCCCGTCACGTTAGACGAAAACGGCGTGCTTTCGGGCTATGGCGAAACGGAGATCTGGGATCTTGAAAACCGCACGACCCCCAACCTCTTCTCCATCACGCGCTACATTTCGGAATACCGCGTTACCACAGGGATAGACGGCGAAGAAATATCGATCCACGAAACGTATTACAGATACCTTTCTACCAGCCAGTCGAATAAGACTTCCATAGACTATTACAACACGAACACCGTCTGGCTCATCGAATCTGCGATCGACTCCGCGCCCTATTCCGAGCGTTTGGTGAGCAATATGGTCGAGGTGTCCTCCACCACTTTTGACGCACTCACCTATAACGGTGGTGCAGATCAAGTCAGTCTGACCATCGCCGATTACGGCTATACCGAGCGCGTGCTCGATGCCGCTCAGGCGCTCGGCTATGCCGCCGCCTCGCCCTATCAGCTTGCCTCCGTCAAGCAGGACGATGCCCTTGCGCAGGAGCGTGTGCAGACGCTGCTCATATGTCTGGCGGCACTTGTTGCCGTGATCGCGCTACAGCTCATTCTCCTGCGCGCGATGTTCCTCGCGCAGATGGATAGCTACCGCCTGCTCAGCAACATCGGCCTTTCCGCAAAAATGGCAAAACGTTCTGTCCTCTGGCAGGTGATGGGCTTTGCACTCGTCGGGCAAGTGCTCAGCATCTGCGCGCTCGCGCTCTGCCGTGCACGCGGTGTCGAGCGCATCGTGCATATCCTGCATTATCTCCCATGGAGCGCCTGTGCGCTTCTGGTCGCCGTGCACCTTGCCGTATCGCTTGCGGCGGCAGGATGGATCATGGCAACGCTCGGAAAGCAAGTGTATGCCCTTACTGGCAAAGAAAGCGACCTAAGCTTTGATGACACGCAAAAGGAGGAAGCATTATGATCGAAGTGCGATCCCTCAATAAAACCTACGACAGGCACCGCAGTAACGCAAACCACGTTCTGCGCGACATTTCCTTTACCCTCCCCGACACGGGATTCGTTTGCATCCTCGGTCCGTCTGGCTGTGGCAAGACGAGCCTGCTCAATGCCCTCGGTGGACTGGATGCATTCGACAGCGGCGCGATCGTCACCGAGGACGTGCAGGTCACGCGCTACGGAACGAGCGCCTATGAGCAGGAGCGCAACAAAAACTTTGGCTACATCTTCCAAAATTACTATCTGCTCGAAAATCACAGCGTTGCATACAATGTCTACCTCGGTCTGCACTCGCTCTCCCTCAGCCACAGCGAAAAAATGAAGCGCGTGCGCATGGCATTGCGGGCAGTCGATATGGAGCGCTACATCCGCCGCACCGTCGGCGAACTCTCTGGCGGTCAGCAGCAGCGCATCGCCATCGCGCGTGCCTTGGCGCGCCGTCCAAAAGTGATCTTCGCCGACGAGCCGACAGGCAATCTCGACGAGGCGAACACGCGCAATATCTGCGCGCTTCTGCGCAAAGCATCCAAAGAAAGCCTCGTGATCATGGTCACGCATGAAGAGCGCATCGCGCGTTTTTATGCCGACCGCATCATCACGCTCGATGCAGGGCAGATCCACACGGATTCCGATGAATGGAATCGTGGCAGTATGTCCGCAACGTCCGATAAGATCCTCTACGCGGGCGATTACCACGAAAGCACGACGCAATCCGATGCCGTCACGCTCCGTCTGCTCCGTGAGGAGGGCGCGCCCCCTGTCGCGCTCACCGTCGTGACGCTGAACGACCGCATCGTTATCAAGCTCGACGACCCCCGCCCCGTCACGCTGAGCGCGTCCGACAATGCCGTGCGCATCGAAGCGGGCACGCGCCCTGTCCTCACGCTTGAAAGCGTCGATCAGGAAGATAGCGGCAACATCGACCTTTTCGCCGAGCCGCCCGCGCAGGAATGCCGCGCAGGAAAGGGCATCACAGGCAAAATGATGCTTCAGGAAGCGCGCTCGCTCATGCACGGCAAGGGCATCCAGCGCGCAGGACTTCGCGTGTTTCTCGCCCTGCTGACGGTGCTCGCGCTCTTCATCACCGCCGATTACATTGCCGTTTCCAAGCTAGACCCCGAGGATTTCTCTACATCCGATTCGCACATTCTGGAAATCACCATGGGGCGTGGCGACAATACCGATACCACGCAGGTCAACTACGGTAGCTACCGCAGCTATTGGGAGATGATCTCCACGCTGATGGTGGCGCAGGGCGCAGAATTTGAGGTTCTCCCCAGTCTCCCCAGTTCCGTCGAGTGCACAACGAATCTTTTTTACCAGATGCAGGACGAAACGATCAAATTCCCCGCCTGTAGCAAGGTCGATATTTCCCACCTCGACCCCGCCACGCTGATTTACGGTCGTATGCCCGAAACGAGCAACGAGATCGTCGTCGATCGGCAGGTATTTGAAGCGGTACTCGATCAGGAATCGACCATTGCAAAAAGCATCAACCGTGTGGATTTCTTCCTGGGCATCGAGCTGAACATCGGCAAGCGCTCCTATGCCCCCACTGTCGTCGGCATTTGTGACAGCGGCGACCGTTCCATCTATCTGAGCAAAGAAGCGCTTGTAAGCCTAAGCACGACAGGCGTTTCCGTCATCACGCTTTCAGAACTAAAGAGCCGCGATCCCGAAACTTATGGAGATCTCACGCTCAACGAGGGCGAATGCGCCGTGTTCGTCAATAATGCAGGCGAGATCTACCGCCACCGCACGGGGCAGAGCTACCACCTCGGAAGCGGCGAATACCTGACCATTGTGGATGTTTTTGATGACCCAAATGTGATCTCCGCCATCGTCGCGCGCGACGAGATCGTTGATACCGTGATCGCAAGCAGCGTCGGTCAGAATGTGATGCTCTATTGCGAGGACAAATCTTCTGTGCGTAGCGCACTCAACAGCGCACTTCGCATCAAATCGCTTTCCGAGCTCTCCCCCGACCTCGAAGCGCTCAAGCAAGGATCGCCCGACAAGACCAATGTCGAGATCATCCGCGCCTACCTCACAAGTGAGGCTGAGAATATCGATCCCCTGCTTAGTTCAGAACTTCAGATCCAGATGTACCTGCAAAGCAAGCTTCTCACCGTGACCGTGAAAGACCCCTACGGCGATACCTACCGCGCCTATGAAGAGGCCGCTGGTCTGCGCGCCGACGGGCGAAGCATCGTGATCACAACGCTTCTCGCGCTCTCGCTCGTGATGCTGTATCTGCTCTGTCGCGCACAGGTGAATGGACGTATCGAACTGCTTGCCGTCTACCGTCTGCTTGGCATCCCACAGCGCAAGCTCTATGCGATCTTCGCCATAGAAGCCCTCTTCAGCGCCCTCCGCACGGTGCTCCCCGCGGCGCTCGTGACCTGCCTTGGCGTGTATGTCGCCACGATGATCCCCGAGCTTGAACTTTCGCTCACGCTCCCGTGGACAGCCGCAGTCGCCGTGAGTGGTGCGATCCTCGTGTACTACCTTGCCGTATCCACCATCCCCCTCGCACGTCCCCTGAAACTCCCACCCGCCCGCCTCGCCGCAAAATACGATATGTAAAGAAAGGGTCTGCTGAAAAACCTCAGCAGACCCTCTTTGTATTCAATTTTACCCATGCGATCATAACTTGCTCTGTAGAGACACCCGTCCTCGGGTGTCCGCTACGTTGCGACCACGGAAATGTGCGTGTTTCTGCCAGACTACCGACGACCGCCAAAGGCTTCTCCTTGGGGAGAAGCTGTCACAAAAAATCTATTTGATTTTTTGTGACTGATGTGAGGGAGCAACGGTGGATTTTAGGAAGCAGTATTAGAGATAATAGAGAAGATTGAAAAGATAAGAGAGAAAAGGACAAAAATGAAAGACGATTTTCTTACGAAAATCGTCTTTCATTTTTGGAGCGGGTGACGAGGCTCGAACTCGCTACCTCCACCTTGGCAAGGTGG
>CAZVJJ010000050.1:0-11203 GCA_964627295.1 uncultured Oscillospiraceae bacterium | reverse complement strand
TGTCGGCTATCCCGGTTGGCATATCGAATGCTCCTGCATTTCCATGAAGCACCTTGGCGAGGATCTCGATATCCATTGCGGTGGTATTGACAATGCATTCCCCCACCACACCAACGAGATCGCCCAATCGGAGAGCTACATGGGGCACAAATGGTGCAATTACTGGTTCCATGTGCATCACCTCAATACCGATTCTGGCAAAATGAGCAAATCCAAGGGAGAGTTCTTGACCGTTTCCCTGCTTGAGCAGAAAGGCTATGACCCCATGGTCTACCGTCTCTTCTGCCTGCAAAGCCACTACCGCCGCAACCTCGTTTTCTCTTGGGAGAATCTCGACAATGCCGCAACCGCTTACGAAAAGCTCGTCGCAAAGATCGCAACCTTTACCGATGCAGGCGATGTAGACGATGCGGCACTTGCACAGCTTAAAGAGCGTTTTGTCAACGCCCTCAACGGCGACCTGAACACGTCCCTCGCCATCACCGCTGTATACGACGTTCTCAAGGCCAAGTGCTCCGATGCAACGAAGCTTGCCGCCATCCGCGAATTCGACACGGTGCTCAGCCTTGACCTGATCACAAAGGCAACTGCCCTGCGGGAAGAAAATGCACGCAAGGAAGCAGAAAACGCCGATCCCGAGATCGATGCGCTCGTTGCCGCCCGCACCGAGGCAAAGAAGTCGAAAAACTGGGCAGAAGCTGACCGCATCCGTGACGAGCTGAAAGCTCGTGGCATTGAGATCATCGATACGCCGCAGGGCGCAAAATGGAGAAAAGTATGAAACTGCTGATTTTAGATGGCAATTCTGTGATCAACCGCGCCTATTTTGGCGTGAAACCGCTTACCACGCGCGAGGGACTGTATACCCATGCCATCTACGGCTTTCTGAACATCCTCGAGCGCATGGAGAAAGAGGAACAGCCCGAAGCGGTCTGCGTTGCGTTCGATCTGCACGGACCGACTTTTCGCCATCTGCGCTACGACGGTTATAAAGCGACGCGCCACGGGATGCCAGACGAGCTTGCACAGCAAATGCCGATCATGAAGGACGTTCTGCGCGCCATGAACATTCCCATCTACGAATGCCAAGGGTGGGAAGCCGACGATGTGATCGGTACAGTCGGCAAGATCTGTTCCAATAACGGCTGGGAATGCGTCGTCGTCACAGGCGACCGCGACAGTCTACAACTGATCGACGAAAATGTGCACATCAAACTTGTCATCTCCCGCATGGGGCAGACAAATGCCACGCTCTACACGCAGGAAACTTTCCAAGAGGAATACGGCTTCGCCCCCAAGCGTTTGATCGATCTGAAAGCGCTCATGGGCGATTCCTCCGACAATATCCCCGGTGTCAAGGGCGTTGGCGAAAAGACCGCAAAGGCGCTGCTTCAGCAGTTCGGTTCGCTCGACGGCATATACGCACACCTTGACGACCCCTCGATCAAGCCAAAACTGCGCGAAAAATTGGAAAATGATAAAGAAAGCGCCTATCTTTCCTACGAGCTTGCCACCATCATCCCCGAAGCACCCATCGACTTTGAGCCGAAAGATGCGATCATTCAGCCCTACGACCGTAGCGCGCTGTATGCGCTGTTTCAGAAGCTTGAATTTGTCCGTCTGATCGACAAATATGGACTGCGTGGCGCGGCGCTCGAGGCAGAAACACCGACCGTACAAACTGTCACCCCTCTGCCACGCGCAAGCGCGCTCCCCGACGCAGCAGTTCCCTGCGCGATCTACGTGAGCGCAGACGGTTCGCTCGGTGTAGCATGGGAAACTGGCGTATGTGCCCTCACACCGATGGAAGCGCAGATGGGTGCAGACCTATCGGGCGCTACGATCGGGCACGATATCAAAACCACGCGTCATCGTCTGGACGAAATGGGCATTTTCTGTGGCGAATTTGCATTCGATACAGCCCTTGCCGCTTATGACCTCAATCCCTCACAGTCGGATTATCCCGTATCGAAACTTGCGACGACATTCCTCGGCATGAGCATCGACGACAACGATGCCGCCGCTTGCGCAGAAGCACTTTGGCATCTGCGTCCCATTCTGGAAGCTGAGCTTGAAAAAAATGGAATGCTCTCGCTTTACCGCGACATCGAGCTTCCCCTTTGCACCGTTCTTTACCGCATGGAAACGCGCGGCATCGACATCGATCGCAACCAGCTCATCGCGTTCGGCGAAATGCTCACACAGCGTATCAGCGAATGCGAGCAGATCATTTTCTCGTATTCTGGTGGCGCATTCAACATCAATTCCACAAAACAGCTCGGCGAGCTTCTGTTTGAAACGCTCGGTCTGCCCCCTGTCAAGAAAACAAAGACAGGCTACTCGACCAATGCCGACGTGCTCGAAAAACTGAAAAGCAAGCACCCCATCATCCCAGCGATCATGGACTACCGTATGCTTACAAAGCTCAAGTCCACCTATGCTGATGGACTTCTGAAAGTGATCTGCGAGGACGGGCGCATTCGCACGACGTTCCAAAACCTCGTCACCGCGACAGGTCGCCTTTCGTCCACCGAGCCGAATCTGCAAAATATCCCCGTGCGAACTGACCTTGGTGCGGAGATCCGCAAGATGTTCGTCCCTCGCGAGGGTTACGTGCTTGTCGATGCCGATTACAGCCAGATCGAGCTTCGTGTGCTTGCGCACATTGCCGATGATAAGGCGATGCAGGAAGCATTCCTCAGCGGGACAGACATCCACACCGCGACAGCCGCGCAGGTATTCGGCGTGGATATCGCGTCTGTCACGTCGCTTCAGCGCCGTCATGCAAAAGCTGTCAACTTTGGCATCGTGTATGGCATTTCGGAATTCTCGCTTGCAGAAGATATCGGCGTTTCCCGCTACGAGGCAAAGGAATATATCGATAATTATCTGGCAAATTATGCTGGCGTGCGGAAATATATGAAAAATATCGTTATTTCCGCGCGGGAAAAAGGCTACACAGAGACGATGTATGGCCGCAAGCGCTATATTCCCGAGCTGACAAGCAGCAATTTCAATATCCGAAGTGGTGCGGAGCGCATCGCGCTCAACACGCCCATTCAGGGCACGGCGGCAGACCTCATCAAACTTGCTATGATCCGTGTCGAAAACGCACTAAATTCGCGTTATCCTGACGCAAAACTTCTGCTTCAGGTGCACGATGAACTGATCGTTGAGTGCCCCGCCGAGATCGCAGATGATGTCGCCGCGTGCATCCGTTATGAGATGGAGCACGTTGCGGCGCTCAAAGTCCCGCTCATTGCAGAAGCAAAATACGCAGAGAGTTGGTACGCCGCAAAATGACAGAATTTCGATCCATGAATGCTTCCGATGTGCCGCAGGTCGCGGCACTCGAAGCGATCTGCTTTCACGATCCGTGGAGTGAAAAAAGTATCCAAGGGGAGCTTACCAATCCCCTGTCATGCTGGATCACCGCCTGCATAGATGGGCGCGTAGTCGGCTACGTCGGCTCACAGACCGTTCTGGATGAAAGCGATATGATGAACATTGCCGTTGCGCCCGACTTTCGCCGTTGTGGCATCGCAGAACAGCTCATTGCGGCGCTTGTAGATGCACTTCGTGCGCGCGGAAGCCACAGTCTTACCCTTGAAGTCCGCGCATCCAATATGCCTGCGCGGGCGCTATACGAAAAGCTCGGCTTTTTTGAAGTCGGTCTGCGCAAAAACTATTATAGAACCCCCAAAGAAGATGCCTTAATCCTGCGAAAGGAGTGGGAAATTTGAATATTTTAGCAGTAGAATCCTCCTGCGACGAAACTGCCGTTGCCATCGTGCGCGACGGGCGTGAGGTGCTTTGCGACTGCATTGCATCGCAGGTCGATCTGCATCGGCTCTACGGCGGTGTCGTACCCGAGATCGCATCGAGAAAGCATATCGAAGCGATTTACGCGCTCGCCGATCAAGCGCTTGCAGAAGCGGCACTTACCCGCGACGAGATCGATGCTGTCGCCGTCACTTATGCACCAGGGCTGATCGGTGCAGTGCTCGTCGGCGTGAATTTCGCAAAAGCTGCCGCCATGGCGATGGGAAAGCCCCTGATCCCCGTGCACCACATCCGCGGTCACATTGCAGCAAATTACATCGCCTACCCCGATCTGAAGCCGCCTTTTCTCTGCCTCGTCGTCTCTGGCGGTCATACCATGATCGTCGAAGTAAAAGACTACACCGAAATGCGCATTCTCGGCACAACGCTCGACGATGCCGCAGGAGAATGCTTCGACAAGGTCGCACGCGTGCTCGGTATGCCCTACCCCGGTGGTGCCGCACTTGACCGCGCCGCGAAACTTGGGGACGACCAGAAATACGTTCTCCCTCGCGCAAAATCGGGCGAAAATCCCTACAATATGAGCTTTTCTGGTCTAAAGACCGCCGCGCTCAATCTCATTCACCACGCTGAGCAGGTCGGCGAGCCACTTGATATTCCAAGTCTTTGCGCCAGCTTCTCAGCCGCGGTATCCGATACCCTCGTGCCACGCGTCGAAATGGCGATCCGCGAAACGCAATGCCGCAAGATCGCCGTTGCAGGCGGTGTCGCGGCAAATTCCCGCATCCGCGCCGATATCCTGACTGCCGCCGAAAAGCTCGGTGCTCAGGTCTATATGCCGCCGCTGAATCTCTGCGGTGACAACGGTGCTATGATCGGCGCACAGGCATACTACGAGTATCTCGCAGGGAACTGCGCCGATATGTCTCTCAACGCCTATGCGACCAAGTCGATTTTAGGTGAAGCATTATAAGAAAATGCAGGAACATTCATTTGTTCCTGCATTTCCACGTATAAAGCACCATTTGTCCCCTTGTGGAGAAATTTAGCAAAAAAGTTTGCGCTTTATTTTTATAAATCTAAAGAAAATTAACCTTTTCTCGTTTTTCGACTTTTTCTCCCATATTTCGACACATTTATCTTTTGTCGCTCTGTGGAAAAAGCTGTGGAAAGTGTGAATAATTTCGTGAATATTCAGAATATCACGCTTGCTTCCTCGCATTTTCCCGAATTTCAAAAAGTTTTGTCGTCGAAATCGCGAAAGAAATGAAAGTTTTACGTCGAAACATTTCTTAAATATCCCCAAAAAAGCCAGTCGTTTTGACTGGCTTGATTGTCTCCGCTATGAATCATAACAATGATAACAATAAAAAGAAGTAACCGCCCTAGTGTCCCAAACTTGGCGGTTACTTTCTAAACGCTGAGCGGGGCGACCGTCTATCGGTAGCACCCTTTTTCTACGTTCAATATACCACATTTCTCGAATCTGTCAAGGGAGTGTGTCGCATTTGCGGTACATTCCCTTTTGTGTTACGTCTTTATTGATGACCTCACGACGCCTGATCGGTCTCACCGAGTTTTTCGCGCAGATAACGCTTTGCTTCGTCCGCATTCATGTCCATAACTGCGCAAATTTCGCTACACAAAAGCTTTTCGGCATCGCGGAGGAAATTATCGTCGCACATATGCACCTTTCGACCCGCGCCATGCTGTGTGGCGCGGTGGAGATAAAGCGTATGTACCATTTTCATCAATTTTTCGCGATCTCCTGCGGTGATGAGTTCGCGGTAGGCATCTTTGCGGCGGTTTTCGTCTGCGATCCAGCCATTTTCATGCACAGATTCAGAAGAAATGAGCGCTTCGAGCTCCTCGCGTGTGAGCATCGCGCGCAATTTTCCCATCGCCGCCTCGCTGTGCATCGGTACAAGATAACGCGCGCCAGCTTGTCCCTCAGGCTCAAGCACGAGATAATTGACGATCTTTTTATCCACGCGTTGTTTCTCTACCGCTGTCACGCAGCAGATGCCATGGATACCATAAAGCACACGATCTCCGATCTGAAACATTCCAAAAACCTCCTAAACTACGAAAAAACAATCATTTACCAAATAAATTATACCATTTTAGGCGGACGATTTCACGTGGCGAAAACGCCGAAAAAGTCGTGCGCGTTTTTGGCAAAAACTTATAAAAATGACTGCCACGGCAACGCTTATCCGTGGCAGTCGTTCTTTATTTTATTCAAGGATCGGGGGTTCAGATCGTTTCGATCTTGATGGTGTTGGTATTGCCAGACTGACCGTTGATCGGACCACCCGTGAGCACGATATTGTCGCCCTCGTGCAGTCCAAGCGCCTCAGATGCCATATGCTTCGCATAGTAGAACATCACGTCCATGCTTGGGAACTGGTCTGCCATCACAGGCGTAACACCCCAGCTCATAGACAGGCGACGCCATGCCTTGCGGTTGGTCGTCATGCCGATGATATCAACAGGCGTGCGGAAGCGGCTGACCATCATCGCCGTCTTGCCAGAAACGGAGCACACAACAATGCCCTTTGCATTGACATCCATTGCCATGGAGCAAACTGCATGGGAAAGGCAATCGAGATTATTCTTGCCCGTGTATTCCGTCGCAAGGAAGCGCTGCTTATAGTCGGTGTGCTGCTCGGTGTACTCCGCAATGGAAGCCATCGCCTTTACCGCTTCAACAGGGTACTTACCTGCCGCGGACTCGCCCGAGAGCATCACGCAGGACGTGCCATCATAAACAGCATTTGCAACATCCGAGATCTCTGCGCGGGTCGGGCGCGGATTCTGGATCATGGATTCGAGCATCTCCGTCGCGGTGATCACGCGCTTGCCGAGCATACGGCACTTGCGGGTGAGCTTCTTCTGGACCGCAGGGACTTCCACAAACGGGATCTCCACGCCAAGGTCACCACGTGCGATCATGATACCGCCACAAGCGGAGCAGATCTCCTCGATATTATCAACGCCAGACTGGTTCTCGATCTTTGCAATGATTTCGATGCCGTCGCCACCGTTCTGGTCGAGGATCTTCTGAATGTCGAGCACATCCTGCTTGCAGGAAACGAACGAAGCCGCAATAAAATCAACGCCCTGCTCAATACCGAAAAGGATGTCTGCCTTATCCTGCTCGCTGATATACGGACCAGACATCACCTTATTGGGGAAGGACATACTCTTACGGTTGCTCAGGACACCACCAACGAGGCACTTGCAGTGAATATCTGCGCCCTCGATGCTCTGCACCTCAAACTTGACCATACCATTGTTGACAGTGACGATATCGCCGACCTTCAGATCCTGATTCAGGCGCTTATAATTGACGGAAACTTTCGTCGCATCGCCCTCGACTTCATCGACGGTAAACGTAAAGTCATCTCCCTCGTGCAGTTCGACCTTTCCATCCGCAAAAGTGCGGATACGGTATTCAGGTCCCTTTGTATCAAGCATGATCGCAATGGGCAAGCCCAACTTCTGACGAACGCGCTTGATCAAATCTATCTTTGCTTTGTGCTCCTCATGGCTACCGTGAGAGAAATTCAGACGAGCCACATTCATGCCCGCAAGGATCATTTGAGTGAGGGTCTCCTCATTCTGGCTTGCAGGGCCGATGGTGCAGATGATTTTCGTTTTACGCATACTGCGAATCCTCCTGTATATCTCAAATCTTTCAAAAACACGTGAACAGCAGGAAACAATTCTCCCGCATTTTACGTCTGTATTCTAGCACAAATCCTCTTTCCCGTCAACGATAAACTATATACGATCCTTAACAAAGAATATCAACACCGTAATGCCGAAGCCAGAAATCGAGTTGCAGGAAATATGCCATCGTCTGCGGGCGGCGCATGAGTTGCCCATACCACGGCCATTCGCTTTCTCCCGTAATGCACGTTTGAAGTGCCTGCGGATCGATCAGCGCAAAGATCGGCGCATCGTGCTCTTGAAGCAGGGCGTGAAGCCGCGCTCGAATCAGCGCTTCGTATTTCGGATCAAATGTCTTGGGATATGGGCTTTTCTTGCGCCAAAGCACTTCCTGCGGGAGCACGCCGTCCATCGCACACCGAAGAAGTCCCTTTTCTTTGCCATTGCGATCCTTATATTCCCACGGAACGGCATACAGGTATTCTGCAATGCGGTAATCGCAGAACGGAACGCGCACTTCAAGGGAATGGTACATACTCATACGGTCTTTCCGATCAAGGAGCGTCTGCATGAAATAGCGAAAATTCAGGTTCACCATCTGCTTCATCCGCGCTTCCTCTGGTGTGTTTTCTGGCAGGATATCGCTTGCACGAATGGTGTCGAGATACGCATCCATCACAAATTCCTGCGGACGAATGCGCTCTGCAAGCGCAGGACGCAGAAGCGACGCGCGCTCGGTGGTATTCTGCGCCCACGGGAATCCCTCACGCGCGCGAACCTCGGGGTCGCGATACCATGGATAGCCACCAAAAATTTCATCTGCGCATTCCCCCGAAAGGGCGACCTTGACCTCTTTGCGGATCTCGCCACAGAATGCAAGCATGGAAAAATCCACATCTGCCATACCAGGAAGATCCCGCGCGATCGTTGCCGCTTCAAGATTCTCAGCAAGGATCTCGGGCGTTAATTCCGTCAGGAAATGGGACGAATCGATCGCATTTTGCATGACGCGGATATAATGCCCATCGGAATTCGGCTGAAATTTATTCGCGCGGAAATACTTCTCATTGTCCACATAATCGACGGAAAACGTTTTGAGCTGTTTCCCCTGCGCGCGCTGTTCCCTTGCGCAAATGGCGCTGATGAGGCTTGAATCCAGCCCTCCCGAGAGGAATGTACCGATCGGGACATCCGACACCATCTGGCGCTTGATTGCGTCCTCGACAAGATAACGCACACATTCAACCGTTTCCTCAAAGCTTTCGCAATGCTCGCGATCTGTTAATTTCCAGTAGCGCGTATGCGAAAAATGGCCGTTTTCATAAAAGGCATAGCAGGCAGGCTCTATCTCGCAGATCCCGCGAAATATCCCCGAACCCGCAAGCCGCCCTGGGCCGAGCATGATCAGCGTCGCCGCCCCTTGTTCATCCAATTCCGCCTTGACGGTCGGATAGGCAAGGATCGTTTTCATTTCCGAAGCAAAAAGCAACCCACCCGCGTGTTCCATATAGAAAAGCGGCTTCACCCCGATGCGGTCGCGCGCGAGAAAAAGGCGCTTGCGTTTTTCTTCCCACACCGCGAAGGCAAAAATGCCGTTCAGGTGCGAAACGCACCCTTCTTTCCACTCTGCATAGCTATGGAGCACGACCTCGGTATCCGAATGCCCCTGAAAACGGTGTCCGCGCGCGATCAGCGCATCCCGAAGCTCTTGCGTATTGTAAAGCTCCCCGTTATAGCTCAGAATATAGCGCTCCTGCCCGTGCGCAAGCGCCATCGGCTGTCTGCCGCCCGCAGGATCGATGATCGCAAGGCGGGTATGTAGGAGCGTGCAGTCCCCATTTTCATAGCATCCATTCCCATCTGGACCGCGTCGCGCCATCGTTTGAAGCATTTTCTCTTTCGTCGTCTCCCCAAGGGGCAATTTCAAAACACCTGCGATCGCACACATATGCATCCCATCCTTTCTTAGCGCATTATATGCAGGCGTGGAATTATTTGCCATTCATGTCACGCCACACAGCGCGCATACTATCCACGGTGATGAATATGAAAACAAGTAAGGAACTGCTCAGCTCCATCCTCAAAACGACGCAGATGGGGCAAGTCGGCATCCACGCCATCCTCGATACCCCCATGCGTCCCGCCCTGCGAAAAGCACTCCAATCACAGCTTCGCGAGTACGACAGCATCGAAACGCAGGCGCACGCGCTTGCAACACAGCGCGGTTGGGAACTTCCAGAACTGCAAAGCATTGCGCGTTGGATGGCGGGTTCAATGGTGCGCGCACGCGTGCACGGTGGCGATACGGATTCCAAAATCGCAGGTATGATGATCCAAGGCAATACGCGCGGCATGATCACAGGGTTAAAAAACGTCCACGAGCACCAGCTCCCTGACGAAGCCCTCGGCACGCTCGCGCAAACACTGATTGATTGTGAAAATGCAAATATCCGCCAGATGCAACCATTTCTATAAAGCATTCCCTGTAAGTATTTTTTGCTTACAGGGAATTTTTCCACTTTTATCCTCTTGACAGACATGGTATAATACTAACATAAGGCACGCAGGAGGTGAGCATTTTGGAAAAGGATTCTGTCAAGGTAATGGCACGCAACCGTGAAGCCTATCACGAATACTTCGTGGAGGAGGAACTGGAAGCGGGCATTGCACTCGTCGGCACGGAAGTGAAATCCATCCGCGCGGGCACGCTAAACCTGAAAGACGCATGGTGCGGCATTAAAGACGGCGAAATGATCCTCAACCAGATGCACATTTCTCCCTACGATCACGGAAATCGCTTCAACGTCGATGCGCGCCGCCCGCGGCGACTTCTGATGCACAAGCGCGAGATCATGCGTCTTTTTGGCAAGGTCAAGCAGGACGGCTACTCCCTCATCCCCCTTTCGGTTTATCTGAAAGGCAGTCGCGTGAAGGTAAAAGTCGGTCTTTGCAAGGGCAAGAAGCTATACGACAAACGACAAGCCGCGGCGGAGCGCGACGCAAAGCGCCAGATCGACCGCGCAATGAAGGAGAGATACTAAATGGCAAATCCTACTTTTAAGATCACCATGGAAAACGGCGGTGTCATCGAGGGCGAGCTGTACCCCGACAAAGCGCCCCAGAGCGTGTACAATTTCATCGACCTTTGCGCGCACAATTTCTACGACGGTCTGATCTTCCACCGCGTCATTCCCGGCTTCATGATTCAGGGCGGTTGCCCCGATGGCACGGGCATGGGTGGCCCCGGCTACTGCATCAAGGGCGAATTTTTCTTCAACGGCGTTAAAAACGAGCTGAAGCATAAGCGCGGCGTGCTCTCGATGGCGCGCTCCTCCTCCCCCAACTCCGCAGGAAGCCAATTCTTCATCATGCACGAGGATGCAAAGCACCTCGACGGCCAGTATGCCGCATTTGGCAAAGTCACCTCTGGCATGGATGTTGTCGATGCGATCGCGGCGACCAGAACGGGCGCAAACGACCGCCCCGTTGCCGAGCAGAAAATCGCTTCCATCACCGTAGATACCAAGGGCGAGAGCTATCCCGAACCCAAAAAGCTCCCCGATCCCTACGGCAGATTCTAATTTATCCGCGCACCTCACCGCAGGTGCGCATATGGGGATGTACTGGTTTCGACGGGGGTAGTGAGGCTGGATAAGCGGGCCGTGGCACCTGACCACGATAAAACGGGTAACTTTTTAAATTTAACTGACAACAATACTGTTGCTCTGGCTGCCTGATTAGGCGC
>CAZVJJ010000049.1:0-11245 GCA_964627295.1 uncultured Oscillospiraceae bacterium | reverse complement strand
GTGCTCTACTGCGCGTGCGCCATGCACCGCCAGCCCGCGTGTATGCTCTTTTCCAAGCCCATCGATTCCCTCGCCGCCGCAGGCTCGATCCTCGCGTCCGTCTGGCTTCCCGAAGCCCAAATGCCCGTCGTGGATAGCCTAGGCGAAGAATTCCTCGCCTATGTCAAAACCGGTATGCGCATCACCGTAAAAGAAAACGGCATCGTTGAAGTCGAGGAATGAGAAAAGCTCCCCACGCGGGGAGCTACGATAAGGCGTGCAATATAAAATATGCAATCGAGATTTCCGACCATTTTCGTGGAGTCACGAAAATGATAAAAGCAGGTAAGGGTGCACGTAAATCGATCAATGAGAAAACGAACCAGGGAAACGGCGAGCCGTTTCCCTGGGGTTTTTATTACATATTCTTGATCTTTTCGACGACGGAGTTGACGGCGTTGCCGACTTTATCCGCGACCTTATCGGCGGTATCCTTGACCTTGTCCTTTGCGATCTCAGCGGCGAAGTAGCGGTCGTGCAGGCCCTTGAGCGCCTTGCCGTGACGAGCCTCGTCGCGCGCCATTTCGTGAACGGTGTCATGGATGGCATCGAGGCCATTCTTCTTTGCGACAGTCGCCAGATCGACCTTGCCAGCAGTCGCGCCGAACTCGCAGTCCACGCGCCATGCGAGGTTCTTGCGGGTAGAAGCAGTCATATTGGGCTCGAGATCCTCGCCGAGGAGCTCTGCGAATTTTGCGGCGTGCTCAGCTTCCTCGTAAGCTGCCTTCTCCCAGTACAGACCGATCTCGGGGTAGCCCTCGCGGTGTGCGATGCGCGCCATGCACAGGTACATACCGACCTCGGAGCACTCGCCCTGGAAGTTTGCCATGAGCTGATCGAAAATGAACTTCTTATCTTCCTCGGAGATGTCGGGGTTGTTCTTAACGGTCTTTGCGTAGATGCCGTACTCGTGCTCAGCGGCGAGCTTGCCCTCTTCCATCACCTTGAACTTGGAACCGGGGACACCGCAAAGGGGGCACTTGAAGCCTTCGGGCATTTCCTCAGCTTCGTGGACGTAACCGCAGACGGGGCAGACAAATTTCTTCATAATGTTTTCCTCCAAAATTTAATTTTCGTTTTCGGGATATCTTCTCCCGCTCAAGACTTTTTCATACATTCGGCACAAGTGCCGTAAAAGGTAAGCTGGCAACTATCTACCGCGCCGCCACTCTGGCTTGCCGCCTCGTTACTGAGTGCGGTGGGGACAGCCATCTGGTGCAGATCCTGCACGCGCGCACAGCACGCGCAGATGAAGTGGACATGCGGTGCAGTATTGGCATCGAATCGCTCAATGCCCCCGACTGTGCCGACACTCGTGATCACGCCCTCGCGCTTGAAAAGGGCAAGGTTGCGATAGACGGTGGCAAGCGAAATATCGGGAATGTCACCACGGACACGCTCATAGACCCAATCCGCGCTGGGATGGGTATCGGTACTGCGCAAACAAGCGAGGATCGCGTTGCGCTTGCGGAAAGTCTTCGTCGTTTGCTCCATAGGCACCTCCTATTCGGGTCGGGCGACCCTCTTTGCTTACGAGAAAAGTATAGCACAGATGATCCTATTTGTCAATAAGAATTATTATCATTTTCAAAATATTTTTCTGCTACGCAAAAAGTGCCCTCTATAAAAATTTTACACGAAAAATCCTGCATTGTTGCACACCGTCGCGCAACCGATGCAGGATTTTCGTCTATTTATGCAAAGCACCGATTTTTCGGGCGGCGCAGAAAGGACGTGAACAGATTGACAACGATCAAATTGACCCTCAGCGGGGCACATGCGAAAGCGGAGGTATCGGGCGTGATCACGACAGGTATGGTCGGGCTTCCCGTCACGCTCAGCTTCGACAGCGCATGGGAGGGACTGCACAAAACGCTTGTGTGCAAGAGCCGCGCGGGCACGCGGGTGGTGCTGGAGGTGGACGAGCACGCCGAAGTCGCGCCAGACATCCTCGCAAATGATGGATGCGTGCGCAATTATCTCTTCCTCGGCGTGGAGGGGCGCAATGCAGATGGGACGCTCGTGATCCCATCGACGATGGCGCTCTGCGGCGAGATCTTCGCGGGCGCATCGCCATCGGAGAGCGACCCGACCCTGCTCCCCGAAAGCCCAGAATGGATAAACGTGGTGGAACGGATCGGTGATCTCACTTCGCTCAATACGGAGCAAAAGAGTGACCTCGTATCCGCCATCAATGAGCTCCAGCTCGCCATTACAGGAAACTGCATGGACGCGATCGAAGCGCTCTCTGCGCGGGTAAGCGACAGCGAGACGGCGGTGACCGCGCTCGAAACAGCACTTGAGGAAAATGGCAATGCGCTTACAGGACTTTCCGAGCAGGTCGATGCCAACCGCGCGGCGCTCGACGCGCACAAGATCGACGGCGCGGGCGCGCACAATGGCGTATTTCGCGGGAAATCGCTCGGTAGTGCGGTAAGTGCGGCGCAGTATGCCGCGATCGAAGACGGCACATTCCGCGATCTTTACATCGGCGACTACTGGACGATCGATGGTGTGAATTACCGCATCGCGGCATTTGACTACTACTTTAAGCGTGGCACACAAGCGGGCACGGTGACACAGCATCACATCACGCTCGTGCCCGATACATGCCTGTATCAGCACGTGATGAACGACACCCAGACCGCCGAGGGCGCATACGTCGGATCGAAAATGTACACCGAGGGACTTACGCAGGCGAAGCAGACGATCGAGGCGGCATTTGGAAGCGCGCACATCCTCAGCCACTACATCCCGCTCGACAGCGGCATCACGAAGCACTACGTCAGCGAGATCGTTGGCTGTTTGAGCACGGTCGAGCTGATGACGGAGCGCAATGTGATCGGCAGTTCCATCTTCCGCAACATTGCGCACGGAACGACGCTTCCGAAAGAATACAACCTCGATCAGGCGCAATTTCCCCTCTTTGCGCTTCGTCCCGACATGATCTGCAACGGCACGGAATACTGGCTTCGCGACGTTGCGGCAAATGTCGCATTTTCAAGCGTCGCATACGAAGGTGGCATGGATTACCGCATCGCGACGAATGCGCTCGGTGTGCGTCCGTCATTCAACATCATTGCATAAGGAGAATATTATGGCGATCAAAACTTATGAAAAAGCTCGGATGCGCGCCTTTCTGAACATTTTTGCGCATCGGAATTTGCCTGTCACGGGCAAAACTGTCATTGTAGCGAGATCCTGATCGACGAAACGCTCGTCGCGTATCTTGAAAAGATCCGCGCGCATTTCGACGCGCCCATCTATCTTTCGAGTGGCTACCGCTGTGCTTCGCACAATACCGAGGTCGGCGGTGCGGCGCGGTCATATCATATGCGGGGGCAGGCGGCAGATATTACCGTCGCGGGGGTCGAGCCAGCCGAGGTGGCGAAGTACGCCGAAAGCATCGGCATCCTTGGCATCGGGCTGTACGACAGCTTTGTGCACATCGATACCCGCGAGAAGAAAGCATTCTGGTATTCGAGCGCGCAGGAATCGCGGGAGAGTTTCGGCGGTGCAGCGACCAATGAAATGCCCACGCTCCCCACGCTGAAGTACGGCGATCTGGGGCAATGCGTGTGGGCAGTACAGCTCATGCTCCTTGCGGAGGGCTTCGACCTCGGCGTGCACGGGATCGACGGCATTTTCGGGAGCGCAACAGCGCAGGCGGTCAAGGACTATCAGAAAAAGCACGCCCTGACCGCCGATGGCATCGTTGGATGCGCAACATGGCGCAGCTTTTTAGGACTTTGACGAAAGGGGAAACGGGAATGGATCATTCGATCACAGCAAAAGCGGGCATCACCGTGGCGTTTACCGCGGTGGCGACGGCACTCGGATGGAAAGGCATCCTTGCGGCGGTATGGGTCGCGTGCATGGCGCTCGACTACCTATCGGGGACTGCGGCGGCGTGCAAGCAGGGGCAATGGAGCAGCGCCGAGGCGCGCGAGGGACTTTGGCACAAGGGCGGGATGATCGTGGTGGTGTCCGTTTCGGGGCTTGCCGACCTCGTGATGGCGCTCATCTGCACGCATCTGGCGCTTGGATTTACATGGTCGGGGCTGGTTTTGCCGCTGGTGCTCGCATGGTACATCATCACCGAGCTCGGTTCGGTGCTTGAAAATGCCGTCAAACTCGGCGCAAGCGTCCCCGCGTGGCTCATCCGCCTGATGCAGGCGGGCAAGGACGCTGTCGATGCCGCAGGTGACGCGCTCGACGGGCAGGAATAGCGATCGATCATACAAAAAATATGAAATAAATTAAGAAAGCGATGCTTTTGCGGTGGTTTTTACCGTCAGAAGCATCGCTCTTTTTTATGATTTTCTTCGGATGACCCAAAGGTTGCGGATCTCGGGTTCAAGTTCTTCATACGTCCAGAGGCGGCTGGAATTTTCGGTGCTATTGGGGTCGTTGACGCGGAATGCGCCGTCTTCCATGCCCGTGATCACGATATAGTGCCCGCTTGTGGTGAAATTGCCCGCGCCCATGGCGAGGATGATGGGATTGTCCACGGCGACATTATCGACCATGCGCTTTTTCACGAGCGGGATCTCGGTGACATCCAGACCGAGCTTCTCGCCGCCCTCGCTGATGAGCGTCCAGCTCGAGCCGTAGCCCGATGCATAGTAGCCGTTTTTCTCGGCAAATGCCGCGACCGTAGCAGGGTCAAAGCGTTCGTCACCCGTCAGATAATAGCCCGCCATGGCAAGGCACGTCGGACCACAGCCTGTGATGCCGATGCAGTCCGAGCCGTATTTTTCGTACCCCCAGCGCTGATCCCATTGTAGAAACAGCGGCACGCTGTCGCAATCGGCATATTCCGAAAGATCCCAGTCGGTTTTCGTATAGGTCGGATATTCGAGGACGAATTTCTCCGTTTCTGGGTTGCGTTCGAGCAGGGCGATCATGCTCGCGGGGTAATCACTGTAGCGCAGGCCGTGCGCATCGGCATATTCCTTTATAAATAGCTCCGTTTCCGTGTGCTCGGCGCTCGAAAAGGTCAGTTCGCGGTAGATGGCTTCGAGCTTATCAAAATTTTGCACCGTCGCAACGGCAAGCAGCGCAACGACTGCAAGTAGGAGCAGTCGGCGAAAAAATCGTTTCATAGCATATCCCTCCTGTTTGCTTGGATTATAGCACATTTTTTGGATTTCGTCTTTTAAGATTCTCCTAAGAATCGCAGAGGCGTGCACTTTTTTCCATATGCGGGGGTTGCGTTTCCCGCCGATTTGCGGTAACATAGGGAAAGACAGAAATGAGGTGCATCTTACATGATAAATGTTGATATATCGAATATCTGGGGGCAGGTCTCGCTTCCCGACCTGCTTTCCATGGAAAAGGAAGTTTTTGATGCGCACAAATGCATCACCGACCGCTCGGGCGAGGGCGGCGGCTTCCTCGGCTGGCTCGACCTGCCGACGCGCGAAGAAACTGCCGAACTGCGCCGCATCCAGAAAGCAGCGGAGCGCATCCGCGCCGAATCCGACATTTGCGTCGTCATCGGCATCGGTGGAAGCTATCTTGGTGCGCGCGCCGCGATCGAACTTTTGCAGGGGCAGAGCCACAACATCGGCAAAAAAAAGGGCGATCCGCAGATCCTATTCGCGGGCAATTCCCTTTCCACGCGCCATTTTCAGGAACTGACGCGCCTGCTTGAGGGTAAGGATTTTTCTCTCATCGTGGTCTCCAAATCGGGCACAACGACCGAGCCCGCCATCGCATTCCGCGCACTTCGCTGGCTTCTGGAGCGCAAATACGGCACAGAGGAAGCAAATTCGCGCATCTACGCCATCACCGACCCCTGTAGCGGCGCGCTACGGCAGATGGCATCGGAAGAAAACTGGGAAAGCTTCGTCATCCCGACCAACGTCGGCGGGCGCTACAGCGTGCTCAGCGCGGTGGGACTGCTCCCGATGGCTGTCGCTGGCATCGATGTGCACAAAGTCCTCTGCGGCGCTGCCGATGCGCAGGAGCGCTACGACATCCGCTCGTTTGAAAATCCCGTGTGGCTATATGCCGCGGTGCGCAATCTGCTCTACCGCAACGGCAAGAAGATCGAATTGCTCGAATCGTTCGAGCCGTGCTTTGCGATGTTCGGGGCGTGGTGGCAGCAGCTCTTCGGGGAATCCGAGGGGAAGCGCGGCAAGGGCATTTTCCCCGCGACGGCAAATCTGACCGCGGACTTGCATTCGCTCGGTCAGCTCGTGCAGCAGGGGGAGCGAGATCTATTTGAAACGATGCTCCTTTTTGATGCCCCCGAGCAGAAATGCACCATCGGCGGGGACTGGAAAAATGTCGATGGGCTGAACTATCTTGAGGGGAAAACGCTCGATCACGTCTGCCAGCAGGCATACATCGGCACAGTCGCCGCGCACGTCGATGGTGGCGTGCCCGTCATCAGCATGGACTGCGGCGCGCTGAATGAAGAGACGGTCGGCGAGCTTTTCTACTTCTTCGAGCTCGCGTGCGCGATCTCAGCATATGTTTTGGGGGTCAATCCCTTTAATCAGCCCGGTGTGGAGCTGTACAAGAGAAATATGTTTGAACTGCTCGGAAAGCCGGGATATGAGGCATAAATAGCGGGATTTTGCCACTTTTTCGTATCATTTTCGCCCGCCAAAGGCGTGCAAACGTGTATATGGTACAAACGATTTTGGAACAGTTTGAAAATCTTTTGTGAAAAACACGAAATAGTAGTTGCAAATTGCACAGAAATCTGGTAGAATGTCCATACAGCCACAACTGGCAGAGCAAAGGAGGACATTCCGATGATTCATGTTATTATGGGCCTGAAAGGCTCGGGCAAAACCAAGAAGATGATCGACGGCATCAACGCAGCAGTCGAGCAGGCAACGGGCGACGTTGTTTGCATTGAATATGGCAAAAAGCTTACCTATGATATTTCTTATAAGGTTCGCTTGATCGACTCCAAGGAGTATGCGATCAGCAATCCGTGTATGCTCAAGGGCTTCCTGAGCGGTCTGCACGCAGGTAATTTTGAC
This sequence comes from uncultured Oscillospiraceae bacterium, assembly GCA_964627295.1. GTDB lineage: Bacteria > Bacillota > Clostridia > Oscillospirales > Oscillospiraceae > Faecousia. Next base: position 4,205 of record CAZVJJ010000049.1, on the reverse strand, counting down.
ATCACCCACGTGTTTATCGACAATCTGTATAAGACCATCGGCGACGACAAGGCAGCCGCCGAGGAATTCCTCGTCTGGTGCGCAAAGTTCGCCGCAGACAACAATATGGAGATCACCATCACCGTCTCCGACGACCCCGCCACCGCAGGCGAAGCCGTCAAGCAGTACCTGTAAAGCGCATACATAAGCCCCGCTGTTACCAGCGGGGCTTTTTCTTTTCCATTTTCACGCTTCACTCTTCCCGCTGTTCTTTCCTCTCTTCCCTTTTCTATCTTCTCTTTTCTCTAAAAAACTTCAAATTTCCAACCACATTCGTCTACCGCTAACTAGAAAACACATCATTTTCCCGCATAATTTGCCAACGACCACCAAAGGCTTCTCCTTGGGGAGAAGCTGTCACAAAAAATCTATCCGATTTTTTGTGACTGATGTGGGGGAACAACGTTGCAAATTTAGGAAGCAGGCGTATATTATGCATTGGCGCGGGAGCGCCCTTGGCTCTCCCTCTGGGAGAGCTGGCGGCGAAGCAACTCTTCTCTCTTCTCTTTTCACTTTTCTCTGGAAACGACGATTGTTAGAGAATAGTTAAAAGTGAAGAGATAAAAGAGAAAAGAACAAAAAGAAACGACGACTTTCTTACGAAAATCGTCGTGGGGTGGGTGAGGATTAAGTGAAGCTCGCTTCGCTAGTGAAGTTAAGTGTGCCACAACACTTGCAAAGCAAACTTCACTGCGTAGCAACTTCACGATGCAAAGCATCACTTCACATGCCTCAAGGCACACTTAGTTAAAAAAAGCCTTTTGTCCGATGGACAAAAGGCTTTTTTATGTCTGTGCAGGACACTATAGATGCAGGTATTTTGGGATTGATTTACATTGAATTTTGCGAAAAATCAACCAACTTTCATTCGCAAGTTTCGACATGACAATATCCATCGGTAGTTTTATTGTAGTGCAACTTCTCTCGTAACCGTTTCACCATCATATCCTCGGCTGTTTTCGCCCTCTCATCGTGGACATGATAAAAACAAGATCAAGCACACACAAATACTACTCGGCTAACACTCATGATTTCAATCTATCTGTCCCATTGTACATAGATACCTTTCCATAACTGTATAGGTTTGCAATTGTTTGTACAGCGAGAATCAGTCATCATAGTATGCCATCGTCGTCGGTGTTACTTTCTATAGTTGTTCCAGTATCTACTGATCCGATGGATACTCTGAGTCATGTAGGTAATAAACACAAACGTTGTATTTGCACTGGTTGCTACCTTTTTCCTATTATAGCACATTTCCTCATCAATATCGAGGGGGATATTTTCATAGGACTTAGCTTCGATATTGGCGATCAACTCCGTTTTGGACCAGCCAAACTGCTTCGCCGCTTTCAGATACCACTCCCGCAGTTCCATAGTCAGATCCGTTTCCATAATGACCACATTCTGAATCCAGCCGATTTGCATTGCCAATTTTAGCAGTTTCGGATGATGCTCATAGGTGCGGTAGAAGTCCCGCATTCTTCGGACGTTTCTGGGAGAGAAACCCGAAACATCTGGGTAATGCTTGTGCAGATACTCTGCACCCATGACTGCTGCACCCTTTTCTGTTCGCTGGCATACAGCCTCGCCAATGGCGCAGTACAGTTCCATCTGCGGGAGTTGCTGCTCCATCAGGCTGTCCAGTGTGCAATACATTTCGGTATAATCAACATCTTTTCGGATATTCACGAGTTTTCCTCCTTCATAATTTATTGTTATTCTGCTACCAGTACAACCTGTCGCACACAGAGCGTCCCAGCTCGGTTGGGGATGTACAGAACCCGGATTTTTGCACCGACCTGCATATTGGCTAGCCCTTCATACTGGCTTCTCGGCCATGTTGGGGCGACGATTTTTCTGCCGTCGGCAAAGGTCATGTAGGTGACCAGCTTTTTGCCTTTGCCCCAGCGCTTACAGTCGATGGTTGCTGTGAATGTACCTGCCTGGGTATTGAATGCGTAGTCGGCTTCGTCAAATCCACTTTGGCGGAACTGCCGCCTGGATAATGCGTCCTTTTGTGTCATAACTCTTTCCTCCTAAATTTATAAATGCGAGGATGATCATCCATCCTCGCCTCCTGCGTTTTTCGTTTTCTGCTTTCAAAATCAGAGCGATGCCACCCATGATAAATTCCACGCAGGGGATCGCCACGCTGTTGCCCAGCGCCTTGTATCGGGCGGAATCCGAGGCGGAGGGGATGTTTGTCCACTCGTCTGGGAAACCTTGCAAGCGCTCGCACTCAAGGGGTGTCAGACGGCGGATCAGGATGGTGTTCTCTACGATGCACTTATCTTGGGAAATATATTGATTTCCAACACCTTTTCCGTCCCCGCTACACAATGCTCCCACCACATTTTGGTATGTCGGAACGCTTATTGCATGCTTGTCCATCCCCGTCAGGGTATAGGAAATGTCCTTCTGACAGCCGATCCCATTGCCGCCATTTTGGGGCTGGCGGTCAATGATGTTGCCAACGATACAGTAAATATCTTCTCGCTGATCAACTAAGGGCAGGTTATTCCCGCCAGTACCCGCTCTAGCAGACAGGGTAGGCGATACTTCATGTGGGCCGGTGTATCGAGAATCAATGCCATGATTTTCATACAGCATTGGCACATAGCCACCGCCCATGCCCATGGAAGCTGGAAGTGTAGGTGTAATCCCATCCGTCCGCACCGCTGCATGGTCCTGATTGGATTCCAAAATCAGCGGTTGGTGGGCATTCATCTGCGCTCGTAGTGTACCCGTAATGTTTTCGGAGCAGTTCATAAATTGCCCGCCCTGATCATTCAGGCACAGGACGCAGGGATACCCCTGTCCAGCCTGACCTCCACCCGCACTCAATGCAGTATGCTTTTCTTCTGTCAAGAAGCAGTCACCATTCCCTTTGGTAACAACGCCAGCCGCTATATAGGTTTGCTGTTTCATGCCCCGCTGTGCGCTTAATGCGCATGCTACATTATGCAGATCCCGCACCTCGTCACGCTGGTTTTGGGCAAATGCGATACCATCATTTTGTTGGGTCACAAATGTCTGCATCTGCATATTTCGGGTGGCCATCAGCGCCCCAGAAACGCCATTCAGATCAATACCTTCATTGCGTTGGTTGATATGGAATGCGACATCCGAAATAGCTTTTTCTTGCTTTCGTACTCCTGCCTGAATCTCAAGGGCAATTCGCAGTTGCTCCGGCAGGGGCTTATCCCGTTCTGCCGCACGGCGCAAGATCCCTTGGCAGGCTTTCGGGGTCAAATAGTATTTGGGGTGCGGTCGGGCCTCCAAAATCTGCCACAACGAACACCCTGTTCCGTCGCTGGGGGACTTGCCAGTATTGAGCATCGAGACAGCGCCACGCCAGGGAGAAAGAATTTCCCAGTAAAATTCGCCCAGCAGGTTCCCAGCGTCCGGACTCAGGTCGAGGGACAGATACGGTATCGCACACAATTCGGACGAATTCTTCGAGGACGATGCGGAAGTCCTCGCCTTTGGGTTCGCCGCTGGAAAAGGCTCCCGGAACGTTTTCCCACACGCCGAATCGAGGTCGGATATGTGCATCTGTTCTTCCACGCAGTCGGTCAGCTTCCCTCATCTCCTTCATCACACGAATTTGCTCCATAAACAGACCGGAACGGGCACCTGCAAGTCCCGCACGCTTGCCAGCCACGCTGAGATCCTGACACGGGCTGCCACCGCAGATGATGTCCACAGGCGGCAGTTTTGCACCGTCCAGCTTTGTAATGTCCCCGACATGGAGCATATCAGGGAATCGGATTTTTGTTACTGCCATAGGAAAGGCTTCAATTTCACTGGCCCACACCGGCGTGATCCCATGCCGGATCGCCGCCAGCGGAAAGCCACCAATGCCATCAAACAAGCTGCCCATGGTCAGTTCATATTGCTCCTGATTGAGAAATCACCTCCAAAAATGCAAAAAGCCAACCGAAAAACATCGGTTGGCGGATAAATGTGAAAATATGTTTTGACATTGCTGTCGTATTTTGGTAGAATAGTTGTGGTTCCTTCGGGAACCAGGGCACTGCCAAATAGATCAAGGTGTGATTGCCACAGGCAATCAGAGAATTCTGATTCGCTGCGCGACGCACCGCGTGGTAGACCTGCTAATAAAAGTCAAGAGAAAATTTGAGGAAAAACAAATTTTTCAT
>CAZVJJ010000048.1:0-11517 GCA_964627295.1 uncultured Oscillospiraceae bacterium | reverse complement strand
AGGAAGCACGAAAAGCTTCCTTTGGAGGGGGCTTGGTTATTTTTGGGGAGCGTTTGGGTGTGGGATTTATGAGGGCAGAAAATTTCCCTGTTCTTGATGCAATCGTGATGCAGTTATGATATACTTTTATCACAACAAGGGAGGCGAGGGGAAATGGTACGGATTCTTGCTGTAGATGATGAGAAGCCCATAGCGGAGCTACTGCGGTTGAGTTTGGGCAGGGCGGGGTATGAATGCGTCTGCGCGTATGATGGTGTGGAAGCTGCGAATTTGATTGAAAAAGAAGCATTTGACCTCATACTGCTTGACATTATGCTCCCCGGCATCGACGGATTTGAGCTGATGGATTACATACGCGCCACGGGCATTCCCGTGATCTTTCTGACGGCGAAGAACGCCGTTTCGGATCGGGTCAAGGGGCTGAGAATGGGCGCGGAAGACTATATGGTCAAGCCCTTCGACGTTTTGGAACTTCTGGCGCGGGTCGATGGCGTATTGCGCCGCCATGGGAAATTGCAGACCAATCTGCAAGTCGGCGGTTTGGAGATCAATACGCTGTCCATGCAGGTCCTGCGCGACGGCGAGGAGATCCCCTTAACGCGCAAGGAATATGAACTGCTTCTGCTCTTTGCCCGAAATGTGGGGGTCGTTCTCTCGAAAATGACCATCTATGAGCGCGTATGGGGCGGTGAATACCCAGAAAACACGCGAACTGTGGAACTGCACATCCAGCGCATGAAAAAGAAAGTCGGTTGGGATGATCGGATCAAGCCCGTTTATGGCATGGGCTACCGCTTGGAGGGATAAGGTATGAGCTATCGTCTGAAGCTGACCATTACGATCTCGCTTTTGATCGCGATCTCCTTTGGCATCGGCGGCACGCTGATGATCACGACATCGTTCAATGCCACGCTGGAACAGGAAACGCAAGCGGCGCTGAGCTCCTTTGAATCGGTTCAAAATATGCTGTATCTGCTGAGTTCTTTAAGCGATCAGACCGATTTTTCGGGGCTTTCCGATGCACTTTCGCAAATGGAAACGCGGGGGCTCGGGAACTGGCAAGCGCTCTCCCTAAAAAACGGTGAAGAACTCCTCTTCCGAAGCGGAAATGCGGAGCTTTTGGACTATTCTCTTCCGATCCCCTCTGCGGATCAATGCACGTATCTCCCTGTTGCGGACGGGCACGGAAATGGCATTGTGATCCTGAGCAGGCTCTCGGCGGGGGATGTTGATTTGGTGCTGCTGTCCCGCTTTGATGTGTCCAATGTTTATCTGCTCCGTCAGACGCAGCAGAAGCAATATATTATCATCTATATTGCGGTGGTTTTCTTTGGGATCATTTCTTCGGTCACGCTTTCGTTCGCGCTGACGCGGCATTTGCACCGACTTACGACCACGGTGCGAAAAATTTCTGCTGGCGACCTTTCCAAACGTTCTCGCATCACAGCCGATGACGAGATCGGTCAGCTTTCGCGCGATTTCGATGCCATGGCAGACAAATTGCAGGAGAACATCAGCCGTCTGGAATCGGATATGCAACGGCAGGAAAGCTTTATGGGCGCGTTTGCGCATGAGCTGAAAACGCCCATGACATCCATAATCGGCTTTGCAGACCTGCTCCGTCAGGGAAATCTGGACGAAAACACGCGCATGATGGCGGCAAATTACATCTATTCGGAGGGGCATCGCTTGGAGCGGTTGTCCTTTAAGCTTCTGGATCTCATTTTGCTAAAAAAAGATGAGCCTGTTATGAAGTCCGTTTGGCTGGGCACATATCTTAACGAAGTTGAGCAGGCACTTTCCCCGACGCTGAAAGAAAAGGGCATCCGACTGGTCTGCAAGGCAGAGCAGAAACGTGTGGTTTTCGAGCCAGACCTTACAAAGTCGCTCCTGTATAATCTGGTGGATAATGCATCCAAAGCAATGGATCGTGGCGGGATCATTGCCGTGCGGGGAAGCGCGATCTCGGGCGGATGCCAATTTCAGGTCGTTGACAACGGTCGTGGCATGGAACCCGAGGTGCTGAGCCGAATCACGGAAGCATTTTACCGCGTGGACAAAGCGCGCTCCAGAAGTCAGGGCGGCGCAGGACTTGGATTGGCGCTGTGCAAACAGATCGTCGAATTGCATGGCGGCAATATCCGCTTTGAGAGCGAGCCTCAAAAGGGCACGCGCGTGACCGTCACGCTGTATGGAAAGGTTGGGGACAGGGATGAATAAGCGAAAGACGGGCGCGTTTCTCCTGCTTTCGCTCCTGCTGATCGCGGCATTTGCCCTGCTTCCTCGAATCGTCGCGCAAATTTCGGATATTCAGGCGGCGGGAAAGCTGAATTCTGCGCCCATGCAGTCGATCGAGCTTGCGTTCGATTCCGAAAAGGAGAACATGACGCGAAAGCTTGCCTTGGAGATGCGAATGACGACCATCCCCATTGAGCCGAAGCAAGCATCCATGACAGAGGCAGAAGTGATCGATGCAGCAAAGGCTAACATGGATGCATATGCGCAGGTCGGCCTTTTCGCGTGGTTTGACTATACCTACTGCTCAGTTGAACCCTATCTTGCGATCGATAGCGAGCAAAAAAATAACATCAGCATTATTTGGGGCGTTACGTTTTCTGATCAAAATGATCCGTACAAGTATCTCTTTTTGCACATTGACGATGAAACAGGGAAAATCCTCTACATCTCCTATGAAACGTCGGATAAAGAGCAGTATCCTCTGACCGACCGCACGGAGCAGGAGCAGATGCTGACGGGGTTTGTGGATGCGTTCTTTCGCCCGCTTGCGCTGACGACGGAAAATGCGCAGGAAGCAAGCGTGATCGAATGGAACTTGGCGGATGATACCGTCAGCACGACATTCACATTTGAAGATACCAAATATAGAACGATCTGTGTGCAGATGTATATCATGCCCGTCGGATTTCAGGTCTCGTTCCCCCAGAGCTAAGGAGATGGCGAATATGAAAAAATGCAAAACCCCCATTTTGCTCCTCGTGACGCTGCTTCTTCTTGGCATCACGGCATCGCTCCCGAATATCACGGCGGCGATATTTGACAGGGCAACGGTCGATCACGTCGGCTATAGCGAAATGAAGGCGCTGGAACTGGAGCTTTCCGAGGAGCGGGAATATCTGCCCATGATGGGAAAATTGGCAATGTTCGGGGATATGCAATCGGTCGATATCGATCCCCTGCAAGCCTCCATGACAGAGGAGGATGTGCTCGCCGCGGCAGAAAGCGCGATGGAAGCGTATGTGCAGGCGGGGATCTTTGCGTGGTTCGATGCGACGCTTTGCACGGCTGTCCCCAAACTGGGCATCGATGCAAGCGACACGAGCAGGTATTTTATTTATTGGACCATTACATATACCAATGCATACGATCCGAGCCGAGCTTTGACGCTGGATGTTGATGACGAAACAGGCAAGATCCTGTGCATTCGGTATGAGGTGTACGATTCTTACACGATGAAAGACGTTTGGAAACGAAACGAAGCCGTTATGGAGCAGTTTACAGACATCTATTTTTCTCAACTGGGTCTGACCGAGGCGGTAGCGTATGCGCGCGCCACCGAGGCGGGATGCACGTATTATGAACGCGACGGCGGTGTTTCGGATGCGCAGTACAGCTTCGGAGATGCCCTCTATGGAGAAGTGAACATTGGATTCTGCGTGGAAGGCGCTGGCGGATTTTACGTGGTATTTCCAAAATGATGCAGATTTGATGCATGCAATAAACAAATGTTGATGCACCCTTTCGTTATACTGTTGCTATGACAGATGACGAAAGGGTGATTTTTTATGGCAGGGAAAGCAGGAGAAGCGCATCGTGCGTATGAAGCGCATCCACAGAAGAAAAAGCACCGTCGCAGAAGGAAAAAGCGCGTCTGCTTGCGCGTGTTCGCGTGCTTGATACTCCCCATTCTTTTGATCGTCATAGGCGCGCTCTCATGGAAAGGCATTCAGCTCCTGCGTGGCGGGTTTGAGGATATGCTGAAATTTTTCACGCCCGTCGCGCCGAATGTTTCTGCACTTCCGAGCGCACCGACGCAGAGCACGATCGCGGATCGGGATGCGCCGACTTTGTCGGGCGTGCATGATTTTACGGTCTATCAGGGCGATACCATTTCCTACCTATCTGGCATCACCGCGACCGATGATGTGGATGCAAATCCGACCATCAGCGTAGATACCAGCGCGGTCGATTTGAGCAATGCGGGCGAATATACGGTCACGTATAGCGCGGCAGATGCCTCGGGCAATGTGTGCAATGCAAGCGCGACGGTGACGGTGCTCCCCAAAGAAGAGGGGTACGTGGATCTTGATACCATTTATTCGACTGTTGATGCCAAACTGCAAGAGATCCTGCGTGAAAACGCGACTGTTACACAGCAGGTGCACGATATCTATGCGTGGGCGAGATGCAACCTCAGTTATGGTGGACATTCCGAGCGAAGCGACTGGCGGCAGACCGCCTATGGGATGCTGACCGAGGGGCGGGGAGATTGCTTCGGCTATTACGCTGTGACCAAGCTCATGTTTGAGCGGCTGGAGATCCCCAATATCGATGTTCAAAAGGTGAAGAATTCATCCAACGACTCCGACCATTTTTGGAGTCTTGTCAGTACGGACGGCGGTGAAACGTGGTATCACTTTGATGCAACGCCCAGATACGGCTCGGGGGATGACTTCTGCCTCGTCACGGATGCATTCCTCGATGCCTATTCCGATGCCCACAAGGGAAGCCACAATCGGGATAAATCCCTCTATCCTGCAACCCCATAAGGAGGATCGCATATGAAAAAGCAGATATTGGGCGTGATCGGTGGGCTTGGCCCTGTGGCGACTGCCTACTTTATGGAACTGGTCGCGACGATGACCGCGACGCAGAACGAGCAGGAAAATGTGGATATGATCGTCTATAATTTTCCATCCATCCCCGACCGAACAGGGTATATTCTGGGAAGCAATCTGAAAAGCCCACTTCCCGCACTTCGGAGCGTCGGGCAGGAACTGGCACGGCGAAAGGTATCCTGCATCGCCATCCCCTGCGTGACTGCCCACTATTTTTACAAAGAATTGCAGGAATCGGTTTCCGTCCCCATCCTAAATGCAGTCGCGGAAACGGTCGAAATGCTCAAAGCGCAGGGCATCCAAAGGGTCGGCATCATGGCAACAGACGGGACGATCCACGCGCAGATCATTGCCGAAGCGCTGAATATTGCGGGGATCGTTCCGATCGTTCCATCGCAGCAGCGCCAAAGGGATGTGATGCACCTGATCTATCGAAACATAAAAATGGGAAAACCACCAGAAATGGAGCGCTTTTACCGCGTGCAGAAAGAGCTGACAGATTGCGGCGCGCAGGTCATCCTTTTGGGATGCACGGAGCTTTCTATCATCAAGCGCGATCATTGCATTGGTGCGGGATTTCTCGATGTGATGGAAGTGCTTGCCCGCGCATCCGTTCTGCGATGCGGGAAAAAGCTCAGACCCGAATATGGATCTCTGCTAAAAGAGGGGGATATCTATGCAGTATAATATTTTGGAGTATCTGGAGCAGAGCGTAGCGCGCGTGCCTGAGAAGATCGCATTTTCTGACGAAGCAGCTCGGCTGACCTTCTCTCAATTATCTGCGCAGGCGCAAGCGGTCGGCACAGCCCTGCTCCACGATGGGATCTACAAACAGCCTGTGCTCGTGTTTATGAAAAAACAGGCGAAAACGATCGCCGCATTTTTGGGAGCGCTCTACGCGGGCTGCTTCTATGTGCCGCTGGATGAGGATTTTCCCAGATATCGGATCGAACAGATCGTGCAAACGACACATCCTGCGGCGTGCATCTGCGATGATGGAACATTCTCGGTGGCGCAGGCGCTTTCGGATGTAGGCAAGGTCTATCGTTACGACGAGATCGCGCAGGAAAACATCGACCATTGCGCATTGCGCGCCGTCCGAGCACGCCAGATCGATACCGACCCTGTTTACATCGTCTTTACGTCTGGCTCTACGGGCGTGCCAAAGGGCGTGGTTGGCTCGCATCGGGCGGTGATCGACTATATCGAAAGCCTCTGTGAAGTGCTCAAATGCGATGAAACTACCGTTTTCGGCAATCAGTCGCCCCTGTCGTTCGATGCCTGCCTCAAAGAGATCGTGCCGACGCTGAAATATGGCGCAACGACCCATCTTATCTCGAAAAAACTTTTCCTACTTCCTGTCGGATTGGTGGAGTACCTCAATGAGAAGCGGATCAATACCCTCTGCTGGGTGGTTTCTGCGCTGACGTACCTTTCATCGTTCCGAACGTTTGAAACGGTCAAGCCAGAATATGTCCGAACCATTGCCTTTGCGGGCGAAGTATTTCCCATTCGACAGCTACAAATTTGGCAGGATGCGCTTCCCAATGCCCGCTTTATCAATCTCTATGGCCCGACAGAAACGACTGGCATCTGCTGTTACTACGAGGTCGATCGCCCGTTTGAAGAAAATGATATCCTCCCCGTGGGACGACCGCTTCGCAATACGGAAATTATTTTGCTGGACGAAAACGACCACATCCCACCGCTGGGTGGGCAGGGCGAAATTTGCATCCGAGGGACGCGCCTGACCCACGGTTACTACGCAAGCCCCGAGCGTACAGCGGAGCATTTTGTGCAAAACCCGCTCAATCCGTACTACCCAGAATGCATCTACCGCACAGGGGATATCGGAAAATTCAACGATCGTGGCGAACTGCTATTCGTTTCCCGAAAAGATCATCAAATCAAGCATATGGGTCGCCGCATTGAGCTTGACGAGATCGAGATGATCGCGTGCGCGTGCGATGCAGTCCGCTCTGCCTGCTGTGTGTTTGACCCAGAGAGAAAGATGATCGCCCTTTTTTACGTCGGTCAGCTCAGCGAAAGCAGGCTAAAATCGATTTTGCGAGAAAAATTGCCACGCTATATGCTTCCGCATATCCTCAGACAACTAGAAGCAATGCCCCTGACCGCAAATGGAAAGATCGACCGCAAGGAACTACTGCAAAGGAGCAAAGAACATGGATAAACTGATTCGTATTTTGACAGAACTGAACCCCGATGTGGATTTTGAGACAGAAAACGCGCTGATCGACGGCGGTATTCTGGATTCGTTTGACATCGTCACGCTCGTGGCGGAGATCGACGATGCTTTCGATGTCCAGATCTCGGCAGAAGAATTGATCCCGAGCAATTTTAATTCCGCAAAAGCGATCTTTGCCCTGATCGAACGCTTGAGGGAAAGCTGATATGCGCTTTACGTCGTTTGGATTTCTGCTCTATGCGGGGCTCGTGCTCTTAGTGTATTATCGCATCCCGCGGAAGTGGCAATGGAAGCTACTGCTTGCGGCAAGCTATAGCTTTTATCTGTGCAGCGGTGTGCGAAATCTCTGCTTTCTCCTGCTTACCACCGTGTCTACTTACGCTTCGGCAAGGGTCATCGATCACATTCGGCGCTCTTGTGACCGAAAAACCGCCCAAAAGCGATGCAAAAAATGGATGTGGCTTTGCATCGGGGTCAATTTCGGGCTCTTGGCGGTTTGTAAACTCCGCGTTACCTTTCAGAGCATCTTGTTACCGATGGGCATTTCCTTTTATATGTTCCAGTCGATTGGCTATGTGATCGATGTATCGCGGGGAAGTGTGGACGCGGAGCGGAATTTCTTCAAATGTGCCCTGTTCGTATCGTTCTTTCCGCAGTTGGTGCAAGGACCGATCAGTCAATATCATGCGCTCATGCCGCAGTTGCTGGCGGAGCATCCCTACGACGGGAAACAGGTATCTTTCGGTTTTCAGCGGATGCTTTGGGGCTATTTCAAGAAGCTCGTTATCGCCGATCGGATCGCCGTGGCAGTCGCGACGCTGAAAGGCGCGGAGTACTGCGGGGCATCCTTCCTCGTGCTGACCGTATTTTATGCAGTTCAAATCTATGGCGATTTTACAGGCGGCATCGATATTGCCATCGGACTATCCGAGGCGCTGGGTATCCGCTTGCCCGAGAATTTCATTCGCCCCTTTTTCTCGAAAAATACCGCCGAATATTGGCGGAGATGGCATATCACGCTTGGAGAATGGATGAAGGCATATGTTTTTTATCCCGTGTCCGTTTCTTCTCCAATGCGGAAGCTGAATAAAGCCGCGCGAAAGCGGTGGCGCAGATTTGGGAAGCGCCTTCCTGTGTACATAGCATCCATCGCCACATGGGCGTGTACAGGGATCTGGCATGGCATTACCCCCAATTTTCTGCTGTGGGGCATGATGAATTGCGCCGTGATCGTGCTGTCGGAAGAATTGTCACCGCTCTATGCATCCTTTCACGCTCGCTTCCATCTGAAAGAAAAACGGTGGTACGGTGCGTTTGAGATCGCGCGGACGTTCCTGCTGATGAACCTGATCCGCATTGTCGATCTGTTTCCTGATGTGGGCGAATATGTTCGGCGGTTGGGGACGATGTTTTCCTCGTTTCGTGTTCCGTTTGCTACCTTGGGGCTGAGCGGAACGGACTACGGCATCTTGCTCTGCGGATGCGCCCTGATGCTCTGCGTCAGTCTGGTGCAGGAGAAGCATGGGAGCGTCCGTCAGCTTCTTTGGGGGCATACCGCTTTTCGGTATGGCGCATTTTTCCTGCTTTTCCTTGCCGTATTGCTGATGGGGCACTATGGCATCGGCTATGATGCGGAAAGTTTTATCTACAATGGATTTTAAGGAGGGCAGTATGAGAAAGATCAAATTTGCCGTGATGCTGAGCCTTATCCTCGCTGTGCTCATTTTCTTGCAAATGCTGCTCGTGCCGAAGTATATGACCCGCTTCCAAGAGGGCGCGCTCATCGGAGAATACTACGAAAACGCAGGGGATAACGATGTGATCTTCATCGGCGACTGTGAGGTGTATGAGAATTTTTCTCCCATCGCGCTCTGGGAGGAATACGGCATCACCGCCTATATCCGCGGCAGTGCACAGCAGACCATCTGGCAGTCGTACTACCTGCTGGAGGAAACCTTTCGCTATGAAGTGCCGAACGTAGTCGTGTTCAATGTCCTTGCCATGAAGTACGATACCCCCGAGAGCACAGGTGCGCCGTCCCGACGGGAAGCTTACAACCGAATGACGCTCGATACGATGCGCTGGTCGCCATCGAAGTGGAATGCGATCCTCGCATCCATGACGGAGGAAGAGCGCGCGTGGGAAAGTATGTTCACCTATCTTTTTCCCATTTTGCGATATCACGACCGATGGAACGAGCTGACGGCTGAAGATCTCACCTACTTTTTTCGTCGGGATACAGTCTCCCACAATGGCTATCTGATGCAGACTGGCGTGAAGCCCTATACGTCTGCCTACGCTGAACCGCCGCTGAATACTTACGATTTCGGCGAGAATAGCCGAAGCTACTTAGATAAGATCGTTCAGTTGTGCAAAACACACGGCGTGGAGCTGATCCTGATAAAAGCGCCGTCGCTCTACCCGATCTGGTGGGAGGAATGGGATGCGTGGATCGAAGAATATGCCAATGAAAATGATTTGATGTATCTCAATATGCTGAGCGCACAGACCGAAATCGAGATCGACTGGAATACGGATACCTACGATGCGGGACTGCATCTGAATGTCTACGGCGCGGAAAAGGCATCGAAATGGTTGGGGCAAATTCTTGTGAAAAACTGTGATATTTCAAATCATAGAAATGATGAAACGATCGCTGCGCGCTGGGCAGAAAAAGCGGCGCGGTATCACGATCAAAAAAGGAGACTTGAAAATGAAGCGAATGTATCTGATGTTACTGCTGGTAGCGATGCTACTTAGCCTTGCAGGGTGCGCAAACGATGAAACACCTTTGCAGGAGAAGGGTTTTTCATTTACCTATAACGGGATCGAGATCGCGCTTGGCGCAGAGGCAGCGCCCATCATAGACGCACTGGGCGAACCGAGGAGCTATACCGAAGAGGCAAGCTGTGCCTTCGATGGCGTGGACAAAACGTATTATTACGGCAGTTTTTACCTCTCCACCTGCCCCATAAACGGAATCGACCGCGTGTATACCATCTGGCTTGCCGACGATACCGTTGCAACAAACGAATCCATCCGCATCGGTTCTTTCCAAACCCAAGTGGAAGATGCCTATGGAACAGGTTCTTTCGATGGAATAAATTGTTTCACACAAACAAAAAACCAAAGTAAACTCAGCATTCTGCTCGAGAACGGAATCGTCACCAGTATCCGATACGAAATGATCGTAAAATGATCGCGTTCGCGTTTTCATGCAGTATTTAAGCACGACGAGCGCCCGACACTTTGCGTCGGGCGCTGGGTTTTTGATGCCTCGTGATGAATTCGCATAAAATTTCTCTTGCTTTTTTTGCAGAAATATACTATACTATTTAAGCACCTGCCGGTGTGATGGAATGGTAGACGTAGTGGACTCAAAATCCACCGCTGGCGACAGCGTACCGGTTCGAGTCCGGTCACCGGCACCAAAAAGAAACGGCGATTTGTAAAAATCGTCGTTTCTTTTTGTATTTTTCTCTTTTCTCTCTTCACTTTTATCTTTTCTCTAAAAATCGCTGTTTCCAGAGAAAAGTGAAAAGAGAAGAGAGAAGAGTTGTATTGCTTCGCCATGTGAAACGCCCGCGGGCGTGAGGGGATCAATTTCATTTCACTTGATGTAAAACATCAAATTTCACAATTCGTGAAGCGAATTATTTCACATTTGCCGCAAGGCAAATATTTCACGCAAAGCATCGAAATTTTGATCTTCACTTTCTCTTGAAATTCTCAAATGATAGCGGGTATTCGGCAAAGACCGAGTACCCGTTATTTTTTGCAAATAACTATATAAAACAGAAAGACAGGAGACGGTAATTTGAATATCTATGGATACATTCGAGTCAGCAGTCGAGATCAGAACGAAGATCGGCAAATGATCGCGCTGAAAGAGGTCGGCGTGCCAAACGAAAAAATCTACCTCGACAAGCGATCGGGCAAGGATTTTGATCGCCCGCAGTATCGGCAAATGCTTCGCAGAATAAAAAAGGACGATCTGCTCTACATCAAGAGCATCGACCGTCTGGGGCGAAATTATGAGGAAATTTTGAAGCAATGGCGACTTCTGACCAAGGAAAAAGGCATCGATATCGTGGTTCTGGATATGCCCCTGCTCGACACGCGGCGGGGAAAAGACTTGATGGGGACATTTTTGTCCGATATCGTTCTGCAAGTGCTGTCGTTTGTGGCAGAAAATGAGCGAAGCAACATCCGCCAGCGGCAAGCCGAGGGCATCGCGGCGGCGAAAGCGAGGGGCGTGAAATTCGGCAGACCGCAAAGTCCACTCCCCGAGAGCTTTTATCCTGCGTATGCACGCTGGAAGCGGGGCGAGATCACGGGAACTGCGGCGGCGAGGGAATGCGACATGCCCCTTTCGACCTTCCGCTATCGCGCGGAAGCCTACGAAAAAAGCTAAAATTTGGCAAATTAAGCCCATTTTCCCAAATGTGTACTTTT
>CAZVJJ010000047.1:0-11730 GCA_964627295.1 uncultured Oscillospiraceae bacterium | reverse complement strand
TTTTCCGCACAATTTTCCGTCCCAGACCGTAGGGTGGGGGTATACCCCCACCGACGCAGTATCGATATCTGGGCAGTCGGTTTTTTCAAACAAACCGCCGATGATTGAGAAAAAGCCTTCTCCTTGGGGAGTGGTGCTCCGCGCAGCGAATCAAAATATCCATGATTGCCAGTGGCAATCATACCGTTAAAAACTGGTGGCACGGCGAAGCCGTGACGGATGTGGGGCTACCGCAGTACGTATATCGCGACTGCTTCCTAAATTTGCAACGTTGCTTCCCCACATCAGTCACAAAAAATCAGATAGATTTTTTGTGACAGCTTCTCCCCAAGGAGAAGCCTTTGGTGGACATCGGTGCTCTGGCAGAAAAACGAGCATTTCTGTCCTTGCGACGTTGTCGGTGGGGGTATACCCCCACCCTACAGTATTATAGGTGGGTGCGCGTGATTTGGCGGGGGAGAGCAAATGATGAAAAAAGAGCCTCCGTGGGTGGGAGGCTCTTTGGATTGGGCTTGCTTAGCAGAATGCATCGACGGCGAGCTTGAATGCGCCGTATGCGCCTGCGTCGTTGCCGAGGGAGGCGATGGCGAAGCGAACATCGGAAGAAGCGTGGAACACATACTTCTGGAAGTAGGGGCGCACGCCATCGAGGAGCATCTGACCTGCCTTGCTCACGCCACCGCCGAGGACGACGGCCTCGGGGTCAACGACTGCGCAGACATCGGCAAGGAATTCACCGAGGCAGGCGAAATATTCGTCGAGCACCGCAAGCGCGGTCGGATCGCCCGCCTTGCCCGCATCGAAGATATCCTTGCAGGTGACGTTTGTCATGCCGTGCAGTCCAGCCATGCGCACGATGCCCGTTGCAGAGCAATACTGCTCCACGCAACCGCGCTTGCCACAGCCGCAAACTGCAGTCTCATCGCGGCGAAGGACCATGTGACCGATCTCTGCACCTGCGCCGTGCGAGCCGTGCAGGAGATTGCCCTCGATCACGATGCCACCGCCGACACCTGTGCCGAGCGTCACAAAGACCATATTGTGACAGCCCTTACCGCTGCCTTTCCAGAATTCGCCAAGTGCGGCAACGTTTGCATCGTTGCCCGCCTTTACAGGGAAGCCTGTGAGTGCGCCGAGTTTTTCCGAGATGTCGAATCTGCCCCAACCGAGGTTGACGCAACGATTGACGATGCCCGCGCCGTTGACAGGGCCGGGGACACCAATGCCGATGCCGAGGATGCTCTCGCGGTCAAGTGCATTGCGTGTGATGTAGCCGTCGATGGATGCTGCGATGTCGGGCAGGATCTGCTCACCGCCGCCCGCAGTCACCGTCGGGATCTCCCACTTTTCGATCATCGTGCCGTTCTGGTCAAGGTAGGCGATCTTGACGGTCGTGCCGCCAAGGTCAACGCCAAAGCCGTATTTCATGGTATGTACTCCTCCTATTTTCTGTGTAACTTTATTATACACAATTTTGCCAAAATGAAAAGGGGGTAAATTCCTTTTTTTGAACGATGTGTGAGATGCCTTTCAGAAAAGTAAAGCATCCATGCACCCACGTCATACTTTTTGATCGAAAAATCGGGAGAAGCGTCGCTTCTCCCGATGATTTTATTCGATTTCGACCATTTCCTCGGTCAGCTCATTGCGACGGATGAGGAAGCGGCGGACGGCGAAGAGACCTGCGATGCACACGATGGAGATGAGATTGCTCACAGGGTCGTCGTGCTCGAGCACGACGTGGCGCGTGATCGCGACGGTGAGCACTTCCAGAATGTTCGCAGGGGTGGTATCGATCAGCATACGCACAAATTCGAGCCCGACGACGATGCCGAGCAGGTTGTGAAGCAGGTGCGAAATGTCGGCAAAATACGACACACCCGCGCTGATCATATGGTAGATCTCCAGCGCCAAGGCGCACACGAGCGCGAGCAGGGTCACGGCGGCGATGATGCGTTCGAGAATATGGAGCGCACGGCGAAAAATCGGGTCAATGCGGCTGGTATGGTGCACAGGCGTGTTCACGGAAGATCCCCCTTTGTTGTTATGGGGTCTATTCTACAGGATTTTGGCGAAAAAGGGAAGTGCAATTTTGCAAAAATTGGAAAAATTATAGCGCATCGATATTTTCACAGACCCGCCGCGTCAGTTCCTGCCAGAAAACGAGCTCTTCTTCGGAAATATCTGCAAAAATGCGGTGAAAAAATGCGGCTTGGCACGCCTGCGCTGCCGAGGCAATGGCTTCCCCCTCCTGCGTCAGGAGCAGATGCGTACTGCGGCGGTCGCTCGAGGGGCTTGTGCGCGCAAGCAGCCCGCGCGCAACAAGGGAATTGACCCCGAGCGATACGTGCGATTTGGCGATCCCGCGGTGCTCCACGATGTCTGCCGCGCGGTCGAACCGCGGATTGTTAAAGAGGAAAAGAAGAATGTCGAGCTCACAGCGCGTAAGCCCCTGCTCACGGCACACAGGCTCAAGCACGCGCGCATAGCTCTTGCGTGCTTTGCTGATCGCATCAAAATACTGCGTCAGTTGAACTTTTTCCATTCCAATACCCCCCAAGATGTTCGTTTTTGAACTTTTTCAGTATACCATCGTACCCTAAAATTGTCAAGCAAACTGTAGAGACACCCGCCTATGATACTGTAGGGTGGGGGTACACCCCCACCGACAACGTTGCGACCACGGAAATGTACGTTTTTCGCAAATTTACCAATGACCACCAAAGGCTTCTCCTTGGGGAGAAGCTGTCACAAAAAATCTATCTGATTTTTTGTGACTGATGTGGGGAAGCAACGTTGCAAATTTAGGAAGCAGTCGCGATATACGTACTGCGGTAGCCCCACATCCGTCACGGCTTTGCCGTGCCACCAGTTTTTAACGGTATGATTGCCACTGGCAATCATGGATATTTTGATTCGCTGCGCGTAGCACCACTCCCCAAGGAGAAGGCTTTTCTCAGTCGTCGGCGGTTGGTGCAAAAAACCGACCGTGCAGAAATCGATACTGCGTCGGTGGGGGTATACCCCCACCCTACGGTCTGAGACGGCGATTTGTACGCGCATCGAACACATTCACGGCTTGTGGGTGCGTCAGGCGGACACCTGAGGACAGGTGTCCCCACAATGGGAAACATACATTTCCGCTGTCGCGACGCGGGCGGTGGGGTGAGGAGATTTCTTATCTTTCACGAAGAACAGCGGGACAAGTTCTGTCCCGCTGGTGTTTATATTGATATCCAATTTGAAATCGGTATCAGATATCTTTCGTTTCTTTCACGATCACGTAGCCATCGACGAGGTTTGCTTTTTCGAGGCTGCCCTCGATCACGCAGGTGCGTTCCATCAGATCGGTGAGGATCACAAGACCGTCCTTGCATTCGATGCTCATGACATTCTTCATAGCGATGCTTTCGGGGGTCATCGCGTTTTTATAAACGGTGGAAAGGCACATATTACTTGACCTCCAGACTGCTGAGCACGACGCTCAGGCGCATATTTCCCTTTTCAAAGTCGGAGACCGCCGCCATCACCTGCTCATATGCGGTGTGGCTTCCCGCCTTTTCGAGCTGAACAGCGAGGTCGGCAAGCTCCTTAGCGTGGGCGGCATTGTGACCGACCATGTATTTCATAAGGGCAACGAGCTCATCCATGGGGGTGTGCTCGCATTGCGTGGGGCAGGTGCTGCACGAATGGGTGCACGCGTCTGTGTGGGTGTGAGCGTGCTCATGTTCGTGTGTGTGCTCGTGGGTGTGGGTCACACCGTCGTGGGTGTGCTCGTGCGTATGGGGATGCACGTGGTCGTGCTCGTGATCGATATGCATAATTTGCCTCCTTGGTGCTTTTTCTATATTATACCCATTGCAGGGCATAATGTCAAAGTATTTATTTGCAATGAATATCCCCCATGAGGGGTTGCGAAAATGCGGATTTTGCGCTATAATAGGCGAAGTTTGACGAAAGAAGGTGGACATGTGTCCGAAAAAGAGCTCCATGGGGATGTGCACGACCATGCCTATCTCCACGCGCACGGGATCGCGCATTCGCACACGCACGTGCACGAGAATCAGAAAGCGGTCGTCAACCGTCTTGCCCGCGCGATCGGCCATTTGGAGAAGGTCAAGCACATGGTCGAAGATGGCGTCGATTGTTCGGATGTGCTCATTCAGCTTGCCGCAGTCCGTTCTGCGCTCGACAATACGGGCAAGGTGATCCTAAAGGATCATATGCGCCATTGCCTTGTCGATGCCGTCGCCGCAGGCGACGAAGATGCGATCGATGACCTTTGCGACGCGATCGATAAATTTATGAAATGACCCAATTTAGCAGGGGACGGCGTTGCCGTCCCCTGTTATTTTTTGCCCTGTTTCGGGCGCATGGCGCGGAAAAGTGCGTCACATAACACGTGGAAACGGAAACCGACAAGTGGTTACATAATATTGCAATTTATGTAAACGCCTGTAACTATTTTCCACAAGATATCGGTTTTTTAGCGCGAAAACGACCAAGATGTAGAAAGCGAGTTTACATAATTAGACAACATAAAATTGTTAAAAAGTTGTCGAAAACCTGTAAAAATCAAGAAAAGCTTGACTTTTTGAAAT
The DNA here is from genome assembly GCA_964627295.1 of uncultured Oscillospiraceae bacterium. Taxonomy (GTDB): domain Bacteria; phylum Bacillota; class Clostridia; order Oscillospirales; family Oscillospiraceae; genus Faecousia. Next base: position 7,129 of record CAZVJJ010000047.1, on the reverse strand, counting down.
TATTTGATATAATAATCCCGTCAAACGAAATAAATTACAATTTCGTAACCTTTTGATACCACTTTCCGCTTTGGAAAAATACGATCAAATCCGAAGGGAGGCCTTCCCATGAACAAACGAAAACGGATCGCACGCCGCCACATCCTTTTGCGCGCGCTGCTGATCGCGCTGCCGATGCTCACGGCTGTCACGCTCCTGTCGCAGACTGCGCTTGCGAAAAATACGTATGTGATCACGGATGGCAGCCGCGTCTTTACCTACACGACCTATGCCACCGACCCTGCGCAGGTGCTCGGCGAAGCGGGTCTGAAGCTTGCCGCGAACGATACCTATACCGCAGAGCCCAGCGCCGATGGCGGCTCGATCACCGTCCGCCGCGCGCAGAGCGTCACCGTCGAGTATTACGGCGAGCAGATGTCCGTCCATTCCTTTGGCGAGAGCGTCGCGGATCTGCTTTCGCGCCTGAATATCACGCTCGGGGAAGCGGATGTCGTTTCCGTTCCGCTTGATTCGGATACATATGAGGGGATGCTCGTGCGCATCGATCAAGTGTACACGCTGACGCAGAGCTACAGCGGCATCGTTCCGCATGAAACGACGTATTGCTATGATCCTGCTGTTCCAGCGGGTGTGGAGAGCGTCCTGACCCGTGGCGTGGATGGCGAAACGCTTTGCACCGCGCTTGTTCAGTATGTCAACGGCGAGGAAGTTTCGCGCACCGTCACAAGTGAGATGCTCACCGTCGCGCCCGTTACCGAGGTCATCGCCATCGGCACGGCAAAGGACGAGCCCGTTGACCCCAATGCCATGCCCGAGATCGGCGATGGCACGATCACCCTCCCCACGGGCGAAGTGCTCACCTACACCCGCACCATGCAATGTGGCGCGACCGCCTACTACTGTGAGCCTTGGGAACGGGGCATCACCTGCACGGGCACGCACGCACGCGTCGGTGAGATCGCAGTCGATCCGAGCGTGATCCCGCTGGGCACGCGGCTTTACATCGTCTCGAACGATGGCGAGTATGTCTATGGCACGGCAGTTGCCGAGGATACGGGCTATCTCATCGAGGGCACGCGCATCGACCTCTATTTCAACACCTATAAAGAGTGCATCGATTTCGGCTATCGCCAGTGCACAGTTTATTTCCTGAGCGGAGATTAAAACCATTAAAAAGAATTGCAAAAACACCTTTCTGCTGTTATAATGGCAGAAAGGTGTTTATTTTTGGAGGACAGCATGATAAACGTTTGTGATATCAATGTGATGAAGCCGCTGCTTGCCGAGCACGGATTCCATTTTTCCAAGGCAAAGGGGCAGAATTTTCTCATCGCGCCGTGGGTGCCGCGTTCCATCGCAGAGGACGCGGGCGTGGACGAGACGGCGGGCGTGCTTGAGATCGGCCCCGGTATCGGCCCGCTCACACAGCAGCTCTGCCTGCGCGCAGGAAAGGTCTGCGCTGTCGAGCTCGACGAGCGGTTAAAGCCCATCCTCGCGCGCACCGTCGGGGAGTTTGACAATTTGCAGATCCTGTGGAATGATGTGCTCAGGCTCGATATCCCCGCGCTTGTGCGCGAAAAATTCGACGGTCTGCGCCCGATGGCGTGCGCAAATCTGCCGTATTATATCACGTCGCCCATCCTCACGGCGCTTCTCGAGGCGGACTGCTTTGAATCTGTCACCGTCATGGTGCAAAAAGAGGTCGCTGAGCGCATCGCGGCACAGCCTGATAGCGCCGATTATAGCGCATTTAGCGTGTTTTGCCAGTATTATGCTGAGCCGAAGTTGCTTTTCGATGTGCCCGCGCATTGCTTCTTGCCACAGCCGAAGGTCACGTCGGCGGTCATTCAGCTATGCGTGCGCAAAGAGCGCAACTGGGGCATCGAAAATGAGGATATTTTCTTCCGCACCGTGCGCGCAAGCTTCGCTATGCGCCGCAAGAAACTGAGCAACGGACTGGCATCGGGATTCCCTGCGCTCGGCAAGGCGGGCGCGGCGGAAGTGATCGCCGCCGCAGGCTTCCCCGAGAATGTCCGTGGCGAAACGCTCGGCATCGCGGAATTTGCCCGCATCGCAAATGAGATCACCCATCGCATCGCCCCGAAAAACAGCGAAATTTAAGCAGGAGGCTTGATTATGATACATTCACTATGCAATCATTGGGAATTTGTGGAATCTTGGAGCGACGGCTTTGCCCGTGGCGAGGGGAGTGGTGCATCCGTTCGCCTGCCGCACACCGTCAAAGAACTTCCACCGCACTACGGCGACCATATGGCATATCAGATGCTCTGCGGCTATCGCAAAACGCTTTCGTGGGACGAAAGCTGGGCGGGCAAGCGTGTGTTTTTGCGCTTTGACGGCGCAGGTCATATTGCGACCGTCTATCTAAATGGCAAGGAGCTGGCGACGCATAACTGTGGCTACACGGCATTTCGCGTCGAGCTGACCGATGCGCTCACGCAGGGCGAGAATCTGGTTGCTGTCAAGCTCGATACCACCGAAAATGGCGCTGTGCCACCGTTTGGCTTCGTGATCGACTACCTCACCTACGGCGGTCTTTACCGCGAGGCATGGCTCGACGTGCGTGAAAAGAGCTATATCGACGATATTTTCGTCACCACCCCCACGCTGGATACCGCCCATGTCGCGCTGACCTGCGTCGGCGGGGAGCGTTGCCGCGTGAGCATCTGCGAGGAAGACGGCACGCTTTGCGCAAGCGCCGAGGGCGCGGGCGAACTGGACATCCCGTTCCCGAATGCGAAAGCGTGGACGCTTGACGACCCGCATCGCTACGTCCTCAAATGTCAGCTGCTCGACGGCGAGCACGTCTGCGATACGCAGGAAGTGAAATTTGGCTTCCGCACGATCCGTTTCGACAAGACGGGCTTCTACCTCAATGGGGAAAAGACGTTCCTGCGCGGATTGAACCGTCATCAATGCTACCCCTACATGGGCTACGCCGCGCCCGAATCGCTCCAGCGCGAGGATGCACGCATCCTGAAAGAGGAGCTGGGCTGTACCGCTGTGCGCACCTCGCACTATCCGCAGAGCCACTATTTCATCGATGAGTGCGACCGTATCGGTCTGCTCGTGTTCACGGAGATCCCCGGTTGGCAGCACATCGGTGGCGATGGCTGGAAAGATCAGGCGGTCGAAAATACCCGCGAAATGGTGCTTCAGTACCGCAATCATCCGAGCATCGTCCTCTGGGGCGTGCGTATCAACGAAAGCGGCGACGACGATGCGCTCTATACCCGCACGAATGCGGTCGCACGCGAGCTCGATCCGAGCCGCCCGACATCGGGCGTTCGCTGCTTCGAGAAGAGCAGTCTACTGGAAGATGTGTATGCATTCAACGATTTTTCGCATTGTGGCGGCAATGCGGGCGTAAAGCCGAAGCGCAATGTGACCACACAGCCTGAAAAAGCCTTGCTCGTTTCCGAGCACAGCGGTCATATGTTCCCCACGAAGTCCTTTGACAACTGGGATCGCCGTCAGGAGCAGGCATTGCGCCATGCGCGCGTGCTCAACGATGCCATGGCAGATGGCGACCATGCTGGCTGCTTCGGCTGGTGTATGTTCGACTATCCCACGCACAAGGATTTTGGCTCGGGTGACCGCGTGTGCTATCACGGTGTGCTCGATGCATACCGCAATCCGAAACTCGCCGCCGCGCTCTATGCAAGCCAGAGCGACAAAGAGCCCATCCTCGTCGTCAGCTCGCCCATGGATATCGGTGATTATAATGGCGGTATGCTCGGCGAGATCGTCGTCTTTAGCAATGCCGATGAAGTCGCGCTGTATAAGAATGATGTGTTCGTCACGAAGCTTTCCGAGGGTCGCTGGGAAGCGCTCCCGCATGGTCCGAAGATCGCCGATGACCTCGTTGGCGAGATGCTCGAGACCGTCGAGCATTTTCCGAAGCCCAAGGCGGAGCTTGTTCGTAAGTGCCTGCTTGCCGCCGCGAAGCATGGCATCAATTCGCTCCCGCCCACGGATATCGCCCTGCTGAGCTATACCATGATGCGCTATAAGCTCCGTTATCAGGATGCATACGATCTGTATGGCAAGTATATCGGAAACTGGGGCGGTGCGGCGACCGTGTGGCGCTTCGATGCGATCAAAGATGGCAAGGTGGTCAAGTCCGTCACCTGTCGCCCAAATACCGACCTGCAACTTGAGGTCACGCCGAGCACGACCGTTCTGCACGAGGCGCAGAGCTACGATGCCGCCGCTGTGCGCATCCGCGTGCTCGATGGCAATGGCAATATCGCCCCCTATGCCCAGCTTCCCATCCGTCTGACCCTCACAGGATGCGCTGAGCTGATCGGCACAGATATCCTCGCGGCTGAGGGTGGCATGGCTGGTACCTATGTCCGCACCGTCGGTCAAACAGGTACTGCTTCCCTGACCATCGAAGCTCCTGACCTTGCCCCTGTCACCGTTTCGTTTACTGTCGAGTAAAGTAGAAAAATGGCGTGCACCGCAAATGCGATGCACGCCCTTGACAGAGCCAGAAAATGTGGTATAATAAACATAGAAAAAGGGTGCTACCGATAGACGGTTGACCCCCGAAACATCATGTTACAAAGATGTAACCGTCAGGTTTGGTAGACTGGGGCGGTTACTTCTTTGCTTTTATGAGCTCTATGAGTAGCTTAACGATGATGCCAATGATCGAAACCAGCAGAGCCAGGCTCGAAATGACGATCGCAAGGACTTCATATGTAGTCATTAGCAACACCCTCCTTGCGCATATTTCCACCGAAGAAGTGGATCTCTATGTCAACAGAGGGCTTTGGATCTCCCTCTGAACAGAGGGACAACCGCCTATCCGTTTTTGGGTAGCACCCAGCACAGATATCTGTGCCACACCTATACTACCAGAATGCAGAAGAGAAGTCAATATTTCCTGAAAAAAACCAGCCGAATTTCGGCTGGTTTTTCTTGATATTGGGTGTTTTTATCGATCCGAGAACAGGTAATTGATGATCATGGTCGCGAGGATGATCGCGGCGATGACGGTGAAGATCACGAGCATACCGATGCCCATGTATTTGAGATTTTCGACAAATTTTGCAGGTGCAAAGAAGATCTCGGGAGTGGTTTGTGCGGAAAGAACGGTCAAAAACTGTAGCATACGCCCACCTCCTCAGGAAAACAGGCTCAGGATGATGCCGCCTGCGATGACAGACGCGATCTGACCCGAAACATTGACACCGATGGAGTGCATCAGCAGGAAATTCTGCGGATCTTCTTCAAGCGCCATCTTGTGCACGATGCGGCCAGACATCGGGAATGCGGAAATACCAGCAGCACCGATCATGGGATTGACCTTGTTCTTGAGGAACAGGTTCAGGAACTTTGCAAACAGCACGCCGCCTGCGGTATCGACGATGAATGCGACAAGCCCCAGACCGAGAATGAGCAGGGTATCGAGCTTCAGGAACTGCGCCGCAGTCATATTGAACGCGACCGAGATGCCGAGGAAGATCGTGATCAGGTTCGCAAGCACATTTTGCGCGGTAGCGGAAAGGGAATCGAGCACACCGCACTCGCGGATGAGATTGCCGAACATCAAAAATCCGATCAGCGCCGTCGCCTGCGGGATGATCGCGGACGCAACGACCGTAATGATGATCGGGAAGAGGATGCGCGTCTTTTTGGAGACGGACTTTTGCGAATAGGGCATACGGATGAGGCGCTCTTTTTTTGTGGTGAGCAGTTTGATCACGGGTGGCTGAATGATGGGCACGAGCGCCATGTACGAATACGCCGCAACGGTGATCGCGCCGACGTAACTGCTCCCGAGCGTATTTGCTACCGCGATGGAAGTCGGACCATCTGCCGCGCCGATGATGGCGATGGATGCCGCATCGATCTCGGGGAAGAACATACTTGCCATGCACAGCGTGAAGAAAATGCCGAATTGTGCCGCCGCACCGAAAAGCATCAGCTTGGGATTCGTGAGCAGCCGACCAAAATCGATCATAGCGCCGATGCCGATAAAGAGCAATAGCGGGAAAAGTTCGTTTGCGATGCCTGCATTATATAGTGATTGGATCGGACCTACGAGGGCATCGGAAAAGGGGATGTTGACGAGGATCGTGCCGAATCCCATCGGAAGCAGGAGCGATGGTTCCATCTCTTTGCCGATGGCGAGGTAGATGAGCAGGCATCCGATGCCGATCATCACGAGATCCTGCCATGTAAATGCCAAAAGATTCTGGTATAAAATATGCATATCTCGACCTCCTTAGTGTCGTGCAAGCGCCTGAATGATGGCGCAGATATCGTGTGTTTCGCAGTTCATTGCTCCTTGACCTCCCTGATAGAGAGAAAGCGGAGCTCGTTGAGCGGCTTTCCGAGCTGATCGGCAACGATCGCCATGAGCATTGCCGCCGTCTTTGGCTCGACATCGTGCAGTTTCAGTATGCCTGCTGAGCCGGGGGCGAGCGGTGCATCTGTGGCATCGGGGCACACCTGCGCGGTCGGTTCGGGTTTCTTGCCAAAGCGCTTACGAAGAAGCGCAAAAGCGACCAGAAGCAGTAGCACGGCGACCATTGCAAGCGCGATGGGGTCGCCCGATTGCGGCTGTGCGGTGGATAAAAAGGGCATGGATACATCTCTCCTTATCGGTTTCTGGAATTTATGTCAGCATATTAGCACGAACTTGGCGCAAAGTAAATAGGTTTGTGCGCCCTTTACCAAAAATTTACATTCCACCGCAAAGCAAAGCGCAGAAGTATGCGCATTTGCGCTACAGCATGGGCTTGCGCATGGCGAGAAGCGTGGATTTTTGCGCTCATTTTGGCAAAAAATGGAAATCCGATCCGTTTTGTGCATAAATTTTGAAAAAATCACAGAAAATCCCGAAAAGTATTTGCTTTTTTTCTGTCACCATGCTATACTTGTATGCGCGATATTCCATTATTTTATATGAAATCAAAGAGCGCGAAGCGCTCAAATTACGAAAGGGGTATACGAATGTCTCACAAGTATGTTTACCTGTTTACCGAAGGCAACGGTAAAATGCGGGAACTTCTGGGCGGCAAGGGTGCAAACCTCGCTGAAATGACCAACATCGGTCTGCCTGTTCCCCAGGGCTTCACCATCTCCACCGAAGCCT
>CAZVJJ010000046.1:0-11880 GCA_964627295.1 uncultured Oscillospiraceae bacterium | reverse complement strand
CCGAGTTTATGACCTTCTGGCTGCACCGATTCCGTAAGCTGGATGTAACGAAGAAGGAACATCGGCAAATGCTGATCGATGCGTTTATCAACGCCATTTTCCTGTGCGATGACAAAATGCTCATCACCTTCAACTACAAAGAGGGTACCAAAACCATCACTTTTGACGATGTAAATAAGGAAGCCTCCAACGAGGCTTCCGGTTCGGATTTGGATTGCTTAGGGGCACCAAAAAGAAACGACGATTTTCGCAAGAAAGTCGTCGTTTCTTTTTGTTCTCTTATTTTTTCACTTTTATCTCATCACTTTTCCCTAAAAATCGTCGTTTCCACAGAAGCGTGAAAAGAGAAAATCATTGCTTCGCCACGGAAATGCCTGCGCGCATGGGTAGATCAGTTCTATTTACCCTTTCGCTCAATGCAAAAACAAGGCACCCAATTTGGATGCCTTGTTCATTTTTATTCTGCCTTTTCTTTCGGCATGACCAGATTCAGCACGATCGCGGCAAGGAAAACGACTGCCACGCAATTTTCTGCAAAAATGGTTCGGATAATATCGGGGAAGATAGCAAACATTTCTGGCACTTGCGTAAAGCCTAGACCGATGCTGAGAGACAGGGCGGCAATGGTGATATTGCGCTGTGTATACCCGCAGTTGCCGATCATTTGCAGACCCGAGATAACGATATTACCAAACATCATGATCGTGCATCCACCGAGGACTGCCTCAGGAAGCGTAGCGAGGATCGCACCGACCGCAGGGAAAATGCCCGCGAGGATCAAAATGCCTGCGCCTGTCGCGATCGTGCCGCGGTTGATGACCTTGGTCATCGCAAGCAGACCGACGTTCTGGCTAAACGATGTGATTGGCATACAGCCAAAGCAAGCAGAAAGCGAGCTAACAAGTCCATCACAGGCAAGCGAGCCAGAGATCTCTTTATCCGTCGCCTCTCTTCCGAGCGCCGTGCTCGTCATCGCGCAGGTATCGCCGATCGTCTCCGTTGCGGACACGAGGAAAATCGTCGTCACCGATACGATCGCGCTCAGATTAAACACAGGCTTAAAGGGCATGAACTGCGGAAGTGCGATAAGCTTCACATCTTCGAGCGCAGATAGATCGACCTTTCCCATGAAGAGTGCAACGATATAGCCAACCACCAGACCAAACAGCACAGAAAGCTGCTTGAGGTGTCCCTTTGCCAGAATATTGAAGCAAATACAGCAGACGAGCGTGATCGTTCCCAAGATCCAGTTCTCCGCGCTACCAAAATCTGCCGCACCAGAGCCACCAGCGAACGAATTTGCGCCAACGCTCAGCAGGCTAAAGCCGATCGCCGTGACGACACACGCCGCAACGATCGGAGAAATGAGCTTTCTCCAATATTTCGCGAAGAAACCGAGGATGCACTCGATCACACCGCCGACCAGAACCGCACCGATCACCGCGCCATAGCCCCATTGTGGAGCGATATAGCAGAATACGGAAACAAATGTGAAGCTGATACCCATAACGATGGGCAATTTCGCACCGATTTTCCACACCGCAAAAAGCTGTACGAGCGTGCCGACGCCCGCTACGATCATTGCCGTCTGAATGAGGGAAGCCATTTCCTGTGCAGAAAGCCCGCTCACGCCCGCAACGATCATAATGGGTGCGATGTTCGCAACAAACATCGCGAGCACGTGCTGCAAGCCAAAGGGGATCGCTTTCAGAAGTGGAACTTTGCCATCGAGCTTGTAAATATTATCCATCGATGCAGGTGCAGTTTGATTTCTCTTACCCATCATGCTTCCTCCTGCTCGCGGAACGTGATCGTGCCCGTTTCCGCATCCATCGCATCCACGATCGCAAGCGATTCCAAATGATATCCCATATTGCGGATCACGCGACCACCGATCTGGAAGCCCTTTTCGATCACGATGCCAAGACCCTCGACCGTCGCGCCCGCCGATTCTGCAATGGAGATCAATCCCTGAAGCGCACAGCCGTTTGCAAGGAAATCGTCGATGATGAGCACATGGTCGTCTGCGCTGAGGAACTTTTTCGACACGACCACCTGATTTTTGTTCTTATGCGTAAAGGATTCGACTTCTGCAACATACATTTCGCCGTCGATATTGATGGATTTCGACTTCTTCGCAAAAACCATCGGCACGCCAAATTCACGCGCAACGAAGCAGGCAATGCCGATGCCAGAAGCTTCAATGGTCATCACCTTCGTCACCTGCTTATCGGCAAAGCGGCGCTTGAATTCGCGACCGATCTGCTCCATGAGCACGATGTCCATCTGGTGATTGAGGAAGCTATCGACTTTCAGGACATTTCCCTCTTTCACGATGCCATCACGCTGGATGCGTTCTTCCAAAAAATTCATTTCTCTCTACTCCCCTTTTGATTTTATGCGTTATTTACGATATTTCTTGCAACGTGCACACCGCTTGCCGACGCGTGCGACAGCGAATGCGTGATGCCGCTGCCGTCACCAATGATATAAAGCCCCGAATAGCAGGACTCCAGATTTTCATTGACCTCGACTTCCATATTATAGAACTTCACTTCCACGCCGTAAAGCAGCGTATCGTCGTTTGCCGTGCCGGGTGCAACTTTATCGAGCGCATAGATCATTTCGATAATGCCATCCAAGATGCGCTTCGGGAGCACAAGGCTCAGATCTCCCGCTGTCGCGTTGAGCGTCGGGGTGATGAACGCATCGCGCATACGACTTTCTGTAGAGCGGCGTCCGCGGATCAGGTCGCCAAAGCGCTGTACGATCACACCGCCGCCGAGCATATTGCTCAAGCGTGCGATCGATTCACCATAGCCGTTGGAATCCTTGAACGGCTCAGAAAAATGCTTGGAAACGAGAAGTGCAAAGTTCGTATTCTCCGTCTGCTTAGCGGGGTCTTCATAGCTATGTCCATTGACCGTGATGATGCCGTTCGTATTCTCATTGACGACAGCACCCTTGGGGTTCATGCAGAATGTACGGACTTTATCGCCATAGGTTTCGGTGCGGTAAACGATCTTGCTTTCGTAAAGCTCATCCGTCAGGTGCGCAAACACCGCCGCAGGAAGCTCCACACGCACACCGATATCGACGCGGTTGGACTTTGTTTCGATCTTGAGTGCCTTGCAGACCTGCTCCATCCACTTACTGCCGCTTCTGCCGACAGAAATAATGCATTTTTCGCAGGTATACGTCGCATCCTTGCAGGAAATGGTGTATCCATTTTCGCAGACGCTGACAGATTCGACAGGCGTATCAAAGAAGAATTCGACCTTATCTTTCAGCGCATCATACAGGTTCTCCAGCACCACATAGTTGATATCTGTGCCGAGATGACGCACAGACGCGTCCAAAAGATGCAGATCATTCTGAATGCACAGCGTCTTAAAACGCGTGCCCGCGGTCGAATAAAGCTTCGTGCCCTCGCCACCGTATTGCAGGTTGATCTCATCGACATAGTGCATCAGGTCGAGCGCTTGCTTTTTGCCGATGTACTCATAGAGCGTGCCGCCAAAATCATTCGTGATATTGTACTTTCCATCAGAAAAAGCACCTGCACCGCCGAAGCCGCTCATGATCGAACAGCTCTTGCAGCCGATACAGGTCTTGATCTTCTCACCATCGATCGGACAATGGCGCTTTGCAAGGGCATGTCCCGCCTCAAAGACCGCCACTTTCATATCGGGGCGATTCTTCACAAGCTCATAAGCCGCGAAGATACCGCCAGGACCTGCGCCGATAATAATTACATCATACTGCATAATTTGCCTCCATAGTTTTGGGGATAGGATAATGATAGCATAGGAATGGCAAAATGTAAATTCACGAATCTACCGATAACGCAAAAAATGGCACGAAAAATTTCGTGCCATTTTCTATTTTTAGCCATTTTTTGAAATGTCCATTCCAAAGTACTTTTCCGAAAGTGCACTGAGCGTTCCGTCTGCCGCAAGCTCAGCAAGCGCCTGATCGATCGCCGCAAGGAGCGTCGCGCAATCGTCCCCCTTGCGCACAGGGATCGCGATCTGCTCGACCTCGTCCGAGTAAGCGGCGATCTTGATATTTGCATCGCTGTGCACGCTGATATAATCGTAGAAAACGACCTCCGCATTCAGCGTCGCATCGATGCGCTCCTGAAGCAAAAGTTCGATGGTCTGGTTCAAGTCATCCACACCCGTCACCGTCGCGCCGTAAGCCTCCGCCTGTGTAGCATAGGTGCTCGAAATGGTATTTGCGGTCTTTTTCCCGTTCAGATCTTCCATAGACGAGATCGCATCGTAATCGCCACGCACGATCACCGCCGTGCGGTTATAGGCATAAGGCGTGGAGAACGCATAGCTCTCCGAGCGCTCTGGCGTGACACCAACGCCGTTGACCATGATGTCATAGCGTCCATCGTCCAGACCTGCAAGCAGGCCGTCCCACGCGCCCTCAACGAAGTTCACCTCAACGCCAAGCTTCTTCGCAATATTCTGCGCGACCTCGACATCGTAGCCGACCAGTTCATCACTTTCATTGTGGTACGTCCACGGCGACCACGTTCCCTCCATCGCCACAATGATATAGCCACGGCTCTGGATACGCGCAAGCAGGTCCCCCTCCTGCGCAGGGTCATTCGTTTTCGCACAGCCTGCAAAAAGCGCAAGCATCAACGCGGTCACGAGCAAAATAGAAATCCATTTTTTCATAATCACATCTCCTTACTGTGTTTGTGGGGCAAAACCCTGTATCGTGCGCAGGAATGCACGGGTGCGTTCCTGCTTCGGATCGTCAAAAAACGTAGCAGACGGCGCTTGTTCGACGATTTTTCCATCCTCCATAAAGATCACGTGGTTCGACACGGTCCGCGCAAATCCCATTTCATGCGTCACCACAAGCATGGTCATACCTTCATCTGCAAGGGTACGCATCACGCTGAGCACCTCGCCTGTAAGCTCGGGGTCAAGCGCCGATGTCGGTTCATCAAAATAGATGATCTCAGGCTCGACTGCGATGGCGCGGGCGATCGCAACACGCTGCTGCTGTCCTCCCGAAAGCTGAGACGGATAATAATCACAGCGGTCAGCCAACCCGACCTTATCGAGCGCACGTCGCGCGATCTCATTTGCCTGCTGTTTTGCCATTTTTCTGCCAACGATCAGACCCTCGGTCACATTTTGAAGCGCTGTCTTATTGGCAAAAAGGTTGTAATTTTGGAACACGAACGCCGTCTTTTTCCGAAGTTGAGCGATCTGCTTTTTGGGTATTTTTGCCATGTCGAACTGCGCTTCATCGAAACGCATCGTGCCTGCATCGGCAGTTTCCAGAAAATTCAGACACCGCAAGAGTGTCGTCTTTCCCGATCCGCTCGGGCCGATGATGGCGATCACATCGCCCTGCGAAACATTCAGGTCAACACCGCGCAATACAGGATTCGAGCCAAAGGACTTCTGGATATTCTGAACTTGCAGCATCCTTATACCCCCTTATGTCCGTAATCGGAAAGCTTCTTTTCTCCGACATTCTGAAGTTTCGTCAGCACCGTGGAGAAGATCAGGTAGATCAGTCCCACCTCGATATACAGAAGAAGTGGCTCATAGGTACGTGCTACGATCTGCTTTGTGACCATAAACATCTCCATCACGGTGATGTTCGCCGCAAGCGATGTATCCTTGACCATGGAAATGAGCGAATTTGCAAGTGGCGGGAACGCCGTGCGCATCGCCTGCGGAAGCACGATGCGGAAAATCGTCTGCAAATAGCTCAGTCCTGCGCATAGCCCCGCTTCAAGCTGTCCCTTAGGGACGGCTTCGAGCGCTGCACGAACCGTTTCTGCGCAATACGCACCCTCATTGAGGGAGAAAACAATGATCGCCGCAGGAAACGGCTCAAGCACGATGCCAAGTTTCGGCAGTCCGTAAAACACGATGTAAAGCTGAATGAGTAGCGGTGTACCACGGAAGATCCAGATATAAAAACGTGCAAGACTCTTTAGCACCTTGACATTCGCAAACTGCACAAGCGCCATCACGACTGCGATCACGAGCGCGCAAGAAAACGAGATCACCGTCAGCGGGATGGTCGCCGTGAGGCCGGGAAGCAAAATTTTCGGAAAGGATTCCAAAAACAGCTCCAAATGCGGTGCATTTTCGGATATCCACGCCCACAGTTGTTCAAAAACCATGAAAGCAAAACCCTCTCTTTATCATTTGCACCCATTTTATCACAAAGGAAATCGTAAAACAAGTATTTTTCCCACTATCGTAGTTTCGCTCAAAAAACATTGTAAAAATACGTTCGCATTTTAGCAAATTCCTACTATACGCAGAAAACAAGAATACCGCACCGAACGCTCGGTGCGGTATTGCTCATGTATTACGGATAAATTTTTCACCGCAGCTTCGGCAGGTGATGCTGATCTTCCCTTTTCCCTTTGGCACGCGCAATGTTGTGCGGCATTTGGGGCAACGGTAGAATTTGTGCGTCTTGCGCTGCTTCCAGCGCTGTTTGCACGTGTTTTTCCACGTGAAGAATTTCATATTCTCCGCGCGGCGCTTATAGACATTTTTAGAAAACACGCGAAAATATCCATAGATGATAAGCGCCCACGAAGCAAGGTTAAGCAGACTTCTCAGCCATTGCACGGGAATGAATGCACTGAGAAGCATCACGATCACCGCTGTCCAAATGGATGTAGTCGCAAGCTTATCGAATCCATTTCGATAAGCAAAAAATGCACGAATTTTTTCTTTCAAGGAAAAATACCCCCAAATCGATCATCATTGAGGGTATTTTACGGTGCATTTATGAATTCCTGAAATCAAAGTTTTGAATAAACTGTAAATCATCAATTATTTACATGGTGTTCGCAGCTCGGACTTGTCAAATCGAGCGGAAGAAAACGATAGCCATTGTCCAGTCCCCATTCGATGATCCGCGCCACGGCATCCACGCTAAAATCCTTGATATCGTGCTGGAGCACGACCGCCGTGCGTTTTCCCGAAATGCCTTGGGTCACATTTTCGTACACTTCATCCGCCGTTTTTGCGCGTCCAGCATCGTCACTGTCCACATTCCAGTCAAAATAGCGGTAGCCCATGTCCGTCACAGCACCCGTCAGGCGCGTCATGATCCCCTCGTTGAAGCAGCTTACCGTATTGGAGCTACCACCGGGGAAACGGATGAGGCGCGGGGTCGTCCCCGTCTGCTCCTCGATCAGCGCGCTGATTTGGAAAAGATCGGCAAAATAAGCTTCTTCACTCTCGTAGATCTGGCTGTAATTGTGCGAGTTCGTGTGGATGGCAACCGTATGTCCCTGCTCAGCGATCTGCGCGATCACATCCGCATAGCCACGCCCCGTGACGAAAAACGTCGCCTTAACATCATACTTTTTAAGCACAGCAAGAAGTTGCTCTGTATACGGTCCAGGACCATCGTCGAATGTCAGATAGATGACCTTTCCCTCTGGGCGCACTTGCTCAGGAAGCACATTCGGCACAACGCTTACCGTGCGCGTCACAACTGTCGTATTGCCATAGCTGTCCGTAACGCTGTAATGGATGGGGTAATCTCCGCTATGATACGGATCTACCGTCCCCTCTGCAATGACTGCGGCTGTAAGATCGCCATCGCAGTTGTCGCTTGCGGAATACCCGAGCTCTTCATAGGTGCTCCCGATCGTGAGTTCCACCTCCGTGCCACCTACAAGGGTGATCTCTGGCGGTATGGGGTCTTCATAATGCACGGTGCGGTGCGCTTCTGCCGTATTTCCCGAGGAATCCGAAACGCTGTAATGGATGCCCGTTGCATCTTCCGTGCAAATGACGCGGTCGGTGATATCGCCGTCGTATTCATCATAGGCAGTAAAGCCCGCCTCGATGTATTGCGTGTTCGGCAAAACATAGAGCTCTTGCTCACCAAAAAGCGTGATGTTCGGTGCTTTCGCATCCACGACCGTAACTGTCCGCACAGCTTCCGTGTGCCAGATACCGAACTGGGCGCTGTATGTGAGCGTGTATGTGCCCAGATGGGTCGTATCGACCGAGCCTGTTTCCGTTAGGGGGATCTCCCAGTATCCGTCACGAAGGAATCGACTTCCCCGAAAATTCGCAACTGCCCCTGCCTCTATATAGTTCTCTCCATAGGAAAGCACAAGATCACGATCCCCCATAGGAATCACCGAAAGCGTAAACACGTTGTAGCGGAACAAAATCAGATATGCAAACAAGACAAGGCACATCAAGATCACAGCGATCCACAAAAGCACCTTTCCTACATTACATCGCCTACGTTCGACAGGATACATCCGAACACCCCCTTTTTCTCTTTACTATACCCCATTTTTGAAAAAAGAAAAGTATTTCGTCAAAATCTTAATAAAATAAAAAGAAAAGGAGTGGCATCGCCACTCCCCCTATGTATTGCGTAAATGCCCGAAAAAGCTCAATCCTCCACATCGATCTCAATGCCGAGCTCCCGCGGACGGAAGCGCGGGCAAACATTTTCCGACGTAATGATGACCGATGCCGCCAAATGCGATCCGATCTGGCAAGCATCGTGCAGATTTTTGCCATAGGTCAAGCCGATCGCCGCACCTGCGCAGAACGAATCTCCCGCTCCCGTCGTATCCTTGACTTCAACATTGCGCGCGGCGCAGAATCCCTTGTCGCCATGCATATCCGCATAAACTGCGCCCTGCCCACCAAGTGTCACGATCATGCTTGGGATCTGCGCGGCACAAACCTTCTGCGAAATGATATCTACCATCTCTTCCGCAGTCTTTTCGGTATAATCGTCCGAGAACAGCAGACCCGCCTCCTGCTTATTGCACACAAAGCAGTCGATCGATTGCAGGAAATCACGCCGTTCGAGCGCAATGCTCATGTTCGCAACCACCGCGTACACGCGCTTATTGTACTTCTTAGCAAGCTTGAATGTGCGCTTGACGACTTCCTTGTCCATATCGATCTCCACGATGATGCTGTCGGCATCACGGAATATTTCATCCCCGTGGTCATCAAGGATATCTGCGATCGGCAGAAGATTCGGGCGTTTGGAGATGGACGCACATACGTCACCGTCATTATCGAATACTGCCAGCCACGAACCCATGCCATCGCGCGTCTGGCGAATGTAATTCGTATTGACCTTATGGCTGTTGAGCTTGCGAACGACATCCACGCCCATGCCCGTCTCGTCCACAAGGCTGATAAATGTCGGGCGAAGCTCGCAGTTTGCGATATCTTCCGCAACATTGCGCCCAACACCACCATGCACCTGCTCGACGCGGCCAACATTTCTCCCGTTTGGAATAAAACCGCCCTCGGGATATCCCTTGATATCCACAAAAACAGCACCAATAACAACAATACCCATATTTGCCCTCCATCTGTTAATTACACCCATTATAGCATACATCCGCCATTTTGCAACAAAAAGCGCGTTTCTTTTTTTCTGCTTTCTTGCGCTTCGACAAATTTTTATTTACCAAAAAAGAACTGTTGCATTATGCGTCTTTTTTGCGTATAATTGTAATGTTAAGCCTAAACCGAATTTTATTTGGAGGGAACTAATTATGTCAAACAATGTACGTCCCGATTCCATGCAGAGGATCACGAATCCCGATCTGGCACATGCTTTTATCGAAGAGCAGATCGCTGAAATTCGCGCACAGGTCGGCGATAAGAAAGTGCTTCTCGCCCTCTCTGGTGGTGTCGACTCCTCTGTTGTTGCCGCTCTGCTCATCAAGGCGATCGGCAAGCAGCTTGTATGCGTTCATGTAAACCATGGTCTTCTCCGCAAGGGTGAGCCCGAGCAGGTCGTCAAGGTCTTCCGCGATGAGATGGATGCAAACCTCATCTATGTCGATGCTGTTGACCGCTTCCTCGATAAGCTTGCTGGCGTTTCCGATCCCGAAACCAAGCGCAAGATCATCGGCAAAGAATTCATCGAAGTGTTCAATGACGAAGCAAAGAAGCTCGAGGGCATCGATTTCCTCGCACAGGGCACGATCTATCCCGACATTCTCGAATCTCACGGCGTGAAGGCACACCACAACGTTGGCGGTCTGCCCGAAGGCATGAAGTTCGAGCTCGTCGAGCCCGTGAAGCTGCTTTACAAGGACGAAGTCCGTGTCGTCGGTGAGGCACTCGGTCTGCCGCATGGCATGGTCTACCGTCAGCCGTTCCCCGGCCCTGGTCTCGGTGTCCGTTGCCTCGGCGCGATCACCCGCGACCGTCTGGAAGCTCTGCGCGAAGCAGACGCGATCCTGCGCGAGGAATTCGACAAGAATGGTCTGGCTGGCAAGGTCTGGCAGTATTTCATCGCCGTGCCCGATTTCAAGAGCGTCGGCGTGCGCGATAATAAGCGCTACGAGGGCTGGCCCGCGATCATCCGCGCCGTCAATACCACCGATGCCATGTCCGCAACCATCGAAGAGATCCCCTACCCCCTCCTGCACCATATCACCGACCGCATCACCCACGAAGTCGAAGGCATCAACCGCGTCCTCCTCGACCTCACCCCCAAGCCCATCGGCACGATCGAGTGGGAATAATTCAAGAAAGCCGAAAAGTGCTTGAATAGCAACGGTTTTCGGATTTCTCCCATCTTTTCTGATAAGGTTTTGATAAGATTTCATTGCAATGCAATTATTCTGCGTTGCCAGTGGCTTGTGAGTAAAGAGTAATTTCTCTTGGCTCACAGAATACCCATATTAACATTTAAGCCCGTACTGATTTGGATGTCAGTACGGGCTTTTTGTCGTTTATAGGTTTAATTATTTTCGAACACTTTTAGTCCGAGGAATTTTTCTTCAGCAACTTTATATACAGAAAGCTTTTCGTTCCATTCGTTTCGAACTTTAGCTTTTTTGAGAACTTCCTCTAATGAATAATCATTGAAGTAGTCAATTTTTTGATCGCTAAAATACCGTTTGCAATAATCTTCAAACAAATCCTTTATTATGTCTGTCGTGCTACCTTCTTCATCGTATTCATAAGGTCGGTCTTCAATGATTTTTAAAAGGTCATCACGCAAATATAGTAAATCTGTTGGTATATCATAGTCAACTATTTCACCATCGATTTCAATAGGAACAGGTTTAGTATTTATGCCATTTTGTTCAAGTTTATAACAAAAATATGAAAACAAACTTTCTGCACAGACAAATGAATAATCGTATGTGCAAGCATTTTTATATGCTGCCAAGAAGTTTGTTAACGCTGTTCTTTCCTCTTTGGTGAGATATTTAGAATCATGTTCTTGGGATGTTTTTTCTAGAACTTTGTAATTCTTCCAAGACCGAGGTTCTGCAATTACCCGTCTCATCGGAAATAACACATTTAACCTTAAAGAATTTCGATTTCCTTTTTTATAGTAAGCTGCTGAAATCCACCACGAAATAAGACCAGATAAAACAACAGTTACCAATGTGAAGATGTGTTCATCAGTAAACAGCCAAGAAAAGAATTTTTCCATTTCCATCTCTCCTTACTTAGCCCGTAAGACTATCTTTCATTGCTGCAATAATGGCATCACTGAGTTCCTGCGAGGGAACTTTTGCCCAACGCCGGGTGGTGTCCTCTGCCGGGAAGGTGTAACGCCAGTGGTCATATTGATCCTTACTGATCTCACCATTACGCAGCTTTTCGCTTTGGTCAGCCCATGCGGAAAGCATGGTGAAAATGCCTTCGTCCATTGTCCGCTTGCTGCCGTCAAAGACAAGATGCACCTCATCTCCCTGCTTTTCAGCCCGGATGCCGTGAATGTCCTCAATAGCAAACAGGGTGTGAATAAAGCCAAGATCACTGTCAATGTCAGGGATGTTCAGGGCAAGGGGCGAAACCTCCAGCACATTGGCAAGGGACTTCACCAGCTCCTCCTTGGGTGTTCTGG
>CAZVJJ010000045.1:0-11902 GCA_964627295.1 uncultured Oscillospiraceae bacterium | reverse complement strand
TTTGTAAAAGTACACCTTTACAAATTTTGGGCATTGTATATTTGCTCTCCATTTTCAAACTTTCTTGCCTTTGTGTAGAAAGTACCAACAGGCATATTGCAGGCTTCGGCGGCTTCTTTTAGGGTCATTTCCTTGTTGCGCCACGCCTTATGTATCTGGCTGAAATCGTCTGGCAAGGGCAAAGCGGGTCTTCCGAATTTTACGCCCCTTGCTTTTGCTGCGGCGATGCCCTCGGCTTGCCGCTGGCGGATATTGTTTCGCTCATTTTCTGCCACAAAGGACAGCACTTGTAGCACGATGTCCGAAAGAAAAGTTCCCATCAGGTCTTTCCCTCGCCGCGTGTCGAGCAGGGGCATATCCAGAACCACGATATCGATGCCTTTTTCCTTGGTCAGAAGTCGCCATTGCTTCAAAATTTCCTCATAATTTCGCCCCAGACGGTCGATGCTCTTGATGTAGAGCAGATCGTCTTTTTTTAATTTTCGCAGTAATTTCTTGTACTGCGGTCGATTAAAATCCTTGCCCGACTGCTTGTCCAGATAGATGCGCTTCTCATTCACGCCGACCTCTTTCAGCGCGAGCATCTGACGATCTTCGTTCTGGTCGCGACTGCTGACGCGGATGTATCCATATTCGCTCAAATAAAATCCTCCTGTTCGCCATTTTTCAGCTCCATTTTACAATGAATCGATCGTGAACAAACATAACCAGCATTGGACAAAAGCCAACACCCGTTATTTGCTGATCCTGTTAGACGGAGAATATTTTGAAGCGGTAAAAGAGGGATACAAGGATTTGCAAAAATCGAAAATCCCTATTGACAATGCACAAATATGGTGCTAGGATATTGTGCACAATCGCAGAAAATAGGATTCGAGGCGTTTTTTATGGCAAAAAATACAACGCAGGATCTGACAAGCGGCGCGCCGATGAAGCTGATGCTCTCGTTCATGCTCCCGCTGATGTTCGGTCTGCTTTTTCAGCAATTTTACAGCATGGTCGATACGCTCGTCGTCGGCAAGGCGCTCGGCGTGGATGCCCTCGCGGGTGTCGGCTCGACGGGCTCGATCAGCTTTCTTGTCCTTGGACTTTGCAATGGCATCTGCGCAGGCTTCGCCATCCCCGTGGCGCAGAAATTCGGGCAGAAGGATCTTGACGGCCTGCGTCGCTTCGTTGGCAATATGATCTGGCTCGGCATCGCCATTGCGCTCGTAGCGACCGTCACGACGACGCGCCTTTGCCGCGAGATCCTCGTCTGGATGGATACGCCCGAGGATACGTTTTCGTATGCATATGACTATATCTGGGTGATCTTCCTCGGCATCCCCGCTACGATGCTCTACAATGTCCTTTCGGGCATTCTGCGCTCGCTTGGCGATTCGCGCACGCCGCTTCTGTTCCTCATCGTATCGAGCGTGCTCAATATCGTGCTCGACCTCGTGTTCATCGTCACGTTTTCCATGGGCGTGGCGGGCGCGGGTTGGGCGACGCTGCTTAGCCAGCTCATTTCGGGCGTGCTCTGCCTCGTGTATATGGCAAAGCGCTTTCCCGTCCTGCGCCTGTCGCGCGATGATCTGCGCCCGCGCGCATCGTATGCCTGCCATCTGCTCACGATGGGGCTTCCGATGGGACTTCAGTATTCCATTACCGCAGTCGGTAGCATCCTCCTGCAAGCGGCGGTCAACGGTCTTGGCGCAAATGCCATGGCGGCTGTGACGGCGGGGGGCAAGGTGGTCGGTCTGTGCGCCTGCCCGTTCGATGCTATGGGCACGACGGCGGCGACCTTTGCAGGTCAGAACCTCGGCGCACGCAAGCCCGACCGCGTGCATCGCGGCGTGGTCGATTGCGCGGTGATCGGGTGTATCTATTCGGTGCTGATTTTTGGCGCGATGTATCTTTGGGGCGGGGAACTTACGATGCTCTTCCTCGATACCAAAGATCAGGCGGCGATCAATGCCATCCTGCCGCTGAGCAGGGAGTATGTGCTCGTCAATATCGCGTTTTACATCCCGCTCATGCTCGTCAATCTCGTGCGCTTCACCATTCAGGGTCTGGGCTATTCCCAGCTTGCGGTGCTTGCGGGCGTATTTGAGATGGTGAGCCGTGGCGTGTTTGGCATCTGCCTCGTGCCGCGCATGGGTTTCTCGGCGGTCTGCCTTGCAAGCCCTGCGGCGTGGATCATGGCAGACCTTTTCCTGATCCCCGCGTATCTGCACTGTATCCAGAAGCGCGGCTATAAGCCGTCCCTGCGTCCGCGTCTGGGCGGTCATATTCTGGAGGTCAGAACATGGAAAAAAGCAGTTTGACCATCCGCGCGGCGACGCTTGCGGACTTGGATGCGGTCGCGGCGGTGGAGGCGCTCTGCTTTCCTGCGGCTGAGGCGGCGACGCGGGAAGAATTTGCCGCGCGCATCGCGCACTACGGCGCACATTTCTGGTTGCTTTTTGAAAATGAGACGCTTGTGTCATTTGTTGATGGATTCGTGACCGATGTGGCGGATCTGACGGATGAGATGTATGCCGATGCCACCATGCACGATGAAAATGGCGCATGGCAGATGATCTTCGGTGTCAATACCGTGCCCGCGTGCCGTAGACGTGGCTATGCAGGGATGCTCCTGCGCCGCGCCATCGCGGATGCCCGCGCGCAGGGAAGACGCGGGCTCGTGCTCACGTGCAAGGATGCGCGTGTTGATTATTATGCGACGTTCGGCTTCGTGGACGAGGGCATCACGCCAAATTCGACCCACGGCGGTGTTGTATGGCATCAAATGCGCCTGCGCTTAGTGCGCTGAGCGCAAAAAAAGCTTGCAATTCTGCGCCCTTGGCGATAAGATAGAGGTATCTCATATTAGGAGGCCTGCTATGAAAGTCCTTATGATCAACGGAAGCCCGAATGCCCACGGTAATACCGCTACGGCACTTGGCGAGATGGAACGCGTATTTCGCGCGGAGGGCATCGACGTCACGACCGTCCACGTCGGAAACAAGGCAGTCCGTGGCTGCATTGCCTGCCGTCGTTGCCGTGAGATCGGCAAATGCGTCTTCGACGACCTTGTGAATGAAACAGCGCCGCTCCTTGCGGAGGCGGATGGTGTCGTCATCGGAAGCCCCGTGTACTATGCATCTGCAAATGCGACGGTCATGGCATTCGTCCAGCGCCTGTTCTATTCCACTGCGGCTGTGGATAAGACGATGAAGGTCGGTTGCTCTGTCGTTGCCGCACGGCGTGGCGGACTGTCGTCTACTTACGACGAGATGAATAAATTCTTTGGCATTTCGGGAATGCCCATCGCATCGGGGCAATACTGGAACAGCATCCATGGCGCGTCCCCTGCCGAGGCGGCGCAGGATGAAGAGGGAATGCAGGGAATGCGCACGCTTGCGAAGAATATGGCGTTTCTCATGCGCTCCATCGCCCTCGGGAAGCAGACCTTTGGACTGCCCGAAAAGGAAAAGACCGTCTTTACGAATTTCATTCGTTAAATCCGCTTGACCTGACATTTTATACGTAGACAAAGGAGAAAATACAAATGGCAAAGATCAGACTCAATTCCGATCCCGAGATCGTCGCACAGATCCGCGAGGGACTGAAGCGCACGGGTGGCTACTGCCCCTGCCGTCTCGAGCGCACGGAGGAAAATAAGTGCATATGCGAAGAATTTAAGGCACAGATGGCTGACCCGAATTATGAGGGCTATTGCCATTGCATGCTCTATTACAAGGAAAAAGAGTGATCGCGTGGCTCTTTGAATAGGCTATCATTCAAATAATGCGTCCCCAGATGCTGTAAAAATGCATCTGGGGACGTTTTTGTGGAAAGATCAAAAAGCCGAGGATAAAAACGAAAGCTGTCCTTTTAAGATGCGCAAAAGATCTTCTGCCGTTTCGCGCCGTCCGCCGTCCAGCCATGCTTTCAGAATGCTGATGGTCACACCTGTGCGGATGGCGATGAAATACCTTGCGGTCGTTTCGTCGAGATTCGGGAGCGTGCCATAGGTCGCTTCCAATGCTTTTGCGTGCTTCATGTGGCAGGCGTAGATGATATCTTGCCGATCGATGTCGATGAGCAGTTTCAGAATGTCGCTGTGCGCGACCCAATACGCGAAGTAGTGCCGCATCAGCGTCCATTCATTCGGAAGCCCGTCTGGAACAGCCGAGCTGAGGGCATCCCGAAAGGCAATGTCACAGCGCCAGTAAAGGATGTCCGACAGATTGTCAAAACAGCGATAAATGGTCGTGCGCGCCACGCCAGAGGCGCGCTGTACATCGGTCACGGTGATCTCGCCGAAGGACTTCTTTTCGAGGCATTGCAGTAGCCCGCTATAAATCAGTTCTGCCGATTGCGCGGCACGCTTATCGTTACTGATGTGGTACATTGTTCTCTTCCTCCATGTATTTGCGCAAATAGCCATCGCCCCATGTATAGCCATAGGGCGTATTTTCGTCTTTCAGGAGTTTTTCGGGCAGATTCAGGGAAATGCCTCCCAATACCATACCGCAGAGAATGGCGAAAATGAATTCTGCTACGGTTGGTGCAGACTCCGTGAAGAAAGAAATAACGATACCTACCGCAATGGGAATGTACCCGAATAGTGTGGTCGCCATGCCAGCGCTGTAAAGGGTGCGCTTACCCTTGCTTTTGAACATTCGGCGCAGGAAAATGCCCCCTGAAAAGTGCCCGAATCCCTCTGCACAGCACAAAAACAGTTGCATCACGCAGAAAAAGGGGTTCACGCCAACGATCAGCACGGCACACCCAAAAAGCACGCCGATCAGATTCGTCCACATATCGCTCATCTGGTTCATGGGATAGCGATCGGGACAGCTTGAACCTGCCATGAGGTTGTACATGGTGTGAAAGCCCCCGGGGAAATGCCATTCTTCCAGAACGTGAAGCGGTAGCAATGCGGTCGCGGCAGCAAACAGCTTTTGCTGTAGTCCCCATATATGCCAATTACAAACGATCATACCAATAATGACACCGCTGACCAATATCATCAGGTATAGCCACAGGTCGAGCCAAAGTTTTTCTATCTTTTTCATAATGTGCGCCTCGTTTCGCTACAATGTTTGTGCTTCGTGTAGCACTTTTTCTTAAACTATTGTATCACAACTTTACTTCTGATACAATAGTAGCGGAAAACATTTTTGAAAAGGAGTGCTTTTTATGGAAATGATCCTGCAAGGCTGGCTGTCCGTTTGGCTGTATGTCATGGTGGCGATCGGAGCTGTACTGGGGGCGTGCATTTGGAAAAACCGCAAAAAATGGGACAGGTGTAATATTTTTTGCGCACTTACGATCCTCGTGCTCATCCTTCACGTGCTGGAAGAATGGGTGCTTCCTGGGGGACTACATTATTCGTACAACATCGCCCATGGCTCGTCGCTTCTCAGCCGCTATCCAATGAATCGCCTGACGGATATGATCACCAACTTCGGCGCGGTGGTCTTGGGGTGCATCGTGCTGAAAGTGTGGGGCTTTCGCAAGCCTGCGGCGCTCGCAGTCATGCTGTTTTGTGCCTTTGAAGTGGGCGTGCACGTCACCATCGGCATTCAGGATATGCGCATTTTCGGCGCGTATGGCATGAATACGCTCTATTCCCCGGGGCTTATCACCTCGCTTTTTGGATTTCTGCCCGTGGGCATTGGACTTGCGTGCGCGCTTTTTCGGGAAAAAGCGGAGCGCCCGAAGCTCAGACAATGGCTCATGGCGATCGCCGCAACGGCCCTGCTTAGTTTCCTGCTCATCGACCTGCCAGAAACGCTCCTCGGCAAGGAAAATAGCCCTTACGAATTCACAAACCGTGGCTATTACGAACAGTTTGGGGAAGCGTTTGAAGAAGACAATGGCTATACGTATTATGCGCCAGAGCGCGAGGAGGCAGAAGCATGAAAGCAAGAACGATGACCGCCCACGACAAATACGGCAGAGAGATGACCATCAAGGTGCGAGGCGCATTGCCCGTCGATTCCCCTTGCGCCAGATATACAGGCTATAAACCCGAAAAACTGCTCCTCAAAAAAGGCTCGATCCGCTTGAAAGGCTATATGCCACTCCCATGCGACATCATTTTGGAGCGGGATGTGCCTGTTAAATTGCGCGACGGTGTGACGATCTATACCGATGTTTTTCGCCCCAATGACGACCAGCCCCATCCTGCCATCATGGCGATGAGCCCTTATGGGAAAGAGATCGGTTCACAATGGCTGGACGATACGCCGAATCATGCGGGTGTTCCCATGGAAGCAACGTCTGGCTTGCAGAAATTTGAAGGACCTGACCCAGCCTATTGGTGCAACCACGGCTATGCTATCATCAATCCCGATGTTCGCGGTGCGTACAATTCCGAGGGCATCATTCTGTTCTTCGGTAGCGATTATGGCAGAGATGGCGCGGATATCGTTGAATGGGCGGCAAGCCAGCCGTGGTGCAATGGCAAGGTCGGCATGAGCGGAAACTCGTGGCTTGCCATTTCGCAATGGTTCACGGCGGCACAGCGCCCCGCGCATTTGGCGGCGATCGCTCCGTGGGAGGGGCTTTCGGATTGCGGACGGGAAGTTGCGACCCGTGGCGGCGTGATGATGCCAGAATTTGTCAAAATGCTGTCCGATTCGTTTGCATCTACCGAAAATGGTGGCATCGAGGACGTGATCACCATGATGCAGGAGCACCCGACGATGAATGCATGGTGGGAAGATAAGGAGGCAAATCTGGAGGCGATCGATATTCCTGCCTATATCGTCGCAAGCTATACAAATCCCATCCACACCTATGGTACGCTCGAGGGCTACCGCCGCATCGCTTCCAAGGAAAAGTGGTTGCGCATTCATAATACGGGCGAATGGGATGACTATTATCACGCGGGACATACGGAAGAACTGCGCCAATTTTTTGACCACTACTTAAAAGGTGCAGACAATGGCTGGGAGCAAATGCCACGGGTGCGGGTCAGCGTGCTAAATGCGGGTGGGAAAGATATCGTTGATCGGGAAGAAGCGGATTTTCCGCTTCCGCGCACACGATATGAGCGCCTATACCTCGATACTGCAAAACACCGCCTTACCCCCAATGCGATCGATGAGGAAAGCTATGCCCAGTATGATTCTGACCGAAGGAAAAGCGCCGTTCGCTTTGATATGAAGCTGAAAGAAGATACCGAGATCCTCGGATATATGAAACTGCGGCTTTGGATAGAGGCACTTGACCATGATGATATGGATCTTTACGTCACGGTCGAAAAGCGCCGTCCAAATGGTCTGCCCTACAAATTCACCATCGGACCGGGAATGGATCTATCGGCAAAGGGGTATATCCGCGCGTCGCTAAGGGCACTCGATGAAGAAAAAAGTACGGAAGAAAACCCACGCCAGTCCATGATGCGGGAAGAGAAACTTCACAGCGGGGAGATCGTCCCTGTGGACATCCTCATCTGGCCGATGGGCATGAAATTCAAAAAGGGAGATATTCTCCGTGTTACGGTCGCGCCTTATAAGACGAAGAAGATGTGGGCAGGGCCATTTAAGCTGAAAATGGCAAAGATCAATTTGCCCAAAGAGGGATTTACCTATATGCCCGATGAAAAGTGCGAAATGTATACCATCGGCGGGGAAGAGATGTTTGCAGGCTCGAAAGTGGATACTGCGGATATGCCCAAAGATCATAATAAGGGCAGACACCGCATTTATGCAGGCGGAAAGTACGATAGCTTCCTCTATCTGCCAGTTATCCCAGAAAAAGCGTAACACAAATGCGGATCTGCCCGCTTCCGAAAGACAAAAGCTGCTGCAAGAGAAATCCTTGCGGCAGCTTTTTTGCACTTGAACAAAAAATTCTGGAAATATTTTTGAAAAAGCCTTTTTTCGGGAATGTGTGGATAATACATTTTGAATAAAAAGAAGACAGTCGAGCGCTGTCTGCTTTTTTGTTATTGATATCCTGCGCGATTCGTGGTATACTAAAAGGAAATAGCACATACGTAAGGTAAGGGGAGAGATAGAATGATCGAATTGGCGGATCGGATGCAGCAAGTGCATTCGGACATTCGTGGAGAATTATACAGGGAAGCAATGGCGATGCAGGCGGCGGGCATCGATGTGATGAAGCTGAACACGGGCAATCCTGCCGCATTCGGATTCCAGCTTCCCGAGAGCGTGCGCAATGCCATCGTGGGGCATGAAGATCAGGCAGTTGCCTACTGCGATTTTCAGGGAATGCCCGCGGCGCGGGAAGCGATCGTGCGCTACGAAACGAAAAAGGGCATCGAGGGACTGGAAATCGACGATGTTTTCATTGGAAACGGCGTGAGTGAGGTCGTGAATTTCGCCCTCATGCCGCTACTCAATGCGGGCGATGAGGTGCTTGTCCCGACACCGACGTATTCGCTGTGGAGCAATACGGTGCTTCTTGCGGGTGCAAAGCCTGTGTACTACCGCTGTGACGAGGCCTCGGGCTGGAATCCCGATGTGGATCACCTGCGCTCGCTCATCACGCCCCAAACGCGCGCCATGGTCATCATCAATCCGAACAATCCGACTGGCGTGCTCTATGATACCGAAGTGCTCAAGCAGATGCTTCAAGTCGCGCGCGAGCACGATCTGATCGTTTTTTCGGATGAGATCTACGATCAGCTTGTGATGGATGGGTTAAAGCACGTCTCTACGGCGGCGCTTGCGCCAGATCTTACCGTCGTGACGATGAATGG
The DNA here is from genome assembly GCA_964627295.1 of uncultured Oscillospiraceae bacterium. GTDB lineage: Bacteria > Bacillota > Clostridia > Oscillospirales > Oscillospiraceae > Faecousia. Next base: position 3,198 of record CAZVJJ010000045.1, on the reverse strand, counting down.
TCTGAGTAAATCCCATTGCCTGTGCGGCTACCGTTGCGGATGGATGGTTTTGAGCGGTCCGCGCGAGAAGACGGAGGAATACCGCAAGGGCATCGTCCAGATGACGTCCATGCGCCTTTGCGCCAACGCGCTTGCACAGCTCGTGATCCCCGCGGCGCTCGACGATCCTGAAACGCCCGCGTCCATGGTCGCCCCCGGTGGGCGGCTCTATGAGCAGCGGCAGGCGACCATCGATGTGCTAAAGACGATCGACGGTATTTCGTTCGTCCCCAACGTGGCATCGTTTTATATGTTCCCACGTCTGGATGCGAAGAAGTTTCATATCACGAGCGATAAGCGCTTTGCGCACGATCTTTTGCGTGCGACGCATATCCTTGTCGTCCCAGGAAGCGGCTTTGAGTGGCACGAGCCAGACCACTTCCGCCTCGTCATGCTTCCCGAAGCCCACGCGCTTCGTGATGCCATGGAGCGCCTTGGCAACTTCTTGGACGGATACCGTCAGGAATAAAAAAGATAACGGAGCGTATCGATGCAGATACGCTCCGTTTTGTATATTGACTTGTTATTCGATCCCGTATAGCTTGCAGATCTGCAGGACGGAACTGCGAAGGCGCGGGAGAATATTTTGCTCGATGTCGGCGATGCTGACGGAATTGCCCGCGCAAACACTTGCCATCAGCGCCTCGGCGGTGAATACTTCTAAGATCTCGTCGTTGCAAAACGCCTGCTCGATGTCTGTGTTCATTGCCTGATTGATGCCGTTGATGGCATGGCGGTAGATGGCGTTTTCACGCCCGAGAAGCGCGCCCACTTGCTTGAGCGCGAGCAGTCCCTCGCGCATTTGCGAAACGCTGACGTGCGCGCGGTAGGTGCGCGCGCCATGGCTGCCTGTGAGGATGTGATCGACGGTCGTTTCAAGGATCTGGGCAAGCGGAAGTAAAAGCGCAGTATCGGGGAGCGATTCTCCGCGCTCCCATTTGCTCACCGCCTGAAAGGAAACGCCAAGCGCTTCGCCAAGTGCCGCCTGCGTCAGCCCTTTTGCTTTGCGCAAAAATGCGATCTGCGCGCCAACAAGTTCCATGTCCATAACCGTACCCTCCATTTTTCTTATATCATATCCGAAACCGCGCCCGATTGCAAGACAGCGCGCCCATTTTCAATGCGATAGATGCGGCTTGCGTAGCGGTTGAAGCGATCTTTGTGGCTGATGGAGAGAATGGTGTAGCCCTCGCGCAGAAGTGCGCGGAAGTTTTCGGCAAGTTTTGCTTCCACTTCTGGGTTCAGGCTTGCGGTCACTTCGTCAAGGAGCAGGAACTTTCCTGCGCAGAGCATACCCATGGCGATGCTCAGACGCTGCTGCTCGCCACCGCTCATGCATTTTCCTGCTTCACCGATGTCCGTATTCAGCCCCTGCGGGAGTGCGGCGATATAGTCCGTCAGGCAGGCAAAATCGATCGCGCGCATCAGCTCTGCTTCGCTTGCATCTGGCTTCATGAGCAGGAGATTGTCGCGGACAGTTCCTGGGAAAAGGAACGTCTGTTGTGTGATCTTGATGGCGTTTTCACGGATGGAGAAGCAGTCAATGTCGCAGATATCCTGCCCATCAACGAATACCTGCCCGCGCGATACAGGGTAGAGCTTCATTAGAATATCCAAAAGGGTGCTTTTTCCGCTTCCCGATGCGCCGACGATCGCCGTCCATTGCCCTGCTTCAATCGTGAGTGATGCGCCGTTTAGAACGCTCGTACCGTCCTGATAGGCAAAGTGGCAGTCGCGGAATTCGATCGCGTTTTTCATCGAAAACGGGCGCTTGCCCGCATTCTTCTCCCGCTCGCCCGCAAGATCGAGGTACGAAAGCGCCTGCGCATATTCGCTGTTTTGCTTGCGCTTGCGCACGCCTGTTTGCAGGATCTCGTTGATATTTGCGTAAAAAAGGGTGCAGTACGAGAGCATACACACGAGCTGACCGATGGCGAAGCGCCCATTTGTGTGCACGATGAGCAGAGCCCCGATGCCAAATGTCAGACCGTGGAACAGGATGCTTGCGAATCCATCTGCCCAGATGCCACAGAGCGAGTCGAGCGCCGCGATTTTGCCCCAGATGCGGTTTATGCCCGTGTTGCACGATTTGACCTCGGTGAGCTTGCGCGATTCTAGGCGACGGAGCTTGACAAGCTCGATCGCTTTGAAAATATCTCCCTTGATCTGATTCATTTCGGCGTTTTTCTGCACGACCGCAGTCACTTCCTGCTCGACATTGCGCGAAATGAATCGAACAGGGAAATAGGCGAGGGGAATGTAAAGCAGTTGCGCAATGCCGAGAAGCGGATGACAGCGGCAGATGAGAAGAAACGTCACAACTGCGCAGACGATGCTGACATAGTATTTTCCCAGTTCCACGACGTAAAAATGCAGATATCCGACGATCTCCTTGCCCGCGATCGAGAGGAGTTCCAGCGATTTTTCACCGTCGAAGAAAGAAACTTCCTGATACATGAGGTTTTCCATGATCTTCAGCGCGTAGTCGTTGCCCTTTCGGCGCACGAAGCGGATGGTATTGTAGTTATAGAGGGTTTGCAGAGCGATGCTGACCATCGGGATCGCGGCAAAAAGCGCGATCATGGCGCAAATCAGGCGAAATTCGCCACTTGGGATGTAGTCATCAATGATGCGCTCCATCAGATACGGCGCAATGAGGGAAAGGCATTGCACCGCGGCGTAGATCACGATGGATAGGCGTTGCCGCCGCTTGGTTTGTGGATCGATTTTTTTCATAATGAGCTCCTTTGGTAAAGTTTTCTCCATTTTATCAAAGGCGCGCTACGGCGACAATAATCGAACGGTTGAAGCACAAAAAACGCCATTCAACTACAGGTTGAAAAAACGGACAGGCATTAGCTGTGTGCTGATAAGACAGTAATTTGAGAAAAATTACGAAATTGGCAACTGCAAGCAGGATTGGACAAGAAAACAGGCGACATTCAACGACAGTTGGGTGTCGTCTGTTTTTGTGCGTTTAAGGGTTGAAAAGTGCCTGTTTTTGGCTTTGTGAGGCGAGGATTGTGGGATGGGTGAAAAAGTTATCGCATTCGTAAAATATCGCCACGAAACAGCGAATTACGGCATAATGAACGCAGTTCATCGAAAAGTGTTTTTCTTTGCATTTTGGTAAATTCTCAAACAAAATCGCAAAGTCGA
>CAZVJJ010000044.1:0-11989 GCA_964627295.1 uncultured Oscillospiraceae bacterium | reverse complement strand
CTCTGATCCCCCAGAACGACGCTTCTCTGCTGCTGATCAACTCCGGCATGGCACCCATGAAGCCCTACTTCACCGGTGAGGTGGAGCCCCCCCGGCACCGTGTCTGCACCTGCCAGAAGTGCATCCGTACCGGCGATATCGAGAATATCGGCAAGACCGCACGCCATGGCACATATTTTGAGATGCTTGGCAACTTCTCGTTCGGTGAATACTTCAAGCACGAAGCGATCGCCTGGTGCTGGGAGTTCCTGACGAAAGTCGTCGGTCTGGACGAGGATCGCCTGTATCCGTCTATCTATGAAAATGACGATGAGGCATTTGAGATCTGGAACAAGGAAATCGGTGTGCCTGCTGACCACATCTTCCGCTTTGGCAAGGAGGATAACTTCTGGGAGCATGGCTCTGGTCCGTGCGGTCCTTGCTCCGAGGTCTACTACGACCGTGGCGAGAAGTATGGCTGTGGCAAGCCTAACTGCACCGTCGGCTGTGACTGCGACCGCTATATGGAAGTGTGGAACAACGTGTTTAGCCAGTTCGACAACGACGGCCATGGCAATTACACCGAGCTCGTGCAGAAGAATATCGACACGGGCATGGGCCTTGAGCGTCTTGCAGTCGTCTGCCAGGATGTCAATTCGCTTTTTGATGTTGATACGGTTATGAACATCACCAATAAGGTCACGGAGCTGACGGGCGCAAGCTACGGAAAGTCTGCAAAGATGGACGTGAGCCTGCGCGTCATCACCGACCATATCCGTGCATCGACGTTCATGATCGCTGACGGCGTTCTTCCCTCGAACGAGGGACGTGGCTACGTTCTTCGTCGCCTTCTGCGCCGTGCCGCACGTCACGGCAAGCTCCTCGGTGTGAATCGTCCGTTCCTGTATGAAGTCGTTGAGACGGTCATTCAGGAAAATGAGGTGCACTATGGCTATCTGCGCGAGCGCGCGGAGTATATCACCAAGGTCGTCAAGGTCGAGGAAGAGAGCTTCGCACGCACCATCGATGCGGGTATGCAGATCTTCAGCGCAAAGCTTGCAAAGCATAAAGAGAACGGCGCAACGGTATTCTCGGGCGAGGATGCATTCCTGCTTGCGGATACCTACGGATTCCCCATTGATCTGACCGAGGAAATGGTCGAAGATGAGGGTATGCACGTCGATATGGAAATGTTTACCAAGTGCCGTGAAGAGCAGCGTGTCCGCGCTCGCGAAGCACGCAAGGCACTCGGTGACCTCGGTTGGGCAGGCATTGACCTTGGGCTCGATACCACCCCGACGATGTTTGTCGGCTACCATGAGAATAACTGCGAGGCAAAGGTGCTTGCGGTTTGTGTCGGAGAAGAGGTCTCTGGCACGATCGCTGGTGGCGAAAAGGGCATCATCGTTCTGGATAAGACCCCGTTCTATGCGGAGATGGGCGGTCAGGTCGCTGACCATGGCGTGATCCTTGTCGGCGATTCCCGCTTCGAGGTCAACAATGTTCAGAAAGATAAGGGCGGCAAGTATCTGCACTACGGCGAAATGACCAAGGGCTCGATCAAGGTCGAGGATACCGTGCTTGCGTCCATTGATGTCGAGCGCCGTAAGGCGATCATGCGTGCGCACTCTGCGACCCACCTGCTGCAGAAAGCGCTCCAGAGCGTTTTGGGCGACCATGTGCATCAGGCTGGTTCGTTCGTTGAGCCCGATCACCTGCGTTTTGACTTTACGCACTATTCTTCCGTTACGCACGAGGAGATGGCGAAGATCAATTCCATCGTGCAAAATGCCATCCTTGAGGGTTATAATGTCGATATCCGCGAAATGAGCATCGACGAGGCAAAGGCGCAGGGCGCAATGGCGCTCTTCTCCGAGAAGTATGGCGATACCGTCCGCGTGGTCAACATGGGTGGCTGGTCTGTTGAGCTTTGCGGTGGTACGCACCTCGACAATACGGCAAAGGTCGGTCCGTTCCGTATCATTTCCGAGGGCTCGGTCGCTTCTGGCGTGCGCCGTATTGAGGCGATCACGGGCAAGGCTTGCCTTGACGAAATGGAAAAGACACAGCAGATCGTGCTTGAAGCGAGCGCAATGCTCAAAGCAAACCCCGCAGAACTGCGCGGAAAGCTTCAGGGTCAGCTTGAAGAGATCAAGGAACTCAAGCGCAATATCGAGAGCTACAAGGCAAAGGAAGCTGCGGGCGAGGTCGATCGCTTCCTGTTCAGCGCCCGTAGTGTCGGTGAACTGCGCGTGCTTACTGCCAATGTTCCCAATGCAGAGCCGAACAAACTGCGTCAGATGGGCGATATGCTCCGCGAGAAGCAGCCGAACATCGTGGCTGTCCTTTCTGCGGTCAATGGCGAGAAGATCACGTTCCTTGCGATTTGTGGCAAGGATGCGATCGCACACGGCATCAAGGCGGGCGAGCTCGTCAAGAATGTCTGCGCTGTTGCTGGCGGTAGCGGTGGCGGCAAGCCCGACAGCGCAATGGGCGGTGGCAAGGATGCGTGCATGGTCGATAATGCACTTGCGATCGTGGACGAATTCGTTGCGGCGAAACTGAAATAATTTTTGCAGGACGCTGCCCATGTTTGGCAGCGTCCTGATGTATTTTACAGAGTGGGGGTCTATTTGTGCGACGGATCGTGTGGATATCGATCGGCTTTGCGGCGGCGTGTGGCGTTGGCGCATGGCTTCTCGCGCGCTCATGGATGCTCCCGCTTGCACTAATTCTCCTCGGTGTTGGCATTGGTGCAGGGATCTATGGACGCGACAGCGTCCCGCTTCGCCGAATTGCGTATGCCTGTGTCGGTGCGGCGTTCGGATTTGCTTGGTTTTTGACATTTTCGCGATTTTACCTAAATCAAGCGGTCGTGCTGGATGGTGCGCAGATCACGGCAGAGATCCGCGCGACAGACTATTCCTATGCAACGGATTACGGAAGTGCAGTCGATGGGGCGTTAGAGATTGCGGGCAAACGCTACCGCGTTCGCGTCTATCTCAATGGAGAAACGTCCATCTCCCCAAGCGATACGATATCGGGTAGCTTCCTATTGCGCGTGACGACGCAAGCATCTTCACGTGGCGCGACATACCATCAAGGGGAAGGCATCTTTTTGCTCGGCTATCAGCGTGGGGAAGTGACGGTGAAGTCCGCAGAAAAGCAGGTGATTTCTGATATTCCTGCTATGCTTCGGCAGAGGATCCTCAACGCGATCGAACAGAGCTTCCCACAGGATACCTACGCCTTTGCGCAGGCGCTTCTGCTCGGAGAGAGCTACGATCTGGACTATGAAACAGAAACTGCATTCAAAATCAGCGGTATTCGCCATGTGATCGCAGTATCGGGCTTGCATATTTCGATCCTTTACGCATTTCTGAGCCTCATTACATTAAAACGGCGCTATTTGACGGCGCTCATCGGGATGCCTGTACTGCTTCTTTTTGCGGGTATCGCGGGATTCACGCCATCTGTGACCCGCGCGTGCATTATGGTCTGCCTTATGATGGCGGCGACTGCATTTCGCAAGGAGTACGACGGCGCGACTGCGCTTGGATTTGCGGCGCTTGTGATGCTTTGCGTCAATCCGCTCATCATCACATCCGTAAGCTTTCAGCTTTCGGTCGGCTCTGTCGCGGGGATCTACCTTTTCAGCGGAAATATCGCTAAATGGGCAAATAAATGCCTTGGAGAGCCGAAACGCAGGACAATTCGTGGACGGATCACCTACTTTTTTACATCGTCGCTCAGCGTGAGCCTGAGCGCAATGAGCATCACGACACCGCTATGCGCCTATTATTTTGACGCGGTGAGCATCATTGGCGTGCTGACAAATCTTTTGACCCTTTGGGCAGTCAGTTTTATTTTCTACGGCATCATGGCTGTGTGCGTTCTTTCTGTATGGTCGGCTGTTGCCGCGTCCCGCATTGCGGCGATCATTTCAATCCTCATCCGCTATGTGCTTCTGGTATCGAAAACGCTTGCATCGCTCCCGCTTTCCGCTGTATATACGAAAAGTGCCTATATCGTCATTTGGCTTTGCTTTTTATATCTTTTGTTTGCCGTTTTTCTCATTATGAAAAAGAAACGCCCATTTACGCTCATTTGCTGTGCCGTGATCGCGCTTTGCGTGGCACTTGGCGCATCGTGGCTCGAGCCGCTTATGGACTGCTGTCGTGTCATAGTGCTCGATGTGGGGCAGGGGCAGAGCATCCTATTGCAAAGTCAGGGGCACACGTTCCTTGTGGACTGCGGGGGAAGCGATGCGGAAGATGCGGCAGATCTGGCGGCGGAAACGCTCCTTTCACAGGGGATATCGGAGCTTGATGGCATGATCTTAACGCATTACGATGCCGACCACGCGGGCGGGACGACAATGCTATTATCTCGCGTTGACACGAAACTTCTCCTTTTGCCAGCGCAAGAGGGTGGCGACACGGCGAAAACCATCGCCGATGCAACGGATGGAATGGTTTCGTATGTCGCCGAAACGACGATCCTGACCTTTGGTGATGCGAAAATAACGATTTATCCACCTGTTTTTTATGCAGAATCGAATGAAAACAGTCTTTGTATCTTGTTTGAAACGCCAAAATGTGCTATACTCATTACTGGCGACCGTTCTTCCTTTGGAGAGGAGATGCTACTGCGTTCCGCTGAGCTCCCCAAAGTTGATCTTCTTATCGCGGGGCATCATGGCGCAAAGAGTTCCACGTCAGAACTGCTTCTCGATGCGGTCGAGCCAGATACAGTCATTATTTCCGTTGGTAAAAATGCATATGGGCATCCATCGCAGGAGGTGCTTGACCGCCTCGCCGCGCATGGGTGCACGGTCTATCGGACGGATGAATACGGAACGGTCATATACAGGAGGTGAACCCCGTGGCAATGAAAAAAGAACAGCCCGATCTTACGCGGGAACTCAAAGCCTCAATCGCAAGCAAAACGCTTGAGCGGTGCTACGTTTTCTGCGGAGAAGAGACATTTCTTTTGAATTACTATTTTGAGCAGGTCAAGAAAGTTTTGCTTGATCCGCTCACCGAGGCGTTCAACTACCATAAGTTCAATAATGAAACATTTACACTTCAAGCGTTTACGGATGCTGTCGAGAATTTCCCCATGATGGCAGAAAAAACGCTTGTGCACGTGGATGAGGTCGATTTTTTTAAGCTCCCCGAAGCGGACAGAACGCATTTTTCTGAGGTGATCGTTGATATTCCCGAATGGTGCACCGTCGTGTTCACATTCAATGCGCAGTCGTGGAAGCCAGATACGCGCCTAAAATTCTGGAAAACGATCGAAAGCCATTTGACTGTGGTCGAATTCCGCAAGCAGAATCAGCGTGAATTGACAAGCTGGATCACGCGCCATTTCGCGGCGCAGAAAAAGCATATTTCCGCTGACCTTTGCGCGTACCTCATCGATATCACAGGCGGTACGATGACGGCGCTCAGCGGCGAGATCAACAAGATCTGCGCCTATTCTGGTGCGGACGAGATCAAAAAGAGTGATATCGATGCCGTGACAGAGCCCGTTCTCGATGCGGCGGTGTTTCAGATGACGGATCTGATCGGCGCGGGGCGGTATACGGAGGCATTTGCGAAACTGCAAACACTTCTGAAAATGCAACAAGAACCCCTTGCGCTTCTCGGTGCGATCGGGTCGCATTTTCGCCGCATTTCGACTGCGCGAACACTTCTCGATAACGGAAAATCGGCATCGGAGCTTGCAAAGCTCTATGGCATGTCGGATTACCCCGCACGCAAGACCATGGACGCGGCAAGGCGGTTTTCGTCCCAATTCTGCGCCAAGGCATCGGAGCTCGTTCTCGAAACTGACCGCATGATCAAGACATCCTATGATGCACCAGAGCGACTTCTCGAAGTGCTCCTGCTTCGTCTGGCAGAGGAGGCGCGCAATGGTTAAAATTCGAGAAGCGATCGTTGTTGAGGGGCGTTACGATAAGAATACCCTCAGCCAGATCGTTGATGCACCGATTTTTGAGACCCATGGCTTCGGTATTTTTCGCGATAAAGAACAGATGAAGCTCTTGCGCCGTGTTGCCCAGACGCGCGGACTGATCGTGTTTACCGATCCTGACGGTGCTGGATTTGTCATCCGCAACCATATCAAGTCTGCCATTCCTGCGAAATTCCTGAAGCACGCCTATGTGCCCGATATCATGGGCAAGGAGCGTCGCAAGGATAAGGCGGGAAAAGAGGGGAAACTCGGTGTCGAGGGAATGCGCCCCGAGATCATTTTGCAGGCGCTGAAGAACGCAGGCGCGACCATTGCGGGCGCAGATACCGCAACGCAAATGCACATCACAAAGGCAGATCTTGTCGAACTCGGACTTTCGGGCGGTGCTGATGCATCACAAAAGCGCAAAGCGCTTCTGAAGAAGCTCGATCTTCCCGAGCGGATGTCCGCAAATGCGATGCTCGATGCGCTCAACCTGCTCTATTCGCTTGAGGAACTGAAAAAGGTACTTGCAGAAATCGATGCATGAACGATGCAAAACAGGATAATTTGGTAAAAGAGCGCGAAAGCGGGCAATGGCTCGTTTTCGCACATTCGGAGAAATACAATGGTAGATATACAGGTAACGAATTTAACAAAATTTTTCGTCATCGGGGAAAACCTGCTTCAGGGTCTTTCTTTTGAGATACAGGAGGGCGAATGCGTTGCGATCCTCGGAAGAAACGGATGCGGTAAGACGACGCTTTTTAAGATCCTGACGGGAGAGATGGACTATGATGAGGGCGAGGTTTATGTCAATCCGAATAAACGCATCGGACTGATCTCCCAGATCCCGAAATTTCCAGAGGGATACACCGTTGAGGATGTCCTTCGCTCGGCATATGCTGAAATCACGGCGATCCGACGCAAAATGGAAGCAATGGAGCGCGAAATGGCAAACGGCGCATCCGCCGAGCAACTTCGGCAGTACGACGACCTTACGAACCGCTTCCAGTCGGGCGGCGGCTACGAGATGGATGTTGAGGTCGATAAGATCTGCAATGGCCTTGCCATCACGCCTGAACAGCGCGCACAGTTATTCGATAGTCTTTCGGGCGGCGAAAAGACGCGTATGAACCTTGCGCGTCTGCTTCTGGAAAAGACGGATATTCTGCTCCTTGACGAACCGACGAACCATCTGGATCTTAACAGCGTGGAGTGGCTCGAATCGTATATCAAGGCGTTCAAGGGGACAGTTCTTGCGATTTCTCACGACCGTTATTTTATCGATCAGATCGCTGAGCGCGTCATCGAGATCACGGACGGCCACGCGGAGTTTTACTCGGGCAATTATTCCTTTTATATGGACGAAAAGCAGGCGCGCTTTGACTTGCAAATGAAGCAGTATGAGCAGGAACAGGCGAAGCTTAAACAGCTCGGGTTCACGGTCGAGCGTATGAAAGGTTGGGGCATCAACAATCGCACGCTCTACCGCCGTGCGATGTCCATTCAGCACCGCATGGAGCGCATCAAAAAGACTGAAAAACCCAAAAAAGAGCGCACGATGAAGGCAAGCTTCGGCGAAAAGGATTTTTCGGGCGATGTCGTTTTCAAAATGAAAAACGTGACGAAAGCATTTGGCGAGCGCACGCTGTTTTCAGACGTGAATCTGAACGTTGAGGGTGGCGAGCGCATTGCCATCCTTGGTGACAACGGCACGGGCAAATCTACATTCATTAAGTGCTTGCTTGGGGAAGAAGATTTTGGCGGAAAGCTTCAGTTTGGTCCAACGGTCAAATGGGGATACCTGCCACAGATCATCCATTTTGACCATCCAGAGCGCACGCTGTATGATACGATGCTCTATGAAAAAAACTGCACGCCTCAGGTCGCACGCGACCGACTGGGGCAGTTTATGTTTCAAGGCGAAGATGTATTCAAGACAGTTGGAACGCTGTCTGGCGGTGAGCAGAGCCGTCTGAGATTGTGTATGCTCATGGACGAAAAGATCAATCTTTTGATCCTTGACGAGCCGACGAACCACCTCGATATCGCCTCGCGTGAATGGGTCGAAGCCGCGATCGAGGAGTTTGAGGGCACATTGCTCTTTGTTTCGCACGACCGATATTTTATTGAGAAATTTGCTGAGCGCATTTGGCTTCTGGAAGATGGACAGATTCGCGATTTCCCATGCGGGTATCAGAAATACCGTTCTATTCTGGAGCACGAAGCCGTCGCGAAAGTGCCCACAGTTACTGCTCCGAAGCCTAAAAAAGAAAAGCCGAAAGGCGGCACAAAGGATGCCGATAAGCTCGTTCGTCGCTTGGAGCGCGAGATCGAAAAGCAGGAAGCCTTGATCGCAGAATTTGATGAGAAGATCGAAGCGGCTTCTGCCGACTATCAGGAACTTACTCGCCTGCTTGAAGAGAAAGAAGCCGCGGAGATGCAACTTCTGGAAATGATGGAAGCGTGGGACGCGGCGCAGGCGTGACGAAAACTGCAACAAAGGTTGACACATTCTGAAAAACAGCATATAATAGGGAAAGTACAATATTTTAAGGAGCGAAAAATACAAATGAGTTCTTGTAATGGTAATTGCTCGAGCTGCTCGTCCTCTGATTGCGGCGATCGCAAGAAGGAGAGCCTGCTCGCTCAGCTCAATCCCAAGTCCAGCGTTAAGAAAGTGATCGCTGTCGTATCTGGCAAGGGCGGTGTTGGTAAGTCTACTGTCACTTCTATGCTTGCCGTATCTATGGCACGCAAGGGCTACCGTGTCGGTGTTCTCGATGCCGATATCACAGGCCCTTCTGCACCGACTGCATTCGGCGTGAACGAGTGTCAGGGGGCAAATGAGGACGGGCTTTATCCCGCACTCAGCCGCGGTGGCATTCAGGTCATGTCCATCAATCTGCTGCTCGACAATCCTGCCGACCCTGTCGTTTGGCGTGGCCCTGTGATTGCGGGTGCGGTCAAGCAGTTCTGGACGGATGTGATTTGGGAAGATGTTGACTATATGTTCGTGGATATGCCTCCCGGAACGGGTGACGTGCCCCTGACGGTGTTCCAGAGCCTGCCTGTGGATGGCATCGTGATCGTCACAAGCCCGCAGGATCTTGTTTCCATGATCGTTGCAAAGGCAGTCAAGATGGCGAATATGATGCATATTCCTGTCCTCGGCTTCGTGGAGAACTATTCCTACCTCGAGTGCCCTGACTGTGGCAAGAAGATAGAAGTCTTTGGCAAGTCCCATCTCGACGAGGTCGCAAAGGAGTTTGAACTTCCTATTCTTGCGCGCCTTCCCATCGATCCCAAGGTCGCAGAGGCATACGACAACGGTATGATGGAAACGGTCAATACCGATGCTCTTGCTACCGCGATCGAAGCAGTCGAAAAAGCGGAATAAAATACTCTAAAATACCGAAAGGAACGTGTTTACCATGGAATCTTTTACCCAAAACAGTGAGATGACCATTCCTGAGCGATCCGTGTATGTTGCAAGAAACACGTTCCTTACGCAAGAGCCGAATCGTGCTCCGCTTCCTAAGTATTCTGAGATCAAAGCACTACTACCTCAGCCAATCTGGGATCGGCATGAAAGTTATCTCGATTGCTATTGGCGGACGTGGGAGCTTGCGTTTTCCAAGATTCACACGCCGCAAGCGGGGAGTGGATTCGTTTCGCCGTTCATCGATACAGCATTCAATGACTGCATTTTTATGTGGGATTCGGCGTTTATCCTGATGTTCGGAAAATATGCTGATCGCATTTTCAAATTTCAGGGGACGCTCGATAATTTCTATGCACATCAGCATCGGGACGGATTTATCTGCCGCGAGATCGAGGAAGATACAGGACGTGCACATTTTGCACGGTACGACCCCTCTGGCACAGGACCAGAGGTACTTCCGTGGTGTGAATGGGAGTATTACCAGAATTTTGGGGATAAAGACCGCCTTGCGCGTGTCTACCCCCCTCTGCTTGCGTATCACAACTGGATGAAACAGAACCATACATGGCGCGATGGCACGTATTATTCGACGGGCTGGGGATGTGGGATGGACAATATCCCACGTCAGCAGGCGGGGTATTCTGCCGAATTCAGCCATGGGCATATGATCTGGGTCGATACGTGTATGCAGGAGCTTTTAAGCTGCAATGTGCTTATCGCAATGTCGAATGTGCTCGGAGAAACGGATGCAATCGGCGAATTGACCGCGGAGCGCGATCAGCTTCAAGCGACGATCAATCAAAAACTCTGGGATGAGGGAACGGGATTTTACTATGACCTCTGGAAAAATGGGAAGCATAACGGTGTTCGACATATTGGCGCGTTCTGGGCGCTGATCGCTGAATGTGCACCTAAAGAGCGCGAAAAGCGCTTGGTTGCACACTTGCGTGATCCGCAGGAATTCAAAACGGAGTTTCGCGTGCCAGCGCTTTCGGCATCTGACCCGAATTTTAGGACGGATGGCGGCTACTGGCGCGGTGGCGTGTGGGCACCGACGAATTACATGGTGCTCAAGGGACTTGACCGTTACGAGGAATATGCCCTCGCGCATGAGATCGCAACAGACGCGCTCGACGCAGTTGTTCGTGTCTTTGAACGAGATCACACGATTTACGAGAATTATGCCCCGCGGTTCGATGCAAGCGGAGAACCGACGCATGGAAGTCCTGCAAAGCCCGATTTTGTCGGTTGGTCTGGTCTATTTTCGATTTCTGTCCTGTTTGAGTATGTATTTGGCATCAAGCCAGATGCGGCAAATGGGACGATCCTTTGGGACATCCGCCTGACCGAGCGCCATGGCATCACGAAATATCCCTTTGGCGCAGATGGTGAATTGACGCTCATCTGTGATGCGCGTGGATCGGTGAATGAACGCCCGAATATTACATTTGCGAGCAATGTGCCTGTGAAATTGCAAGTTTTATGGGGCGATGAAGCGCATCGAAGCACCATAATGTATGAAATATAAGGAAACGCTGTGCACGGAAAATGTGCACAGCGTTAGTTTTTATAGAATATGCCCGATGACGTACCACAAAACGAGCAGGACGAGGATCAGCGGGATATATGCGGCAAGCGCCACGCTAGAAATGAGGATCACACCATACCCAAAGTGATCGAGAAGGTAGAAAACAGCGGTCAGAACAGCCGTCGTCAGGACGGATTTGCTGAGCTGTTTGCCGACGACATTGTGAAAGAAGAATGTGGTCAGCACACCGAGCACAGGATTGACGGTCGAAACGAGAAAACCGACGAACAGGCTCACAAGCCCCAGAATGACAGAAGCGATGAGAACGCCGAGCAGGATCACGGGTGCATAGGTCACAAGAACATTCGGCAGGAACGCTGCGATCAGCTTGGTAATGACAAAATGTGCAACCATGGAAAGAAGCACTGTCGTAAATCGCAGAAGATACCATCCGATCACGCTTTTCCCTTTCGGGATGAACGTATCGATGAGGTTTACGAGGAATGCGAGGATGACCATCGACAAAACTGCGGCGCAGATATCGGTAAATTCTGTGCCTGAAAAGGGCATCAGAACGAGGTTTTCGTTTGTAAACGCAACAAAGGGCAGGGGAGAGAGGTAGCCAGAAAGCTCGTGTACCTCAAATGTGTAGATCACGACGGTGACGGCATAGATGCACAAAATGCCCATTGCGGAGGAGAGCGCGTGATTTAGTCCAGAACGTTTGCCAAAAACGAAGCGTCCAATGCATCCCAAAACAAGGGATGTGACGGCAAAAAGCAGGATGAATCGAAGTACGGATGAAAGATCGAGCTCTGCGGGAATATGATTTTCCAATGAAGCGACCCAACTAAGGGTGGATGTGAGCTGATCGGTCAGCTCGGAAAAAGTTTGATCCATAAAATAGTCCTTTCTTGTGGGACGGGGATAGGGAAACAGCCGCCATTACTGGCGGCTGTTCTTTGTAAATGTGAGAGAGATAAATTACTTGATCTCTGCCTCTGCGCCAGCTTCCTTGAGCTCGGCGACCAGCTTCTCTGCGTCTTCCTTGGAGATAGCTTCCTTCAGGGTCT
>CAZVJJ010000043.1:0-13359 GCA_964627295.1 uncultured Oscillospiraceae bacterium | reverse complement strand
TGATTCGCTGCGCGGAGCACCACTCCCCAAGGAGAAGGCTTTTCTCAGGCATCGATAGATGATTCAAAAAACCGACCGCACAGATATCGATAGTGCGTCGGTGGGGGTATACCCCCACCCTACGGTCAAAAACGTCAGATTGTGCGCAAAATGAACTTGATCGCGTATCGTGACTTCGCTACGCGGACAGCTGAGGACAGGTGTCCCTACAATGGGATACATACATTTCCGTCGTCGCGACGTTGGCGAGTTCAGGTTTCTTAAATAGGCTTTCCATAGCCTAAATAAAAATCAAAAAGTTATCATCTCGCCAAGAATTTACAGTTTCTTGCGGGAATTTGGCGAAAATTTTGTTTTTCTCAAAAGTCGCTCTTGCATTGTGCAGGTAAATGCGATATACTATCCATGTCAAATGGGGCTCTATGCGCTCTTGCGGGCGTGTAGACCGAGAAATACGAAAGAAGATACATGGAGATTCAAGTAATGGAAGAAAAACATTCCCATCATTTGGAGAATAAGTATGCCATCACCACGCTCATGGTGCTGTGTGATATTTTCGCGGCGGGTGTCTCCTATTTTGCGGCGCTCTGGTTGCGGTTTGACTGTCAGGTATCGCAGATCCCGAGTGAATATTTCGCCGCTTGGTTGAAATTTTTGCCGATCCACATCATTTTGAGCCTTGTTGTTTACGCGATTTGCCATCTTTACAGCTCAGTTTGGGAATTTGCAAGCTATACGGAGCTCAAGCACATCGCTGTTGCGACGATCATCGTATCGCTTGCGCACGCGGCGGGCATCACGGTGCTCATCCGCCGTATGCCGATGACCTATTATTTCATTGGTGCATTTTTGCAATGTGGCATCATTCTTCTCGTGCGTTTTGGCTACCGATTCGTCAAGCTCGACCGCCAAAGACGCGCACGCGAGGGAAATAAGAATACCGCAAGCCGCGTGATGCTCATCGGCGGTGGTGCGGCGGGACAGATGATCCTGCGCGATCTTCACACTGCGCGCGAGCTCAACGACTGGGTCAGTTGCATCATCGACGACAACCCAAATAAATGGGGACGCTATATCGACGGTGTTCCCGTCGTCGGCGGAAGAGATGACATCCTGCTGAATGTCCAGAAGTACCGCATCGAGAAGATCTTCCTCGCCATTCCCTCGGCATCTGCTGATCAGCGCAGAGATATCCTGAATATCTGCAAGGAGACAGGCTGCGAGCTCAAAGTTCTCCCAGGTATGTTCCAGCTTGTGAACGATACCGTCACCATGCGCCAGATGAAGGACGTTTCCGTGGAAGACCTGCTCGGAAGAGAGCCGATCCGCGTCGATATGGACGAAATCTATGCGTTCTTGCAGGGCAAGACCATCCTCGTCACGGGCGGTGGAGGCTCGATCGGTAGCGAGCTTTGCCGTCAGATCGCGAAACATTCGCCCAAAAAGCTCATTATTTTCGATATCTACGAAAACAATGCCTATTCCATTCAGCTTGAACTTCGGGAGAAGCACCCGAACCTCGATCTCGAAGTGCTGATCGGCTCTGTCCGCGACAGCCGACGCATCAATCAGGTCTTTGCTACCTATCGCCCCGATGTCGTCTATCATGCGGCGGCACATAAGCACGTGCCTCTCATGGAGGACAGCCCCTGCGAGGCAATCAAGAACAATGCCATCGGTACGTACAAGACTGCCTACGCGGCAATGACCCACGGATGCAAGCGCTTCGTGCTCATTTCGACCGATAAGGCGGTCAATCCGACGAATATCATGGGCGCATCCAAGCGCCTTTGCGAAATGATCGTGCAGTCGTTCGATAAGAAAGTGCACGACGGCCGCGCAGAGGATCTTCTCCCACTGCACGTGCATACGGAGGATGAAGCAGGCTCGATGCGCCGAATGACGGGCGATCACAGCACACCGACGACGGAATTCGTCGCTGTCCGCTTTGGCAATGTCCTCGGCAGCAACGGCTCGGTCATCCCCATTTTCAAGAAGCAGATCGCGCAGGGCGGTCCTGTCACCGTCACGCATCCCGACATCATTCGCTATTTCATGACCATCCCCGAGGCGGCATCCCTCGTGCTTCAGGCGGGCACGTATGCCAAGGGTGGCGAGATCTTTGTGCTCGATATGGGCAAGCCTGTGAAGATCGATACCCTTGCCAGAAACCTCATCCGTCTTTCGGGTCTGAAGCCTGACGAGGATATCAAGGTCGTCTATACAGGTCTGCGCCCCGGCGAGAAGCTCTACGAAGAAAAGCTTATGAACGAAGAGGGCATGCGCACGACCCCGAACCACCTCATTCATATCGGAAGCCCCATCCCGTTCGATACAGATACGTTCCTCGCGCAACTCCAGACCCTGATGAATGTGTCGTATGACGGTCGCGAGGATATCATCCGCGAGCTTGTCGCAAGCATCGTGCCGACCTACCGCCCCGCAGGCAAAAACGGCACAGAGTTCAAAGGCAAGGCATTCGAGGAGCAGATGCACCTCGTCAACCAAAAAGAAAAAGACCCCGTCGGGGTATAAATCAAAAGCGTGCTGTGAAAACCAGCACGCTTTTTTCGTGAAATACGCTCCGCTATGTCCAATCCCGTTGTAGGAACACCCTACAGTATAACAGGCGGGTGCGGCGTTGTGAAGTCGGAGAAAAAGCTTCGGTTTTTTCTTGCTATTTTGCTTGCATACAGGTATAATATAAGCAATAGAGAAAAATGGGGGAGTGTGCATGGCTGAAAAAAAGAAGATCCTGCTCATGACCACGGGTGGCACGATCGCGTGCGTTCCTGGGGGAGAGGGACTTGAGCCGCATCACAGCGATGTGATGGAGCGCGAGCTGGAACAGCTTCGTACCTATTACGAGATCACGGTGCGGGATGTGATGTGCCTTGATTCGTCGAACATCCGTCCCGAGGAATGGCAGACGATCGCGCGGGATATTTTTGCGCTTCGCGCGGGATTTGATGGCATCGTCGTCTCCCACGGAACGGACACGATGGCATACACCGCCTCGGCGGTCACGTATATGCTGCCGAATATCGACCTTCCTGTCGTATTCACGGGCTCACAGCTTCCGCTGAGCGATATGCTCTCGGATGGTCCAGACAATCTGCGCACGGCGTTTGCCATGGCGGCATCGGGCGCATCGGGCGTTTTCCTTGCATTCGACCGCAAGGTGATGCTCGGTTGCCGCGCGGTCAAGGTGCGCGCATCGGGTTTTTCCGCATTTGAGAGCGTGAATGCGCGCTATGCGGGACTGGTGAGCAATCTGGGGCTCGTGCTCGATGGCGAGGTGCTCCCTGTGCGCCGTGGGTCTGCCGCGCTGCGCACCGAGATCAGCAAGGATGTGTTTTTGCTCAAACTTACCCCTGGTCTTGACCCCGCGATTTTCGATATGCTCGCAGGCATGGGCTATCGAGGCATCGTGATCGAAGCATTTGGTTTGGGTGGCGTGAATGTGCTCCATAAGGGGTTAAGTGGCATCCACCGCGCGGTGGAGCGCGGGATCAGCGTCGTCGTCACGACGCAATGCCTGTACGATAGCTCCGACCTTCGCGTGTATCAGGTGGGCAACCGCCTGCTCGAGCTTGGCGTGATCCAAGGGCGCGATATGACGAGCGAAGCCGCCATGACCAAGCTCATGTGGGCGATCGGTCAGGGAATGTCCCCCGATCGCATCAAGGAACTGTTTGCAGAAAGTCTCTCTGGCGAGATCACGACATGAAAATGGAGGAAAGGAATCGACCATGGATCCGATCTATGTAACTGGACACAGAAACCCCGATACCGATTCCGTCGTCGCCGCGATGGCATATGCCGCCCTGCGCAATGCCCTCGGCGACCGCGAATATGAAGCAGCTTGCCTCGGTCACGTCTCCGATGAGACGCAGATCGTGCTCGACCATTTCGGCTTTGAACCACCGAAACTGCTCAGAAGTATGTACACGCAGGTCAAGGACCTCGATTTTGACCGCCCGCCGATTTTGAGCGGGGCTGTCACCGTCGGCCGCGCATGGTCAGAACTGCAAAAGCTGGGCGGTTCTGCCGCCGTGCCTGTTGCGAATGAAGATGGCACGCTTTTTGGTATGCTTTCGCGCGAAGATGTCGCAAATTACAATATGGCGCTTGTGGGCGGTGGCTCGCTCGAAAAAGTGCCGCTTTTCAACGTTCTGTCCGTGCTGGAGGGAAAACTGCTCAATGACGCGGGCGAAACGACGGACACCATCGGTGGTGAGCTCTTCATTGCCCTGCCACAGAGCCGCGAGGAACTTCTGTTCAACCGCCCCGAGACGATCGTCCTCTGCGGCGATCAGCCCGATATGATCCGTCGCGCGCTCGAGATGAACGTCAGCGCGCTGGTGCTGTGTCAGGCGGAGCTTCCCGATTCGCTCCGCTCCATGCCCACGACGACCTGCATCATCTCGACCCCGTGGGAAGCCTACCGCGCCGCGCGGCTCATTTTCCAGTCCGCGCCAATCAGCCGCATCTGTCGCACGAAAGATCTTAGTTGCTTCCATCTGGAAGACCGCGTGGACGATGTGCGCGAGCAGGTGCTCAAGCACCGCGATCCGTGCTATCCCATCCTTGATGAGAATGAAAAAGTCGTTGGCGTGCTCACGCGCTACCATCTGCTCCGCCCGCGGCGCAAGCGCGTCGTCCTCGTCGATCACAACGAAGCGGCGCAGTCCGTCCCAGGACTGGAAGAGGCGGAGATCCTTGAGATCATCGACCATCACCGCCTTGCGGATATCCAGACCTCGAACCCCATCTATGTCCGCAACGAGCCCGTTGGCTCGACCAATACCATCATCGCCAGTATGTTTCAGGATCGTGGCCTGATGCCCTCGGCAAAAATGGCGGGCATGATGGCGGCGGCGATCCTTTCGGACACGGTCATGTTCAAATCGCCCACCTGCACCGAGCGCGACCGCCGCACCGCTGAGCGCATGGCGCGCATTGCAAGCGTTTCGCTCGATGATCTTGGCAAAAAGATATTCTCTGCGTCTAACGGCGGTAAGACCGCTGAGGAACTGCTGTTTACGGACTACAAGGAGTTCCATATCGCAGGCCACGACCTCGCCGTTGCGCAGATCACGTGCGTGGACAGCCCCGCGATGCTCGAGCGCAAGGACGAATTCCTTGCCCTGATGCGAAAGACCGCGAAAAAAGAGGGCTTCTCCATGATGATCCTCATGCTCACCGATGTTCTCCTTGAGGGCACGCAGATCATTTATCTCGGCGACGACGAGACGGTCAGTCAGGCATTTTCCTGCCACCCCAAGGGCAACACGGTCTTCCTCCCGCGCGTCATGAGCCGAAAAAAGCAGGTCGTCCCCATGCTCTCCGCTCTCTGGGGCTAAACAGAAGCAGTTGCGGTGATGCACCGCGCTTCTTGCCCCCCTCATTTGATGAGGGGGGCAAGCTGACGCGTATTGCCAAAATTTTCGCATTTACTCCCCGAAACTTGCCGTTTGGAGGCACATTATGAATTATGAAGCAGGTGCTTGCGACGTTGCCGTGATCGGCGCGGGGCACGCAGGCATTGAAGCCGCCCTTGCGGCGGCGCGGCTTGGTTGCCGCACAATTTTATTCACCATCAATCTTGATGCGGTCGGAAATATGCCCTGCAACCCTGCCATCGGTGGCACGGGCAAGGGGCATCTCGTGCGTGAGCTCGATGCGCTCGGTGGCGAGATGGGCGTTGCCGCTGACAAGGCGTGCATCCAGTACCGTATGCTCAACCGCGGAAAAGGCCCTGCGGTGCATTCGCTCCGCGCGCAGGCAGACCGCCGCAAATATCAGAGCGTGATGAAGCATACGCTCGAATTGCAGGAGAATTTACAGCTCAAGCAGGCGCAGATCGTGCGCATCTGCACCGAAAATGGTGCAGTCTGCGGTGTCGAGACCCAGCTTGGCGCGATTTATCGTGCCAAAGCCGTCGTCCTTGCGACGGGTACATATCTCGATAGCACCGTCATCACGGGCGCAAGCGTGATCGAATCTGGCCCTGACGGGATGCACCCGAGCAAGGGACTTGCCGACGATCTGCGCGCGCTCGGGTTGCCACTTCGTCGTTTCAAAACGGGCACGCCCCCGCGCGTCAACCGCCGAAGCATCGATTTTTCGCAAATGGAGCTTCAGATGGGCGATGAAGAGATCGAACCGTTCTCTTTTCGCACGCAAGAGAAGCCCAATAATGCCGCCGTGTGCTACCTCACCTATACGAATGAGGAAACGCACCGCATCATTCGCGAGAATCTAAGCCGCAGTCCGATGTATGATGGCACGATCTCGGGCGTTGGCCCGCGCTACTGCCCGAGCATCGAGACGAAGATCGTCCGCTTTGCGGACAAGTCCCGCCATCAGCTTTTTATCGAGCCATGCGGGCTTGATACGGAGGAAATGTACATTCAGGGCTTCTCCTCGAGCCTGCCCGAGGATGTGCAGATCGCCATGCTCCATACGATCCGCGGCATGGAGCACGCGGAGATGATGCGCCCCGCGTATGCCATCGAGTACGAATGCATCGACCCCACGGCGCTCCTGCCAACGCTCGAGACCAAGTCCATTTCTGGGCTTTACGGCGCGGGACAGTTCAATGGCACGTCGGGCTATGAGGAAGCCGCCGCGCAGGGGCTCGTTGCGGGCATCAATGCGGCGCTCAAAATTCTGGGGCGTGAACCGCTCATTCTCACGCGCGACACAAGCTACATCGGCACGCTGATCGACGATCTTGTGACCAAGGGCACGCAAGAGCCATACCGCATCATGACGAGCCGCTCGGAATACCGTCTTCTGCATCGGCAGGACAACGCCGACGAACGGCTGACCGCCATCGGCGCGCGCGTCGGGCTCGTCCCGCCCGAGCGTCTGCGTGCGGTGGAGGAGAAATATGCCGCGGTGCGCCGCGAAGTACAGCGTCTGGAGGGAAGCGGTGTGCCCGCATCCGAGGCGCTCAATGCCATGCTCCGCGCGCGCGGGACGGCAGAGGTCGCAAATTCTGCGCGCCTTGCTGATCTTGTCCGCCGTCCGCAGGTGAGCTACGCGGACATCGTGCCGTTTGATGCCGAGCGCCCCGCCCTGCCAGAGGCGGTCACGCAGGAAGTCGAGATCGCGCTCAAATACGAGGGCTATCTCGCCCGCCAGAGCAAGCAGGTCGAGGATTTCAAAAAGGCAGAAGCGCGTTTGCTTCCGCCCGATATCAACTATGCTTCCATCGCAGGCCTGCGCCTCGAGGCACAGGAAAAACTCACCGCCATCCGTCCCATTTCCCTAGGTCAAGCAGGTCGCATCTCAGGAGTGAGCCCCGCAGATATCGCCGTGCTCATGATCTGGCTCGAGCAGAACCGTAAATAAACAAACCCCGCAGAGAGCATATCCTCCCTGCGGGATTTTTGTATCCATTGATAACACGCAGTCGGAATCCGTAGGGACACCCGTCCTCGGGTGTCCGCCTACCGCAGTCACAATACGCGATCATGTTCGTTTTTGCGCACAATTTGACGTTTTTTGACTGTAGGGTGGGGGTATACCCCCACCGACGCACTATCGATTTTTGCACGGTCGGTTTGTTGAATCCTCTGTCAATGACAGAGTTGCTTGGCTCTCCCATGGGGAGAGCCAAGGGCGCTCCCGCGCCAACGCATAATACGCGCCTGCTTCCTAAAATCCGACGTTGTTTCCCCACATCAGTCACAAAAAATCAAATAGATTTTTTGTGACAGCTTCTCCCCAAGGAGAAGCCTTTGGTGGTCGTCGGTAGACTTGCTGAAAATCGCGCATTTCCATGGTCACAACGGTGTCGGTGGGGGTATACCCCCACCCTACAGTCAAAATCGGAAAATCGCGCAAAAAACGAACGTATTTGCGTGTCGTTCCTTTGAAACGGTTTACACTTGAAGCGCATTACAAAAGCCCCCGCACCGTTGGCGAAAACGGAGCGGGGGCAATGGTTTTTTATGAAGCGTCGGGGTTATTCATGGAGTGGACAACGGCGGGATCGGGGAGATTTTCGACGTTGGAGTCCTTGATGAGCTTTTTGGGGCAAACGGTTGCGCACAGGCCGCAATTATCGCAGAGGGAATAGTCGATCACGGCGAGGTTATTCGTGACGGTGATCGCGCCCTTGGGGCAGATCTTCTTGCACAGGCCACAGCCGATACAGCCGACGGTGCACCCGCGGGTGGTGACAGCACCCTTTGCCATGGAGTTGCACGCGATGACGACATTGCGCCCCGGTTCGACAGGCACGATCAGATCGCGCGGGCAAGCGGCGGCGCACGCCATGCAGCCCACGCACAGGTCTTCATCGACCTGCGCAACGCCGTTGACGATTTTCATCGCGCCGTATTTGCACGCCTTGACGCACGAGCCATAGCCCAGACATCCAAATTTACAGCTCAGTGGACCGTTGCCGCCGACCTTGGATGCCGCAAGGCAGTCGTGGAAGCCTTCGTAATTTGCCTTGATCTTTGCGCCGTGGGTGAGGTTGCCGTCCTTATCATAGGTTTTTTCGCCCGAGCAGCGCACGAGCGCGACCTTGCGGGTGACGGCTTCTGCTTTGATGCCCATGATCGCCGCCATGCCCTGCGCCGCTTCGTTGCCGCCAGAGGCGCATTTTCCGATGGGCGCTTCGCCCTTGAGCACGGCCTCAGCGTAGCCTGCACAGCCCGCATAGCCGCATCCACCGCAGTTTGCACCGGGCAGGCACTCGCCGAGCTGTTCAAGGCGCGGATCGCTCTCCACATAAAATACTTTCGATGCGGATGCCAGCACCAGTCCGAAAACCAGCGCCAATCCGCCGAGAATGCCAATCGCAATCAAAATATCCATCGTTTCTCTCCTTATATGCTCAGACCCGAGAAGCCCATGAATGCAAGCGCGAGCAGGCCTGCCGCGATGAGCGTGATGGGGAAGCCCTTAAATGCCGCAGGGCAGTCGGATTTGTCCACGCGCTCGCGCAGAGATGCGAAGATCACGATCGCAAGCGTAAAACCGAGACCACCCGCCGCGCCGTTGATCACGCTCAGCAGGAAATCATAGCCCTCCTGCACATTCACAAGCACCACGCCGAGCACGGCGCAGTTGGTGGTGATCAGCGGCAGGAACACGCCGAGCGCCTTATACAGCGCGGGCACAGATTTTTTCAGGAACATCTCGACGACCTGCACGATCGACGCGATCACGAGAATGAACGCGACCGTCTGCATATATTCGAGCTCCAACGGAATGAGCAGATATGTATTGACGAGCCAGCACGATGCCGATGCCAGCGCCATAACGAATGTGACGGCTAGTCCCATACCGAGCGCGGTATCGATCTTTTTCGACACGCCCATAAACGGGCAAATGCCATAGAATTTCACGAGGATGAAATTCTGGCTCAAAAGAGCGGCAACGAGAATGCCAACGATTTCCATTATTTCGCCGCCTCCTTTTTCTTGTTTCGCTTTTCAATGTGCGACATCAGCGCTTGCCACATGGCGATCACGCATCCGAGCACGAGGAAGCCACCGACGGGCATGACCATCTGCATGGCAGGATATTCCGCGGGAATGATGCGGATGCCCTCGCCCCCATTGAGAAGTCCACCGCCGAATGTGCCCGAGCCGAGCAGTTCGCGGATGATGCAGGTGATGACGAGCGCCGTCGTATAGCCGATGCCCTGACAAAGCCCGTCCACCGCCGAGGCGAGCACGCCGTTTTTCGACGCGAATGCTTCTGCACGTCCAAGCACGATGCAGTTGACGACGATCAGCGGGATGAACACGCCGAGGCTGTCGGCAAGCTCGGAAAGGTACGCTTGCAGGAATAGGTCAACGATCGTCACGAAGCCTGCAATGATCGTGATGTATGCCGCGATGCGGATCTGGTTGGGGATGACCTTGCGCAGGGCGGAAATGAGGACATTTGAGCAGATGAGGATGACCGTCACGGCAAGTCCCATGCCGATGCCGTTAAACAGGCTCGTCGTGATCGCAAGCGTCGAGCACATACCCAGAAGCTGTACCGTAACAGGGTTCTTGGTCAAAAGTCCCTCGCGGAACTGTTTTTTTAGATCCATCGTGTCCCCTCCTTATTCTAGCGGTTGCGTGACGAACATCAGCTTATGGACGCATTCGAGCGCGACATTGACACCATTCGTGACTGCGCGGGAGGTGATCGTTGCGCCTGTGATGGCATCGATCTCGCCACCGTCCTTCGTCACGGCGACGCTACCGCTCGCGCCCGCAAACTGCGCGCGGAATGCTTCGCCCGCGCTTGTCTCGGCGGCGCACACTGCGCCGAGACCCGCCGTTTCCGACTGACTGATGACAGATATGCGCGTGACTGCGCCGTGCAGGTCGATGCCGACCATCAGATCGATCGTACCATTGAAGCCCTGCGGGGCGACCTGAACGGCATAGCCGTTTTCACCCTTGTAAACTGCTTTAACTGTGCCAGTTTCGTCCGAAAATGGGATGCTTTCGCCACCGCCAGTGAGCACGGCGCTGATCGCCGCGAGCGTCTTTTCTGCATTTTTTTGCTCGATGATGGGCTTCGTGATCTGGTTCACGCCCGCAAGCGCTGCGGCAACGATCGCCGCGATCACGAAAAGGATCGCCGTGATGCGCAGAACATACAGCACGGTCGAGCCACCCGCATTTTGAGATCTCATTTTTTCACAGCCTCCTTCTTCGGAGCACCGAATTTTGTGGGTCTGCCGACGCGGTCGAACAGAACGATACAGCAGTTCATCACGAGGATCGCATACGAAACGCCCTCGTTATAGCCGCCGAAATAGCGGATGAGCACCGTGAGCACACCGCAACCGATGCCATAGAGGATCTGCCCCATGTGCGTCAGGGGAGAGGTGACGTAGTCCGTCGCCATGAAGATCGCGCCGAGCATCAGACCACCGCTGAAGAGGTTCGCCGCCATCCAGACGAGGCGCTCATTGCCACGCGGGAACAGGAATGTGAGCACCGCGACGGTGCCGAGGTACGCGAACGGGATGCGCGCGGTGATGACCTTGCGCACGAGCAGATAGATAAAGCCGACCAGCAGGAGCGCCGCGCTCGTTTCGCCGATACACCCGCCGACATTGCCGAGGAACATATCCATCAGGCTGCCCGCGCCGAGGTCGATGCTCTGCGTCTGGTGCATGGAAGCAAGCGGCGTTGCCGCGGTGACGATGTCCGCATCACCAAGCAGGGGAGCGGCGTTCTCGAAACCGACCTTGATCCATGTGGACATGGCAACGGGCCAGCTCATCATGAACGCGCGGCCTGCAAGGGCGGGGTTGACGATGTTGCATCCGATGCCACCAAAGAGCATTTTCACAAGAATGATGGCAAATGCCGCGCCGATCACGACCATCCAGTATTCGACCGTGACAGGGCAGACAAATGCGAGCAGAACGCCCGTAACGCAGGCGGAGAGGTCATAGACTTTCGAGGGGCGCTTCATGAGCTTGCCCCAGAGCCACTCGAAGAACACGCACGAGGAAACGCTCAAAAGCGTCACGGTCAGCGCGCGCAGACCGAAGAAGTACACCGAGCCGATCAGCGCGGGCAGGAGCGCGATCAGCACATCCCGCATGATCACTTGCGTGGTGACGGGGCTGTGCACGTGTGGCGAGCTGGAAATGGTGAGCTCGTAGTAGTATTTCATTTGTGCCATGGTCGCCCCTCCTTACCGTTTTGCCGCGGCGGCTGCCGCGTTGCGGATGATCTGCTTGCCCGAGCGGAAGCCGAGCACGAGCGGCACGCACGCGGGGCAGTTGTATGCGCAGCAACCGCATTCGATGCAGTCCATCATGTTTGATGCCTTGATCTGCTCGGGGTCGCTCGTCTGGAGCGCCTTAAACATGAGCACGGGCATCAGCTCCATCGGGCACACATCCACGCATTTGCCACAGCGGATGCACGCCGCCTGATCGACGGTGTAGCGATTTTTGCGACCGAGCACGGTGATGGCGTTGCACGCCTTGACCGTCGGCACGGATAGATCGTACTGCGCCACGCCCATCATCGGACCGCCCGAGAGCACCTTGTAGGGATTTTCGGAGTGACCGCAGGCTTCAATGAGGTCGTTAAAGCTCGTGCCAACGGGGACGAGGAGATTTTTCGGCTCCATGAGGATGTCGCCCGACACGGTCACGACGCGCTCGATCAGCGGCATACCGTCGTAAACAGCATCGGCGATCGCTTTGCACGTTGCGGCGTTGAAAACAGCGCAACCGACCGCCGCAGGCAGCCCGCCCGAGGGCACTTCTCTGCCTGTGATGGCGTAAATGAGCTGCTTTTCTGCGCCCTGCGGATATTTTGCGGGCAGGGGCTGGACGCAGATGCCCGAACTGCCGACGTTTGCCTTGAGCGTGCGGATTGCCTCGGGCTTATTGTCCTCAACGGCTATGTATGCCTTGTCGAGCCCAAGGATCTTCATGATGATCTGCAAGCCATCAATGATCTTTTCGGGCATTTCGTGGCAAAGGCGGTCGTCGGATGTGATGTACGGCTCACATTCGCTTGCATTGACGATCACGGTATCGACCTTTCCAATGCCACCTGCAAGCTTGACGTGCGTGGGGAATGCCGCGCCGCCCATGCCGACGATGCCCGCCTCGCGAATGATCGCAATGAGCTCCTGTGCCGAAAGCGCGTTCACCTGCTCCGCGGTGCGGGGCTGGATGTCCTCGCAAAGCGTGCCAAGATGGTCGCTCTCAATCACGACGCTCATGACCGTCGTGCCCGAAGTGTGGGCTTTCATCTCGACCGATTTGACCTTACCCGAAACGGATGCGTGCACAGGCACGCAAAGTCCTTCATTATCACCGATCTTCTGACCCTTTTTAACTGCATCGCCCTTTTTCACGAGCGGCTTGCACGGCGCACCGATGTGCTGCGACATGGGGATCACAAGGATATCTGGTTCAGGAAAGCGCTTGATCGCCATCGCGCGTGCGTAAAACTTATTCTCGCTGGGATGAACACCACCGAAAAAAGAAAACGCCATGAAATTCACCTCTTTCATAGATCCACGGCGAGATCGCCGCTTCTTTTTTATATCATAGCGCATAAAAATGCATTTGTCCACAAAGAAATGCGAAATTTTGCGAAAAATCTAATTTCATAACCTATTTTATCGATATAAAACGAACGAAATAGCATTAATTCCAAACTTTTTATAAAAGTTCGACTTACACCCATCCACACGCCACTTTTTGCACATTTCCCTAAATTATAGTCGCATTTCTACCCGAATTCGGGCAGAAAATACAACCCCTATCGCCAACGTTGCGACAACAGAAATGCGCGTTTTCCGCACAATTTTCCGTCCCAGACCGTAGGGTGGGGGTATACCCCCACCGAC
>CAZVJJ010000042.1:0-13428 GCA_964627295.1 uncultured Oscillospiraceae bacterium | reverse complement strand
TTATTATGCAGAAATGGATTTGAACGAACTGCCGCTTAGGAGGCGGACGCTCTATACAACTGAGCTACTAGGGCATATAGGGATGATCCGCGGTCGCGCGGTGTGCGCACGAAACGGATGCCCCTATTGTACTCAAAAAATTTCTTGCTGTCAAGAAATTCGGCACATTTTTTAGCGGGTTTGGCGTATACTGGCTGGTAGAGTTTTTGAAAGGGGCGGTGAGTATGCGTTATTCCGACGATCCGAGTGACGATATCGAGGATCTGATCTATGATGAGGACGCGGCACGCGAAAGTGAGCGCTGAGCCAGACCGAGCAGAAATGCTCGGTTTTTTTATGTATAGGACATCGCTAGAGAAGCTGTGGAAAAGCTATGAAGAAAAATGGGCGAAAATGCGGGAAATTTTTATTTTACCCCTTTACAGATGCGCGATTTTCGGATATAATTCAAGAAAGTATGCAATTTGGACGAAAAGAGATTTTGTTTATGAATATTGAATTTGATGTATACAAGCAGAAACTGAATGACTGCCGTGAGGCGCTGGATGGTCTTGGCGAGTCGCTGAACCTGACAGGGCTGAAAAATGAGCTTGAGCGCCTGCACGCTATGCAGGAAGCGCCAGGATTC
Organism: uncultured Oscillospiraceae bacterium; assembly: GCA_964627295.1. Classification (GTDB taxonomy): domain Bacteria; phylum Bacillota; class Clostridia; order Oscillospirales; family Oscillospiraceae; genus Faecousia. Next base: position 12,800 of record CAZVJJ010000042.1, on the reverse strand, counting down.
TGGGATGACCCTGACAAGAGCCAGAAGATCGTTGTCAAGACGCGCCAGACCGAGACGAAGATCGAGCGCTATGAGAAGATGCTCTCCACATGGGACGACCTCATGACGATTTGCGAAATGGCAGAGGAAGAGGACGACGATTCTATGCTCGAAGAGCTCAAAGAGGGATTTGACACCCTTTCGACCGAGATGGAAGAGTGCCGCCTCGAGACGCTCCTTACAGGCAAGTACGATAAGAACAATGCCATGATGAGTTTTCAGGCGGGTGCGGGCGGCACCGAGGCACAGGACTGGTGCCAGATGCTTTACCGTATGTACACCCGCTGGGCGGAACGCCACGGCTTCGAGTATAAGATCCTCGACTATCAGGAGGGCGACGAGGCAGGTCTGAAATCTGCATCCATCATGGTCGAGGGTGAAAATGCCTATGGCTTCCTCAAGGGGGAAAACGGCGTGCATCGCCTTGTGCGCGTTTCTCCGTTTGATGCCAATGCCCGCCGCCAGACCTCTTTCTCTGCGATCGAAGTTATCCCTGAGATCGAGGATGATTCTGAGGACTTTGAGATCAAGCCCGAAGATTACGAAATGCAGGTTTACCGCTCCTCGGGCGCAGGTGGACAGAAGGTCAATAAAACGTCCTCTGCCGTGCGATTGATCCACAAGTCGGGCATCGTTGTTTCTTGCCAGACCGAGCGTAGCCAGTTCCAGAACAAGGAGACCTGCTTGAGAATGCTGCGCAGCAAGCTCGTCGAGATCCGTGAGCGCGAGCATCTTGCCAATATTGCTGATATCAAGGGCGTTCAGCAGAAGATCGAATGGGGCAGCCAGATCCGCAACTATGTCTTTATGCCCTATACGCTCGTTAAGGATACCCGCACGGGCTGTGAGACGAGCAATGTCAATGCCGTGATGGATGGCGCACTTGATCCGTTCATCGAAAGCTACCTCAACTGCCTTGCTTCGGGCAACTGGGTGCAGAAATAAGGTACTTGGAACGTTGCTTGGGAGATGATTTTTTGAGTAACCACAGAAAAGGACGCTATGCAAGAACAACTCCAAAAAAACAACTTCCTTTGGTTTGGGTTGTGCTGTTGGATATACTACTGGTGGGGGGGATTCTGCTGATTTTTGCGAGTTTCCATCATGTGATTCCCGCAATACGAGCAGGACAGTTCTCGATTTCTCAGTGGGTGATGCAGGAGGAACCAGAAACTACTGTGTCGCAAACACTACCAGAGCCGACGGAGACGGCTTCTCAGATCATAGAAACGACCAATCCAGAGCCTACAGAGACTGTACCAGAAACCACGGAGGATAATCGGACACCATGGCAGATTCGGTTCGCGGATAAGTTTACAGATGAAGTGATGCTGACGGAGAATTCTTATTCTAGTCCAGAGGTGTTCATTCAAATTCAAACAGTTTCCGAAACTATCAATGACCACAAGATTGTCTACCATGTGGCGGATATTTATGTGGCAAGTTTGGATAATTTTGTGACCTATACTGCCAACAATGAGATGATTTATTTTGGTACACAAAAGGCGGAGCAGATGGTGACAGAGTCCAACGCTATCGTAGCCATTGATGGCGATTTTTTGACCTATCAAAAAAGCGGTTTCATGATGCGCAATGGGCAAATCTATTTGGATAATTCCAATGGTGGAAACATCTGTGTACTGTTCGCGGATGGAACTATGGAGACCTACGCATCCCGTAGTTTTGACATTGAAGCGCTGAAAGAGCAGGGGGCGGTTCAAGTTTGGGACTTTGGACCGATGCTGTTGGACGACGAGGGAAAAGCCTGCACTACCTTCAAGACTAGCAGTACTGTGTTACAGAGAAATCCAAGAAGTGCAGTGGGCTACTTTGAGCCTGGTCACTATTGCTTTGTGGTTGTGGACGGACGCCAGAAAGGTTATTCGGACGGCATGACATTAAGTGAGCTGGCGGAACTTTTTGAGGCATTAGGTTGTCAGCGAGCCTACAACATGGATGGTGGCGGTAGTGCAGTTATGCTCTTTGATGGTGATGTTTACAGCAAACAGAGCAATGGCGCAAATCGTAAGTTAGGTGATATTCTGCTGATTCAAGACAGCTATTACACTACGGAGGAGAGAAAAAATTGATATGAAATGGATGAGAAACTTTCTTCCTAATTTGACTATTGCGCTTAATTTGGCACTATTGATTGTCGTGTATCTGGATTTGCGAAATCCCTCCATGGGATTTCTTGTAGGAGGATCATTTTTGGTACTAGTGGGTGCAAGCGGGATATGCTCCATTGTTACTGCTGTACTGCGATATGCAGACTTGCGTTCTCGTGAAACACTGGTGCAGTAGAACAATCAGAAAAAACTCAGAAAAAACGTAGTCATGAAAAATGCAGAATTTACTTGCTATTTGAATGTGTGTGTGTTATACTTAAAAGGTATATGAAACTTGCTGATTATGCAGGTGTATATTATTTCGATATTCTGCCGTACAAGTTGCGGCTGATATGCGTACAGCGGAGGGAGGTTAATTCAAATGCAGACTTTTCTGATCATTGTGCAGATGCTTCTGAGCGCAGCGCTGATCGTTGTTGTTCTGATGCAGTCTGGCAAGGAGGCAGGTCTTTCCGGTGCGATCGCTGGTGCTTCCGAGACCTATATGAACAAGAATAAGAAGGGCAACCTTGATTCGATTCTGGCTTCTTCTACCAAGTGGATCGCGCTGGCATGGGTCGTTCTTACGCTGATCCTCAGCCTGATCTGATGCTGAAAATGTGGCTTTCGCCGCCCGCTACCAGATATGACTCTGGAAACCGTGCGCGGACGATCAGCCAAACAAAATGGACAAAACGGGCGATTTTCAACTTTGGTTGGATATCGCCTGTTTTTCTTTGTTTTATGACAAAATGGAAAGGAATGAATGAAAATGGAAGAATTTCTTTTGGTAAGACCGAGCAAAGAATATGCCCGCGAGATCACATCCTATCGACAGGAATTTCTGGACGCGGGAGATATGATGGATGGGTGCGGTGTCTTGCGGAAATACGAAGACCCCGAAGCGTATATCAAGGTCTGCTTGGATCGGGAATGCCCAGAAAAGACACCTGCGGATCTTGCGCCCGCGACCCAGCTCCATTTTATTCGCGCGCAGGACAAGGCACTTGTTGGAATGCTTCAAATCAGACCGACCGTCAATGCGCAGATCGAAAAATATTCTGGCAACATCGGCTATTCGGTCAGACCGAGCGAAAGACGCAAGGGCTACGCCAAGCAGATGCTCAAAATGGCGCTTCCGATCTGCCGTGCGCTTGGCATGGAGAAGGTACTCATTTGCTGTGTGACCGATAATATCGGTAGTGAAAAGACCATCCTTGCAAACGGTGGCGTTTACGAATCCACGGTGCATGAGCCCCGCGCCAACGTCGATCTGAAACGTTTCTGGATCACGCTGTGATTTTGAAAGCCTCTGCCAAAAGGTGCGGGGTTTTCTGTGTGTTCTTTGTGTAGATTTTTCCGCGTATTTGTGCTACAATAGCACCGACTACTGAAAAGGAGTGAATTTACTATGGAAGCAAACAAGCTTGCTGGGCTGAAGCCCGAAGCCGTTTTTGGATATTTTGAAAAGATCTGCTCGATCCCGCATGGTTCGCGCAATACGAAAGCGATCAGCGATTATCTCGTCAGCTTCGCTTGTGAGCACGGGCTCAAGTACATTCAGGATGCAGATAACAATGTGATCATTTTCGCCGATGGTACGTGCGGAATGCAGGAGCATCCCCCTGTGATCTTGCAGGGACATATGGACATGGTCTGTGAAAAGGATGCGTCTTGCACCATCGATTTGGCGACCGAGGGACTGGATGTGACCCACGATGGCACTTCGGTTTATGCAAAGGGAACGACCCTTGGTGGCGATGATGGCATCGCTGTTGCATATGCACTTGCAATTTTGGACGACCCGACCATCCCGCATCCTCCGCTGGAAGTCGTGATCACTGTGGATGAGGAGATCGGCTTGCTTGGCGCAAATTCCATCGATCTGTCCATGCTCCGTGGTCGCACACTCATCAACCTCGACAGCGAGGACGAGGGCATTTTTACCATCGCCTGCGTAGGCGGCTGTACCGCAACGATGACGCTTCCTGTGGATCGCCGTGCCGTTTACGGTCCGTGCATCCGTCTGGTGGTAGATGGCTTGCAGGGCGGTCATTCGGGCGCTGAGATCCACAAAAACCGCGCAAATGCCAACAAGGTGATGGGCGAATTCCTTTCGCGCATTCAGGCACTCATGCCCCTTTGCCTTACGAGCCTTTCGGGCGGTGCAAAGGACAATGCCATCCCCCGTTCCTGTCAGGCAACGCTGGTGGCGATGGGCATCAACCTTGAGCGCATCAACACCATTGCCCAGACGCTACAGGACGAGATCCGTGCGAACTATGATGAGCCCGAAGCAACCGTTCAGGCGTTCGATGTGGATGCGCTCGGCGGTAACAGCCTGTCTACTGAATCGACGGCAAAGGTGATCGCGCTCCTCTGCGCGACACCCAACGGCGTGCAGGCAATGAGTGAAGATATGCCAGGACTTGTGCAGACGAGCCTGAATATGGGCATTGCGAAGCTTGGCACGCATTTTAGTGCAACATTCTCCGTGCGTAGCTCGGTCAATCACGAAAAGCAGGCGCTGCTGGATAAACTTAAAGAGCTCGTCGAGTTCCATGGCGGCGCGTACAGCCAGATGGGTGAGTACCCCGCGTGGGAGTATAAGAAGGATTCCCCCCTGCGCGATACCATGGTGCGCATTTATACGCAGATGTATGGCGAAGAGCCGCAGGTGCTTGCGATCCATGCAGGTCTCGAGTGTGGTCTGCTCGGCGAAAAGCTCCCCGGGCTCGATGCCGTTTCCATCGGTCCGCAGATGCACGATATTCACACCAGCCGCGAGAAACTCGAGATCGAATCGACGGAGCGGACGTGGAACTTCTTGCTGGAGATCCTGAAGAATCTTTGATTCGATAATACCTATATGCATTTTGCAAAATGATAATGTAGCGTATCCGCATGGATACGCTACGTTTTTTGTTCCTTGCTCCGAATGAGAAGTCCGCGAAGCCAGAGAAGATCTTCGTGCCCCAAAAAACCGAGCAGATATAGCACACAGGTGAGCACGATGGGGTAGGTGACGGCTTGCCACGCGGTGACAGACAGGTGCGACACACACCAGACCGCGCACACAGTGGCACAAAGTGCACGGATCGGGATGTGCGGCGCGATGTGCTCATGCGTGATTTTCAGAAGTCGCCGCAGGCTTAGAATAAAATTCAGCAAATGCGTCACGAAAAAACTGACGAAATAGCCCATCATGCCGTATTTTGGAAGCAAAAGGAATAAGAAAACGACATCAAGCGTATTTGTGATGATGTTGTAGCGCACGCAAACGCGCTGCTGACCGAGCCCTTTGGTGATCGCATCGGTGATCGCGTCGCAGTAAAGCATCGGAATGAGGGGCGCATAGAGTTTGAGAAAAGCGCCCGCCTCGACGTTCTTGTACAGTTTTTCACAAAGGGGCTGGGCAAGTAGATACAAAAGCCCGCCGAATGTGACACCGTAAAGAAGCGCAACTTTCAGACTGCGCCGCACGAGATATTGCACGCGCCCCTTGCTTCCTGCGGCATTACAGCGCGCAAGTTCGGGGATCAGTAGCTCTGCAAGGGCGTACAAAATGCAGGAGGGGAACATCAAAACGGGAAATACCATCCCGCTCACGACACCGAATGCCGCAAGCGGGTCGTTCGTTCCTGCGTGGAGCGCAAGACGCTTAGGAACCAGAAGATTTTCTACGGTGCTGATCCCTGAGCGGAGCACATCCGCGAGGGCAAGCGGAAGCGCGGCACTTGCAATGCGTCTGCCAATGGGGAATGCTTGCCCGATGGGTGCGTGTTCGCGCTGGCGCAGGAGCGTGAGGGCGCAAAGCGTGAAGCATCCGCCGAGTGAGCTTCCGAGCACGACGGCTTGGCAGGCACGCGCGGCATCGCTTCCAGCCCAGAAGTGGAGCAAAGAGATCGTAACGCCCATCGAGAAAAACTGCTCAGCGACTTCGACGGCGGCAAGCGTGCCGATGCGATTCGCGGCGGTGAAATATCCTGTGATCACACCGCAAAGGCAGGTGGCGGGAAGAAATGCCGCAAGCAGACGTAGCGCAGGAACGGTGCAGCTGTCGCCGATCCAGATTTGCGCGAGCGTGGGTGCGGAGAAATAGAGAATGAGTGCGATGCTTCCGCTGAAAAGGATGCTGTAATTCAGACAGCCTGAGAGCACGTGGGCAACGTTTTGCGGCTGACCGCGTCCAAGCTCCTCCGCGGTCAAATACATGGTGGCGGTGCGGATGCCCGCCATTCCCGCGACCATGCCAAGACTGCCCACGCTCATCACAAGCTGTAAAAGTCCGATGCCAGCAGCACCGATGCGCGCGGAAAGATAGACCTGAAAAGACGTGCCAATGAAGCGCAGAATCAGATTCACAAGTGTCAAAAGCAGTGCGCTGTAAAAAATCGGTATGCGACGGCGCAAAATGATCCCCCCTTGTCCATAGCCTATGCGGACAAGGGGGGTGCTTTTCCTTTATGGCTGAAATTCTTTGCACAGCATCCGAAGCGGACATTCGCCACATTTTGGCGCGCGTGCAGTACAGCAGTCGCGACCAAAGAGAACGATTCGGTGGCAGAAATCAGAGCTTTCCTCGGGCGGTAGGATGGCGCGCAGTTGCGTTTCGACTTTTTCAGGGTCTTTGCCCGTCGAAAGCCCAAGGCGACCGCAGATGCGGATGCAATGCGTATCGCACACGACGCTGCCAGCCGCGCCGTACAGATCGCCGAGCAGGAGATTCGCCGTTTTTCGTCCAACACCGGGAATGCGCAGAAGCGCCGCCATCGTATCGGGGACTTTTCCACCATATTCGCTTAGAAGCATCTGGCATCCAAGCACGATATCGCGCGCTTTGTGCTTGTAAAAGCCGCAGGAGCGGACGTAGTTTTCGACATCGGCAATGTCTGCGCCCGCCATTGCTTCCAGTGTGGGATATGCGGCGAAAAGTGCAGGCGTGACGAGATTCACGCGTGCATCGGTGCATTGCGCGGACAGGCGCACCGCGATCATCAGCTCATAATCTTTTTCGTAGTGTAGTGCGCATGGCGCTTCGGGATAGCGCGCTTTGAGAATGTCGAGGATCGCGCGAACCTTTTCCTGCATAGTAGCTCCTCCATTTTGCTTTCTTTTGCATATTATAGCATATTCCGTCCGAAATGAAAAGCATTTTTGCACCAAATGCCACTTGCGCGCTTACAATGAAGTAACGACTTTTTCGGAGGGATGGCTATGCATACGACACTCAATCGCGTGCGCGAGGGGCAGACGGTAACGGTCGTTCGGGTCGATACCCCGTCCGCGCTCCGTGCAAGGCTTGCTGATTTAGGATTGGTCGCGGGAACGTCCGTTTCTTGTCGCTACCGCAGTCCACGCGCGGATGTGACCGCGATCGCGCTTCGCGGAAGCGTATTTGCGCTACGCACGCGCGACCTTGCAGGCATTTGGGTGGCGCTTTGATGCGGCGCGCGTGGGAACGGAAGATAACAGTCGCGCTTGCAGGAAATCCGAACGTCGGGAAAAGCACACTTTTCAATGCACTCACGGGAATGCACCAGCATACTGGAAACTGGTCTGGAAAAACCGTCGGCACGGCGCAGGGGAATTGCGTGCGCCAAGGGGTCTGCTTTTCGCTGACGGATCTTCCTGGCATCTATTCGCTCACGGGGAAAAGCGCCGATGAGCGCATCGCGGCAGAATTTCTTCGGCAGGGGAGTGCGGAATGCACCGTGGTCGTGTGCGATGCTAGTGCGCTAGAGCGTTCGCTGATCCTTGCGCTACAGGTCATCGGTTGCGCGAAGCGTACCGTCGTTTGCTTGAATTTGATGGACGAGGCAGAAAATCGTGGGATCGCCATCGACTGTGCAAAACTGGAAGCATCGCTCGGCGTGCCTGTTGTGGCGACGAGCGCGGGGCGAAAGCGCGGCCTTACCGAATTGCTTGCGGCGATCAAACGCGTGTGTGATCAGGAAGCGAAGACGCATGATGCATGGAATGATCCCATTGCGGCGGCGCAGACGATCGTTGCGCATTGCGTGCGCGCGCAGGTGCAGGAGGAAAACTGGCGAAATGTGCTCGATCATCTGCTCGTGAGCCGCCGTTACGGCGTGCCCATTGCGCTGATGCTGCTACTTCTGATCATTTGGCTCACCGTGTGGGGCGCGAATGCCCCGTCGCAAGTGCTTGAACGCCTTTTTGCGTGGGGATATGCGCTGCTTGCGCCGATCTTGCCGAGCATCCTGCTCGACGGCGTGTATGCAACGTGTGCACGCGTCATCGCGGTGATGCTCCCGCCTATGGCGATCTTTTTCCCGCTTTTTACCATACTGGAAGATGTTGGCTATCTGCCACGGATGGCATTTTTGCTCGACCGCCCTATGTGCCGCTGTGGCGGGTGCGGAAAACAGGCACTCACGCTGTGCATGGGGCTCGGATGCAACGCTGTGGGGGTGATGGGATGCCGCATCATCGATTCGCCACGTGAGCGGGCACTTGCGATCTTGACGAATGCGATGGTTCCGTGCAACGGACGCTTCCCGACGCTGATCGTGCTGGCAAGTGTGTTCTTTCCATCCTCTGGGGCGGCGCTTGCAGTGGCGGGGTGTGTCGTGCTTGGGGTGAGTGGGGCGATGGTCAGTTCGGGCGTGCTGAGCAGGACGGTGCTTCGCCATGAGGAGAGCGTATTTCTTATGGAGATGCCACCATTTCGCCGTCCACGCGTGCTTCAGATCATCGCGCGCTCGCTCATCGACCGCACGCTCCATATTTCTGTGCGTGCGCTCAAGGTCGCTGCGCCCGCAGGCGTGCTCCTTTGGCTGATGGCGCATTCGCCGATCCTTGCGGCTACGTGCCGCTTTCTCGACCCGCTCGGCGGGATGCTCGGGATGAATGGCGCGATATTGCTTGGATTTCTTTTTTCGCTTCCGGCCAATGAATTGCTCATTCCCGTGATCTTAATGGCGATCACGGGCGCAGATAGCTTGCAACACATCGCGACGGATGCATCAAGTGCGCTCCTTGCGGCGGGGTGGACGTGGCAGATGGCGGTGTGCACGATGGTGTTTACCCTCTTCCACTTCCCGTGCGCGACGACATTGATGACGGTCTATCGCGAAACAGGCAGCAAAACAAAGACAGCGGCGGCATTCGTACTGCCAACCGCTGTCGGATGTGTGCTATGCTTGATCCTCCATCTCGTATTCGGGGAAATCTGCGCTTAGTGCAGAGATTTCGTATGCGGTGCGCTCCTGCGCCCCATCGGCGGTCACTTTTGTGTAGATCCTGCTTTGCAAGCGACCGTAGATGCAGATGCACTCGCGCGTGCGACGTTGGGAAGCTTCCACCGCAGTCCGCCCCCATAGGATGCATGGGAGATAGTCTGCGCGCCGAAATGCGCGGGGGATGGCAAGCATCACATCGCAGATCTCGCGACCAAGCGGGGTTCGGCGGTAGACGGGCTCACGGCAGAGCTGTCCCTCGACGATGGCTTCGTTGAGCGGCTCGCCGTCCTCGGCGATGATGCTTGCCGCAAATACAAAGATGAGAAGCCGTCGTGCCCCATCTACGCGCAGGTTGTGCGAGCGGACAGAACCGCTGACGGTAAGCATCTCGCCCCCGCTCAGATCGATCGTGTTCAGAAGCTGTTCTTCAGCGACGATGGGCAGAAGATCCGCTGTTCCAGATAGACGGGGCACTTCCAACGTGAAGCGAAAAAAACGCTTGCCGTGGTTTTCGTGCGAGAACTGCGGGAGCGCAAGCAGCGTCCCGCGCAAAAGGATCTGGTTTTTGGTATGTTCCATTGTACCACCTCAAATTACAGATGTATGGAACATCCTATGCACACGCGTAGGGAAGAGAACAAAAATCTTGGACAGGCGTTCGACAGAAAATGTGCGGAACGGCTTGACAAATCTGGGCTTCGCTGATACAATGTATTTAGCATAGCTAAATACATTGCGAAAACGAGGCGAATAAAATGGATGATCGCTTTTTACAGCAACTGAAAAAGGGCGTTCTTGAACTGCTTGTGCTCGAAACGGTCTGCAACGGCAGTACATACGGCTATGAATTGCTCACAAGCTTAAAGGCACGCTCAAATGGCATCTTTGCGCTCAAAGAGGGCACGCTCTATCCCATTCTCTACCGACTGGAGGATGATGGATTGATCCAGTCGAGCTGGTCGCAGGGCGAGGGACGCGTAGCACCAAAGAAAATGTATGCCGCAACAGAAAAAGGACAGCTCGAACGCCAGCGCCGATGGCAAATGTGGGCAACATTTTCAGAAACAGTCAACAGTTTTTACCAGAAAGAGGTGTCTGAATGATGATCCGTGCAGAAAAGAAAATGGAAAAATATAAAAAATCGGTATCTCGCAGGCTGAATCTACCAAAAGATGTGAAAAAGCGCGTTATGGCAGATTTTGAGAGCGCGATCGCAAGCAGAAAAGAAGCGGGCAAGACGGATGAGGAGATCTATGCAGAACTCGGCACGCCCGCGCAGGTCGCCGCGGAGCTCAACGCGCAGATGCAAGAATTTGCATATAGAAAAAGTCCATGGCGCTGGGGATGCTTTGCGCTGAGTGTGCTCTCGGCGCTGTCGTTTCTTTGCAGGGGTGGCATTGGTTTGCTTAGCGTCGCATATATGCTTGCGCAGAACCAGAGCGTTGGCGTGATCGGTGGGGCAGATGGTCCTACACAGATATTTATCACCCGTACAGAGGGGAGCACGGCACAAAGTCTGATTTTGAGTGCCATCCTTCTCGTGATGAGCCTTCTCGGGTGGTATGCCCTTGGACATATGCGGAAGAAATGAATATAAAAAACTGCTGCAAGAGAATGCCTTGCAGCAGTTCATATTATTTAGAAAGGAAATGCGATCACAGGTGCAAGACGCGGTCTTTGATCTCCTGCGTTCTTCCCTGATTCCAGTATTGTGTGCCGATGTAGCCGCAGGTGCGTCTTGCGACGTTCATCTTGGTCTGGTCGGTGTTGCCACACTGGGGGCAGACCCAGATGAGCTTGCCGTCGGTATCCTCGCGGATCTCGATCTCGCCATCGTAGCCGCATTCCTGACAGTAGTCCGATTTGGTGTTGAGCTCTGCATAGATGATGTTGTCATAGATGAACTGCATCACCTCGAGCACCGCGTCGATATTCTGCTGCATATTCGGCACTTCGACATAGCTGATCGCGCCACCAGGGGAGAGGTGCTGGAACTGCGCCTCGAACGAGAGCTTGGAGAATGCGTCGATCGGCTCGGTGACATGGACGTGGTAGGAATTTGTGATATAGCCCTTGTCGTTGATGCCAGGGACGATGCCAAAGCGCTTTTGCAGGCACTTTGCGAATTTGTAGGTCGTGGATTCGAGCGGCGTGCCGTAGAGGGAGAAGTCGATGTTGTGCATCTGCTTCCACTTCTTGCAGGCGGCGTTCATCGCATCCATCACTTCGAGCGCGAACGGGGTCGCCTCGGGATCGGTGTGGGATTTTCCTGTCATATACTTGACGCACTCGTAAAGACCAGCGTATCCGAGGGAGATGGTGGAGTAGCCGTTGAACAGGAGCTTATCGATCGGCTCGCCCTTTTCGAGGCGCGCAAGTGCGCCGTACTGCCACAGGATCGGTGCGGCATCGGAAAGCGTGCCTTTCAGGCGCTCGTGGCGACACAGAAGTGCCTTATGGCAAAGTTCCAGACGCTCATCAAAAATGCGCCAGAATTTCGTCATATCACGACCAGAGGAGAGGGCGACATCGGGCAGGTTGATGGTGACGACACCCTGATTGAAGCGACCGTAATACTTGTGCTTGCCCGCTTCGTAGTTGCCAGCGTTTGCGATATTGCCGATGCCCGCATCGGTGAAGCGGTCGGGCGTGAGGAATGAGCGGCAGCCCATGCAAACATAGACATCGCCCTTGAGCTCGAGCATCTTCTTCTCGGAGATGTAGTCGGGAACCATGCGCTTTGCGGTGCACTCGGCGGCGAGGCGGGTGAGATACCAGTAAGGTGTGCCCTCGCGGATGTTGTCCTCTTCGAGGACATAGATGAGCTTGGGGAAAGCGGGGGTGATCCACACACCCTTTTCGTTCTTCACGCCCTCGTAGCGCTGACGGAGCATTTCCTCAATGATGAGCGCGAGGTCGCGCTTTTCCTGCTCACTTCGAGCTTCGTTGAGGTACATGAACACGGTGATGAACGGGGCTTGTCCGTTCGTGGTCATGAGGGTGACGACCTGATACTGGATGGTCTGCACACCACGGCGGACTTCATCGCGCAGGCGCTCCTCAACGACGGAGGTCACAGTCTCCTCGGTGGGCGCAACGCCAAAGGTGGCAAGCTCCTTTTCGACGTTGCGGCGGATCTTCTCACGGCTGATCTGCACGAACGGAGCGAGGTGGGTCAGCGAGATGGACTGACCGCCATACTGGTTCGATGCGACCTGCGCAATGATCTGCGTTGCGATGTTGCAGGCGGTGGAGAAAGAATGGGGCTTCTCGATCATCGTGCCCGAGATCACGGTGCCGTTCTGGAGCATATCATCCAGGTTGATGAGGTCGCAGTTGTGCATATGCTGGGCATAGTAATCGGAATCGTGGAAATGGATGATGCCCTGATCGTGCGCATCGACGATCTCACGCGGCAGCAGGATGCGTGCGGTGATATCCTTGGACA
>CAZVJJ010000041.1:0-14740 GCA_964627295.1 uncultured Oscillospiraceae bacterium | reverse complement strand
ATACCCGGGCTCTACCCAGGGGAGGATAGCATTTGCGATGATGTATCCGGCATAGTGGGCCAGCTTTGGGCCAGCGCATTCGAGGTGTGTGAAGTAGTCCAGAATGTAATCCAGAAGCTCCTGGAGACCTTCTGGCAGGCTTTTATGGAAAGCGTCTTGAACTTGGGCGTTCCGGTAATTGATTGGGAAATGGCCAAACAGATGGTCTTTGAGATAGTCGATGGTGTCGAGACGGACGAAGTCAATCCCGATGGGATGATGGAAGTTTTCAAGGTTTACACGGAAGCCGAGGTAACCAGCATAGGCCACCACGGAGCTCACATCCGATGCACAGGCGACCAGGTACTCGTCGAGGGAAGGTGCAAACTCGGCCGGGAGTTCAGAGTGGAGGGTTTCTACCGCAGCGAGATACTTCTTTTCACTTTCAGCGAAGTCTTCATCGTTTGTACGGAGTAGATCGGCTAGATCAGCAATGACACTTTTGCCGACCATAAGGTCTTTGATTTGTTCTATCGTTTTCATATAAATCAGTCCTTTTGATATGATTTTCAACCGTGGCCACAGTTGCCAGAAATGGTGCAAATAGCTCTTGCAACTCATTCTGCAAGAACTACTATAAACGATAGTGCGTGTCAGAAGCTGTCGAATCGTGTAGGGTACAAAAAAAGAGAGCTGTTTCCAGCTCTCAAGGGATTATTCGGTTAGGGCGCGAATTGCATTGAGTATTCGTTCTTGGTCTTTCTTGGGCAGTTTGGAAATCGTCCCCGACAGCTCACAAGCAATGCCGTCTGATGAATAGGTGACGACATCCTGCAGAAGCATATCCGAAGACACTTTGAGGGTATTAGCGATATTTACGAGCGTTTCAAGCTTGGGAGCTTTAACGCCTCTTTCGATAACACTAATATGTGTCGGACTCATTTCCAGGGCCGCAGCAAGGTCTTCCTGGGTCATACCGGCTTTTTCTCGAGCGGCTTTGATCCTGGCGCCGATCGCACAAAGATTCATCCAAATCCCTCCTTTCGGAACTACTAATTCGTTCCGAAATAATTATACTCGGGATGCATGAACCCTTACAGAAACCTATAAGCCAAGTCGCTAGTTCTTATGGAACTAAATTACTGCGATGGCCTAAAAGTTTGACGATTACCCTAAAAAATAACGATTACTTAAAAATAAAACGATTACCCAAAAGAATAACGATTTCCAGATGACCCGGCCACAATTATGGCCGATAATGGGGCATAAAAGAAATAACCGCTCTCACTTGCAGGCTTCCTGCCTAGAGAACGGTCAAATAGTTATGAAAACACCTAGTATTCGGCGTAATCCAAGGATAAAAGAAAACTCCCTTTGCAGTCATTGTATCAATGATTGCAAAGGGAGATGGTCCGAGTAGCGCGACTCGAACGCGCGGCTTCCACATCCCAAATGTGGCGCCCTACCAACTGGGCTATACCCGGATAACAAACTATGAAATTGTTGCCGTTGTGGCCAAATATGTGGTCAGGAAAATTCTACCACACGTTTATAAAACTTTCAACAGCGAAAATTGCGGGGATTATCAGATAAACGGGGAAGTATGCAACGTTTTGTGCCATCGAACCGATGTGGTGTTCCAGCTCCCAAACCAGGCGCCCTACCAACTGGGCTATACCCGGATAACAAAATATGAAATTGTTGCAGTTATGGAAGTGCACACAACCGAGCTAAGGGTAGTGCGGGATAAACTGCACGTAAAGCATTATACACGATATTGCCGAAAAAAGCAATCACAATTTTTAGAATTTGCAAAAATGTCCTTGCGTGGGAAGCGGGTGTATGCTACAATATGAAAAACAGGGGGGCGAGAGGATGCAAAGGCGCGGGATATCGGTGGATGGGCTTAGAGTGCTTGCGTGTCTTACGATGCTTGCCGATCACGTTGGTGCTGTGCTGATCGAAAGTGATCTCCTGCGGCTCGTGGGACGGATCTCGTTCCCGATTTTTTGCTATTTGCTCGTTCAGGGCGCGGCGCACACGCGCGATGTGCGCAAGTATGCGCTTCGGCTTGGGCTTGCGGCGCTGATCTCTGAGCCCGTGTACGATCTGCTCTTTTTTGGCGCGCTTACTGCTTCCCATCAGAATGTGATCTTTACGCTCTTGCTTGGGCTTGGAATGCTGGAATGTGCGCGCCGATGGAATGCGCGAGCGGTCGCGTTTCTTGGCGCGTTTTTGATCGCGGAGTTGATCGGATCGGATTATGGCGGGCTTGGGATCGCGCTGATCGCGCTCCTTGCGTGGACGCAGGAATTGCCACACAGGCGACTTTGGCAGGTACTCGGGATGATGGCGGTGTTCCTTTTGATGCCGAGTGTGCATATGACCGTCTTTTCGCTTCGCGTGCCGATCCAGATATTTGGGCTCGTGGCGCTTGTGCCGATCTTCTGCTGTAACGGAACGCGCCGTTTTCGCGCGCCGTTTGCAAAATGGTGCGCCTACCTTTTCTATCCGCTTCATCTGCTCGTGCTGCTGCTCATCCACCACGCAATGCTTTGGGGGTAAAAATGAAAAAACAAACAGTTCCTGTCGATATATCGTACTCTTTACATCACACATAGGGCAAGCTTTTGCGGGGGCATCGCTCCTTGCAAGCGCAGGAGCGAACGCGTTGCTCGCGATTTATCTGCGGCGGTGCAAACGCATCTGCGAACGTGTGATTTTTGAGGATAGAAAAAGAAAGAATATGGAGGATCTAACATGGAAAGAGCAATACTGAAAGAGCGCGCACGCGCGCAGATGCGGGGCAAGACGGGGAGCTTGATCGCGATCACGGTGGTCTATCTGCTGATCTGCTGGCTGAGCAGTTATGTGGCGGTTTTGAATCTCGTGCTGATGCCTGCGCTCACGCTTGCGATGATCGGGATCTATCTGCGCTTGGCAGATGGTGCGCATCCTGCGGTGCGGGAGCTGTTTACGGAGTTCTCTAATTTCTGGGGTGCGCTGAAAGTGATGCTTCTTACGGCGATTTTCTCGTTCCTCTGGGGGCTTCTGCTTGTGATCCCCGGTGTTGTGAAGCAGATCGCCTATTCTCAGGCGCTTTACATCCTTGCGGAGAACCCGAGCATGGGTGCGCGCGAGGCGCTTCGCCAGTCTGAGCGGATGATGGTCGGGCATAAGATGGAGTACTTCCTGCTACAGCTTTCGTTCCTAGGTTGGCACATTCTGGCGGGTTGCACGGTGGGTATCCTGTACATTTGGCTGATCCCCTATATGCAGGCGACGAATGCAAACTATTATATTGGGCTGAAAGCTTGCGCAAAAGAGGGCTATTAAGAGTACATATTAAAAGCGGCACGGTGAGCACCGTGCCGCTTGGACTTTCATAAATGGAAATCGGTATCAGTATGCGATGCCCCAGTAGATCATCTTGCTTGCGGGCTTTCCGCAACAGACGCAGGTATCGCCGAGGTGCTCCTGTTGGAACGGGATGCAGCGGGAGGACATACCCGCGACCTCTTTCATCTTCAGCTCGCAGTCGAGATCACCGCACCACATGGTCTTGATGAAGCCACCGTTTGCTTCTTGAAGCGCCTTTGCTTCCTCGAGCGTGTGCGCTTCGTAGATGTGCTCGTCGAGATTGCGCTTTGCACGCTCGAACATGCCATTGTGCACAGCTTCGAGCTGCTCGGCAACTGCGGTTTCGAGGTCTTCGAGCTTGATGACGACTTTCTCGCGGTCGGTGCGGCGAACAAGGACGCACTCGCCGTTTTCCAGATCGCGCGGGCCGCATTCCACACGCAGGGGAACGCCTTTCATCTCATACTCGGCGCACTTCCAACCCATAGAGTTGTCGCTGTCGTCGAGCTTGACGCGGAAGCGTGCATTTGCAAGGCGCTCCTTGAGTGCGTTTGCCGCATCGAGGACACCGGGCTTGTGCTGGGCAACGGGCAGGATCACGACCTGAATGGGTGCGACTTTCGGGGGGAGGACCAGACCGTTGTTATCACCGTGGGTCATGATAATGCCGCCGATGAGGCGGGTGGAAACGCCCCAAGATGTCTCGTGGGGATTGACTTTCTGGTTGTTCTTGTCGGTAAATTCGATGCCGAATGCCTTGGCAAAACCGTCGCCGAAATAGTGGGAAGTGCCCGCCTGAAGTGCCTTGCGGTCATGCATCATGCACTCGATGGTGTAGGTCGCCTCTGCGCCGTTGAACTTCTCTTTGTCGGTCTTCTGACCGCGGGTGACGGGCATAGCGAGGACGTTTTCGCAGAAATCTGCGTAGACGTTGAGCATCGTCTCGGTGAACTGCTTTGCTTCCTCAGCGGTGGCGTGGATGGTGTGACCCTCCTGCCACAGGAACTCACGGTGACGCAGGAACGGACGGGAAGTCTTTTCCCAGCGAAGAACGCTGCACCACTGGTTATACTTCATGGGCAGGTCGCGGTGCGACTGCAAAACATTTGCAAAATGCTCGCAGAAAAGCGTCTCGGAGGTGGGGCGGATGGCATAGCGCTCCTCAAGCTCCTCAGAGCCGTGCGTGACCCATGCGCACTCGGGGGCGAAACCCTCGACGTGATCTTTCTCCTTTTGCAGGAGGCTTTCGGGGATCAGCATGGGCATATACACATTTTCAACGCCCTGCTTCTTGAATTCGGCATCCATGATATGCTGAATGTTCTCCCAAATGGCATAGCCATAGGGACGGTAGATGAACACACCCTTGATGGAGGAGTAGTCAATGAGCTGCGCCTTTTTGCACACGTCGGTGAACCATTGCGCAAAATCGACTTCCATATCGGTGATCTGTTCGACTTTTTTATCTTTCGCCATATAGTTTCATCCTCTCAGATTCCAGTTTGGATTACAAACCATTGTACCACATCTGTCAAGCTTTTACATCCTGTTTTTGAATTTTTCTTGCAAAAGGATTGTATTTTTTTTAGAACTTTGCTATACTTACGATGAATATTACGCAATGGAGGTATTTCTATGAAATCCATCCGCGAGATCTATAAAATCGGCAAGGGTCCTTCTTCCTCTCACACGATGGGACCAGAGCGCGCCGCGCGCGTATTTCTTGACCGATACCCTGAGGCAGATGCATTTCGCGTCACGCTTTACGGCTCGCTGAGCAAGACGGGGGTCGGGCATGGCACGGATCGTGTGCTCCTCGATACCCTTGGCGAGGCACGCACGCAGGTGATCTTTTCGCAGGAGAGCTGGGAGGGGATGCACCCGAATACCATGGACTTTTTGGCGCTGTGCAATGGACGGGAGATCGGCAAACTGCGGGTCGAATCCGTCGGTGGTGGCGACATCCGCTATGCGGGCTGTGAGGACGGTCAGAGCGAGGAAGTGTATATCGAGCATTCTTTTGCGGAAATTGCCGATTTCTGCCGCTGGCGCTATATCCATACGCTCAGCGACTATGTTGAGCTCAACGAGGGTGCGGAGATCTGGGATTTCCTGATGGAAGTGTGGCAGGTGATGAAGCGCGCCATCGCGGATGGGCTTGCCGCCGATGGCGTTCTGCCCGGTGGTCTGGATGTGCGCCGCAAGGCAAAATTCCTCTATGAAAGCGAGCCGAAAGATGACATTCCCGCGCTTCTGGAATTTCAGAAGATCGCGGCGTATGCCTATGCGGTCGCAGAGCAGAATGCGAGCAATGGTACGATCGTCACCGCGCCGACCTGCGGTGCGTGCGGCGTGCTTCCTGCGGTGCTCAAATATGCGCAGGATACCAAGGGATTTACGGATGCGCAGATCATCCGCGGTTTGGCAACGGCGGGCATTATCGGCAATCTCACAAAGACGAATGCGTCTATTTCGGGCGCAGAATGCGGCTGTCAGGCGGAGATCGGTACGGCTTGCTCCATGGCGGCGGCGGCACTTGCCGAGCTTTTTGGGCAGGAGATCGATCAGGTCGAGTATGCCGCAGAGGTCGCAATGGAGCACCATCTGGGGCTTACGTGCGATCCCATCTGCGGGCTCGTGCAGATCCCGTGCATCGAGCGCAATGCAGTTGCGGCGATGCGGGCGATGAATGCATCGAATCTGAGCTATTTCCTTACGGGTTCGCGCAATATCAGCTATGATATGGTCTGCCGTGCGATGAAAGAGACGGGTCTGAACCTCAGCCACCGCTATAAGGAAACGAGCGAGGGCGGTCTGGCACGCATCTATGATCGGAAGAAACCAAAAGGAAAGAATTGATAAATGGGGGGCGGCGAAAGCTGCCCCCTTTTTCCTTAGGAAAATCTTAATCAATTTTATGTAAATCTTAAAAGAAAAATCAGGAAGTATCTGGTATAATAAGGGCATAAAAGGGGGGAGGACAATGCAGGAGAATATTTTGATCGTGGATGACGAAATGGAGATCGCGGATCTCGTGTCACTCTACCTGCAAAATGAAGATTTTTGCGTTTTCAAGTGCAATACGTTCGCCGAGGCGCGCGAGGTGATCGCGCGGGAGAAGCTTGATCTTGCGATTTTGGATGTGATGCTTCCTGATGGGAGCGGATTCGAGCTTCTGCGTATGATCCGCGAAGAATATACGTTTCCCGTTATCATGCTCACAGCAAAAGTCGATGCGACCGATAAGATCACAGGTCTGACCCTCGGCGCGGACGACTATCTCACAAAACCGTTCCTGCCGCTGGAGCTTGTGGCGCGCGTGAAAGCACAGCTCAGACGCTACAAGCGCTATAACCCACTTTCGCAGGCAGAGGAAGATATCCTCGTTCATGGTGCGCTCGTGCTCAATGTCCGCACGCATGAATGCACCCTTAACGAAAAGCCACTTCCCCTCACGCCTACGGAATTTTCAATTCTGAAGATCCTCTGTCAGGAAAAGGGAAAAGTCGTCACCTCGGAGGAGCTTTTTCACAAGATCTGGGGCGACGAGTATTATAGCAAGAATAACAATACCATCACCGTGCACATTCGCCGCTTGCGGGAGAAGCTTGGCGACAGCTTCGAGTCGCCAAAGTACATAAAGACGGTCTGGGGAGTGGGGTATCGCATTGAAGGGTAAGATCTTATTTGTGCTCAAAGGATTGCTCACGCTGCTGATCGCACTTTTTTGCTTCTGCGGGATCTACTATTTTGTGGATGTGGTGCTGAATCACGCGGTGGGGGACTGGTTTGAAAAGAATTTTATTTACGATGTCTTTGTGGATGGTAGCGCGGGGATCCCCGTCCAAACGAAGTGGTTCAGATGGGAGAAATTTAAGACGTATTTCCTCATTGGATGCGTCGCGCTCATCCTGATTTGGGGCGTTTCGGTCATGGTCTGCGCGTTGGTCACGAAAAAGCGCGAACGCGAGCGCGTGCTTGCGCATACGGGAAAGCTGCTGAAAAGCACCTTTTCAGGGCAGACGACGGAGAAATTTCCAAAGGAATATCAGCCTCTTGTGCAGGATCTATCCGAGATCCAAATGGAGCTGATGTACAAGGCTGAGGCGCTGAAAAATGAAACGGCGAAGAAAAATGACCTGATCGCCTACCTTGCGCACGATCTGAAAACGCCGCTGACCTCGATCGTTGGCTACCTGAGCCTTTTGGAGGAAGCGCCCGATATGCCCGCCGAGCAGCGCGCCAAGTATATGCACATCACGCTCACAAAGGCACTACGCTTGGAGCAACTCATCAATGAGTTTTTTGATATCACGCGGTACAATCTGCATGAGATCGTGCTCGAAAAGGAACAGCTTGATCTGAGCTACATGCTCACGCAGATGACGGATGAATTCTATCCTGTCCTCACGCAGCACGGCAATACGCTCCAGTTGAAAGCGGATGATAATTTATTCGTGATGGCAGATGCGGATAAGCTTGCGCGCGTGTTCAATAATATCCTGAAAAACGCCATCACATACTCCAGTGTAAATTCACCGATCCATGTATGCGCAGAGCGCAGAGGGATGCGGGTCGTCGTGACGTTTTCCAACCACGGCAGAACGATCCCAAAGCAGAAACTCGATGCGATCTTTGATAAATTCTACCGTCTGGACGACGCGCGTTCGACCAACACAGGCGGTGCAGGTCTGGGACTTGCCATCGCAAAGCAGATCGTCACGCTCCACGGTGGCACGATCAGTGCAGAAAGTGAAAACGGTGTGACGACGTTCCGCGTCGAATTGCCTGCATAAATGCAAAAACCTGTCCGCGATCGCGGACAGGTTTTTTCGTAGCCTTATTCCTCAGTAGTGGACGCTTGGGCGAGCCCAAATGGCTTTTTCAGAAGCATCGAGCAGAAATATGCGATCACGCCAGGGGCGAAGATGATCCAAACTGGCAAGATGGTGAAAAAGGTGTTCGGAGCGAATAGATATACTGCAAGCGGAATCAGATTCAGCGCCGCCATCAGTACCGCGCGCGGTAAGTAGCCGATCGCAAGCAAGAATGCATTTTTGACCGTGCCCAATACGGTGTTTTCGTAGCGGGATAGGAGCGGGAATAGAAAACTCAGCGCCATCACCAAAAAGTATGCAAAAACAAGGAATACGAGCGAGATCACCCCGCTATATGACGGGAGACGTGCATATAAAATGCTCCTGTCCCAGTAGAGCACAAGGATCATTGCCGCCGCGACCAACGTCAGGATGATGCCACGGGGGAGATTCTGGACGAAGCTTCGGAAAAAGCTTTTGCAGATAGAAGAATCGGATTCTTCGACCATTTTTAGCGTCACATAGTAAAGCGCGGCGGTCGCAGGACCGATCGTAATGAGCGGGATACTGCAAAGTGACCAAAGAATACTCAAAATGAGCAGATCGGTCAGCCGCGAGACGGTCTGCATGATGGGATTTTCAAGATTAAAGAGCTTTTTCATATCGGGTGCTTCCTTTTACGGTGTGATGATGTCATTATATCCGCGGGGACGCGCGATGTCAACCACAGAAAGACAGCGCAGAGCATGGAAGCGTGTTCTTTTGGCAAAGTTACCAAAACGGGATGGGGATTCTTGGACGTATCTCCGAATTGTTGACTTTCACTAAAAAATTCGGTTTTTTCGGTTGACTTTTGGTGTGCAGACGTGCTATTCTTTGGTTAGATAGAAATTGATAGCGTTACCATCCCTGATAGGGGATTTATTTTCGGTCAAAAATGATAGCGCTACCAATTTGAAAAACACGTGAGAAAGGGGATAAAACGCCATGGCAGGGCTGAAAGATGTTGCAAATTTGGCGGGTGTATCTCCGATCACGGTTTCCCGCGTCATCAACGAGCCCGATAAGGTGCGCCAAAAGACACGCGAGAAAGTCCTGCAAGCGATGGAAGCGCTCAAATACTCGCCGAATATGGCGGCGAAGAACCTCGCGGCGAGCCGAAGCGGTGTCATCGATGTTTACGTACCAGAGGCATTGGATATCAGCAACCCCTTTGTTGCCTATCTGATCGCTGGCATCAGTCAGGGCTTGAGCCGAAGAATGTATTCCTTCCTCATCCTGCGCGATTTGGAGCGGGAGCATCTGTGCGATGGGTATGTTGTGACGGGTCTACTCAAAGATGAGATCGTCGATTTCTCCCGCTATGCTTCGGAACGAAATCGCCCAGTCACGCTTTTTGGTCACACGAATATCCCGAATGTCGATTGCATCGACGTGGATAACGTCCGCGGTGCGCGCGATATCACCACGCATCTGATCGAGGCGGGACATCGCCAGATCGCAATGATCAATGTTCAGGATGCGAAAGACTTCCCAGCCGACCGATTGCAGGGATTTTGCGAAGCGCTATCCGAGCATGGGCTCAGCCCAGAGAATTCTGCGGTCGTTTATGTGCCCAATACATTCGATGGCGGAAAAACGGGCATCCGCGAACTTCTGGCAAAAACAAAACCGACGGCGCTGTTCTGCGCAACGGATACGATCGCGGTCGGGGTCTGCTTGGAGCTTGCACAGATGGGACTGCGCGTTCCCGAGGATATTTCTGTTGTCGGATTCGACGCGCTCGGGCATCATCTGCTGACGACACCGCCGCTTACGACGATGAAACAGCCATTTTTCGAGGTGGGGGAGATGCTTGCGAATATGCTCGTCGATCGCCTTGAGGGGCGCACCGAGGATATGCACATTTTGATCCAGCCAGAGTTGATCTCGGGTCAGTCCGTAGCCTCGCCGAACCAGCGCAGTTGAAAGAAGGAGTTTCGCAATGAAGAAAAGTAAGAAAAAGGGAACAATTTTGGCTCTGGTGCTCGGCGGCATCGCCGCGCTGGGCATTGCAGGAGCGATCATGTATTTCACGGGTGGTTTTATGAAAAAGGATTATATCGTTCAAATCGATCACGCCATTTCCTCGGAGGATTTCTTGAAAGCGGAGGGGAAGAACGTCGTCAATGCAAAGGGCGAGCAGGTTCAGCTTCGCGGTACGAATATCGGCGGCTATATGGTTCGCGAATTCTGGATGAGCCCCGTAACAAAGACGCTTGAAGTTCGCGATGAAAGCACGATTTATGCGATGCTCGAGGAGCGCTTCGGCACGGAAAAGATGTATGAACTCATCGCCGCGTGGCAGGATGGCTTCTTTACCGAGGCGGATTTCGACAATATCAAGGCGCTGGGTGCAAACTGCATCCGACTGCCCCTTTGGTATCGGGATCTTGTGGATGAAAACGGTGAATTCTACGAAAATGCGTTTGCACGCATCGACTGGTTTCTCGAGCAGGCGGGTAGCCGCGGAATGTATGTCGTGATCGATATGCACGGCGCACCGGGCTCGCAAAGTGGCAAGGATACTACTGGTGTTGACGGCGAGAGCCATCAGGAAGAAACGACCTACTTTTTCTTCGGTGAGGATGTGGCGGAGCATCAGGCGCTGTACCTGAAGATATGGAAGACGATCGCAGAGCGTTATGTCGGCAATCCCGTGGTCGCGGGCTATGACCTCCTGAATGAGCCGTTCTGCGAATACCGCTACACGGGCACGCACACAGAAAACGAAATGCATACCCTCCTCTGGGACATTTATGACCGCGCCTACAAGACCATTCGTGAGGTTGACCAAGACCATATTGTTATTTTTGAGGCGGTCTGGGATCCCTCCGACCTGCCCGATCCCGAGCGCATGGGCTGGGAAAACGCCATGTATGAGTACCACAATTATAATTACGGCGACTATGATAATCTCGGCGGCGAGCAGATCAAGAGTATGCAGAAGAAGCTTGCTTTGATCAAACTTGCAAACTACAATGTACCGAGCTACATGGGTGAGTTCTGTTACTTCGATAATCTCGATGCATGGGATGAGGGCTTGAAGCTTCTCAACGATGCGGGCATCCATTGGACGACATGGACTTACAAGACGACCTCTGGAAACGGAAATTGGGGACTGTATTCCCATCCGTCCGATTTGGGAAAGATCAATTATAACCGCGCTACGGAAGAAGAGATCCTTGCATTCTGCGCCCGCTTGGGAGAATGCGTACCGAATGAAGGACTTCTCGAAGTGGTCGGCAAATATATGAAGGAGTGACATTCATGAAAACCAAGCAACCCGAAACGCTTCCTATGACGAAGCAACAGCGGTTTTTCCTGCAACTGAAGCGTCAGCTTCCGTATCAGACCATGGTCATTCCAGGAATGATCTTCCTGCTGGTGTTCAGCATTTTCCCACTCTATGGACTGGTGATCGCGTTCAAGCGCTACACCGTCATCGATACCATCTCATCTGCTCCTTGGGTCGGCTGGGAAAACTTCAAGATCGTTTTGACCGACAAATACTTCTGGGGCTCGGTGTATAACACGCTTGCCATCAGCTTGCTGAAGTTGCTGATCGGCTTTATCGTTCCGATCATCCTTGCGGTCATGATCTTTGAGCTTCGCCCCGGTCCATTCAAGCGCATCATTCAGACCATTTCCTACCTCCCGCACTTCCTTTCGTGGATCATTCTGGGCGGTATGATCACGACTTGGCTCTCGACGACGGGTATGCTCCCGCAGATCCTCGTCAAGCTCGGCATTCTCGAGCAGCCAGTCAACTACCTGCTGAAAAAAGATGCCTACTGGTGGATCGCGGTGCTTTCCGACACGTGGAAAGAAGCTGGCTGGGGCACGATCCTCTACCTCGCCGCGATGGCGGGCATCGATCCGTCCTACTACGAAGCGGCGACCATTGACGGCGCGGGACGCTTCCGCCGCATTTTCAGCATCACGCTCCCGCTTATTCGCCATGTTATCAGCATCAATCTCATCCTTACCATTGCTGGACTGCTTGGCTCGAACCTCGATCAGACCATGGTTTTGATGAATAACCAGAACCGCGCAACAAGCGAAGTTATCAGCTACTATGTCTACCGAATGGGCATGGTGCAGGGCGACTTCTCCTACGCAACGACGGTCGGTTTGGGTATCTCCATCGTTTCTGTGATCTTGCTGACCATCTCGAATAAGGTGACAAGCAAGCTCAACGATGAATCGGTGTTCTAAGGAGGTCGGCAATAT
The DNA here is from genome assembly GCA_964627295.1 of uncultured Oscillospiraceae bacterium. GTDB lineage: Bacteria > Bacillota > Clostridia > Oscillospirales > Oscillospiraceae > Faecousia. The sequence goes on along the minus strand of CAZVJJ010000041.1, from coordinate 2,312 downwards.
GAAAACGGATAAAAAACATCTCTACATCAGCGGAAGCAAGGTATTCGATTTCTTCAATGTCGTATTTATCCTGATCTTCACGCTGCTCATCCTTGTGCCGATCCTCAATATCGTGGCATCGTCCTTTGCCAGCAATACGGCACTTGCCAAAGGTGACTTCATTTTCTTCCCCTCGGAGTTTTCGCTCGATAACTACAAGGCGGTCTTAAATGATGATACGATCACGCGTGCATTCTTCATCTCCGTGTCGAAAACGGTGATCGGCGTTGTGACCCATGTCTCTTTCTGCGCGATGGTCGCATACGGCCTGAGCAAGCCGAACCTGAAGTTCCGCAAGGTCTACACCGCGCTCGGCGTTTTTACGATGTATTTTTCTGGCGGTATGATCCCGTATTACCTGCTCATTAAGGATCTGGGACTGCGCAATAATTTCCTCGTTTATATCATCCCCGCGCTTTTTAGCTATTACGATGTCGTTATTTTGATGAATTTCTTCCGCCAGATCCCGAGCTCTCTGGAAGAGTCTGCAACCATCGACGGTGCAGGTCCGTGGTCGATCTTCCTGCGGATCATTCTTCCGCTGTCGAAGCCCGCACTTGCGACGATCGCGCTGTTCAACGGCGTGAATCAATGGAACGACTTCATGACGGCAAAGCTCTATATCACCGACGAGACCCTGTGGCCACTGCAAATGAAGCTCTATGAGATCATTGTCCAGTCTCAGGCGTCCAGCACAAACGTCGTCGGCAGCGTCGTGCTGTCCACCACGACAAAAGGCATCCAGCTTGCGACCATCGTCGTCACAACGGTGCCCATTCTCATCATCTATCCGCTGCTGCAGAAGCATTTTGTCACAGGCATGATGCTTGGCGCAGTTAAGGAATAGAACAAAACAAGAAATTTTTAGGAGGAACTACAATGAAAAAGCTACTGGCACTCGTTCTGGCGCTTTGCATGGTACTGTCTTTGGCAGCCTGCGCCAGCAACAACGACAAGCAGAACAACGCAGAAAAGATCTCTTATGAGCTCGATGCAAACACCCCCGCATGGCAGCTCGACAAGCGCGAAGACACGAAACTGACATGGTACGTCAACGCTGACTGGTGGAACAAGTCTTGGAATGAGGACGTTGTCACCAAGCAGATGAAGAAAGATCTGAACCTCGACATCGAGTTCCTGACTGGTGATGACACCGTTCTGAACGGCCTTGTCGCTGGTGGCGAGTATCCCGACATCATTACCGTTTTCGGCAACACCTCCGATCTTGCTCAGCGTGCAAACGAGTGGGCATACTCCCTGCAGGAGCTTGCAGATACCTATGATCCCTACTTCTACAAGGTAGCGCGTCAGGAAAGCCTTGACTGGTTCCAGCTCTCCGACGGCAAGACCTACGGCTATCCCAACTACTCCAACACGCAGGAAGACTACGACAGCGGCGATATGTTCGTTACCGATGCATTCGTTATCCGTGAGGATGTCTACGAAGCACTCGGCCGTCCTTCCATGAAGACGCAGGAAGAGTTCCTGAGCGTTCTCAATCAGATCAAGACCCAGTTCCCCGACCTCGTTCCCCTCGGATTCAATAACCTCGGCACTGGTACTGGCTCTCTGGGCGATACCCTGCAGGATCTGCTGGGCGTTCCCCTTGCAAACGAAGACAATTCCTACTACGATCGTAACCTCGACGAGGATTACCTCTCTTGGCTGCGCACCCTCCGTCAGGCACACGAGGACGGCTGCATCAGCGATGACAGCTTCTCCGACGACGGCACGATCTTCCAGGAGAAGATCTCCATCGGTAAGTACGCCTGCATCATTATGAGCGGCATTTCTCAGCAGTCTGGCTTCCTGACCACCTTCACCAACAATACTGGCGTTTCCTACATCGCGATCGACGGTCCTGCAAGCACGGTCGGCAATGAGCCCACCATGAGCCAGTCTGGTATTACTGGCTGGATGGTCACGTTCATTTCCAAGACCTGCCAGGATCCCGCAAAGGCGATCCAGACCTTCACCTACCTGATCTCTGACTACGGTCAGATCCTTACCACCTACGGCATCGAAGGCGAGACCTACACCATCGACGAGAACGGCAAGTACGTCCTCAACGACGATGTTAAGGCACTCCAGACCAGCGATAACGACCGCTATAAGAAGGAGATCCGCCTCGGCGAGTTCTGCATCTTCGGTCACGACCGCTATAAGGCGCTCTCTCCCGATGCATATCCCGAAGCAATTCATCAGTTCCAGGAGTGGGGTCTCGGCAAGCTGAAGGGTCACTTCATCCTCGAGTCCACCGATCCCGACAACGG
>CAZVJJ010000040.1:0-15095 GCA_964627295.1 uncultured Oscillospiraceae bacterium | reverse complement strand
TTGATTCGCTGCGCGGAGCACCACTCCCCAAGGAGAAGGCTTTTTCTCTGTCATCAACAGATGGTTCAACAAACCGACCGTGCAGAAAGTGAGAGTGCGTCGGTGGGGGTGTACCCCACCCTACAGGCAAAAACGGCAATTTGTGCGAAAAACGCGCATTTCCGTGGTCGCAACGTTATGGACACCCGAGGACGGGGGCGCTACAGTTTGAATTTTACGTGCGTTTCAAGTCTTGCTGTAATTTTCTTACTGTTTCGCGGTGGGATTTGTGGGTTTTTCCATCTTGCGCTCGGGGAATGTCCTGCTTATAATATATAATGAGATTATATGTCACCAAGGAGATAATAAATGAGTACAAACACCTTACAAGAGAACAAAATGGGTGTTATGCCAGTCGGCAAATTGCTTGCCAATATGGCAACGCCCATGATCATTTCCATGATCGTACAGGCGCTTTACAACATCGTTGACACCGTTTACCTTTCGCAGGTCTCCGAGAGCGCAGTCACCGCGCTGGGGCTTGCGTTCCCTGTGCAGAATTTGCAGATCGGGTTTGCCGTCGGTATCGGTGTCGGCGTGAATTCCACCCTTTCCAAAGCGCTCGGTGAAAAGAAAAGCGAGCAGGCGAATCGTGCCGCAGGCAATGGCATCTTCCTTTCGCTCATTTCGATCGCGCTTTTCATGCTCTTCGGCATTTTTGGCACGCGCGCATATTACGAGATGCAGTCGAGCGTTGCGGAAACGGTCGAGGGTGGCATCGCCTACACGTCCATCTGCTGCATCTTCACCGCAGGCGTTTTCATCGAGATCCTCGGCGAGCGCACGCTTCAGGCAACTGGCCGCACGATCTATACCATGGTCACGCAGGGCGTTGGCGCGATCATAAATATCGTGCTCGACCCCGTGTTCATTTTCGGCGTAGAGGCGCTGAATATTCCTGCAATGGGCGTTGCGGGCGCGGCGATCGCGACCGTGATCGGTCAATGGGTCGCGGCGGGTCTTGCGGTGTTCTTCAATTTGAAATGCAATCCTGAAATCAAGTTCGGTCTGAAATTCATCCGCCCCTCGGGCGATGTCCTGCGCCCCATCCTCGGGGTCGGTGTGCCCGCGATGATCATGAATAGCATCGGCTCGGTGATGAATTTCGGCATGAACCAGATCTTGCAGGGCTTTCAGGAGACAGCTACGGGCGTTTTCGCCATCTATTACAAGCTCCAGAGCTTTATTTTTATGCCCGTGTTCGGCATCAACAATGCGACCATCTCCATCATTGCCTATAATTACGGCGCGCAGAAGCCCAAGCGCATCACGCAGACGCTGAAACTCTCCTGCGTCGTTGCACTTGCCATCATGGTCGCAGGTCTGCTCGCGTTCCAGCTCATTCCCGAGACGCTTCTGGGGCTTTTTAATCCCAGCGACGATTTCCTTGCCATCGGCTGTAATGCGCTCCGCGCGATCAGTTGGAGCTTCCCCATTGCCGCGTTCGGCATCGCCCTCGGCGCAAGCTTTCAGGCGCTCGGCAATGGCGTGTATTCGACCATCACATCCCTGTCGCGTCAGCTCCTCGTGCTGCTCCCCGTGGCATACCTGCTGAGCCTCACGCGCGATGTCCACGCCGTGTGGTGGGCTTTCCCCATCGCCGAAGTCGTCAGCGGCGCTGTGACCCTCTTCTTCTTCGTGCGCATCTATCGCAGAAAGATCAAGCCGCTGTTCTGAGGTTCAGTTAAACACTTAGAATAAATAGGTTAAAAAGCTATACTTGTGGTACGGCGGATTTAGAGGTGAGTGCAATGTTGATCGATACCAAGCAAATCATTACGATTACGGAAGCAAGCCAGAACTTCTCCAAAGCTACCCGTATTGCGGATGAATACGGAGAGGCGCTTGTGTTCAAAAACAACCGTCCTAAGTATAAACTGGTCAATCTGGAAGTTGAGCCAGATTTGGAACTTACCGACGATGAGAAAATCGAAATCGTTGCTGCCAGAATCATGAAGCGGTTCAAGCCTGCGTTTATGGAGCTAGCGAAATTCTAAAAAATTCTTTTTCGCTGAAATGGGTGCAGGAGCGCAAAACGGTATAATAAAAGGCAAGTCGATCTGATCGGCTTGCCTTTTGCTATGTTCATTTTGCATTACGAGTAAATCCACGACAGCACTAGCCATCCAATTCCCACAACAACAGGACCCATTATGATACCACCGATTCCCATACTAGATACACCTGCAATAGACAGCATGACCATAAAGATAAGGGCAGCAATAACTACTCCGCTTTGAAAGATCTGATCGCATCCATTTTCCATTTTCTCACCTCCCTGTTATGGATAATCAATTCCGCCGTTTGGCGGATGACATCGTTTTATTCTACGGATTCCTTTCCGAATTCCGTTTCTTAAACCATAAGTGTGAATCGATAAAATCATGTACTCTGAACAACTTGGTCGAAATCGACATTGATTCCGAATTCGTGCAGGGGCATATCTTTGATATAGACGGATCGATTTGATAATTGTTTTTTTAATAAAAAAAGTTATAGCGGTGCTGATTTTGTGAATGAATGCATTTGCTTCTGTGCCAACATTTTTGTTTTTCTTGGAATCAAAAAGGGGAACATGATTAAAAATATCACGATTCATGCTGACATACTTCTCCCTCTTTTGAGTAAATACTATAGATGATGTAAGCGACTAAATTCCACCTAAAAGTGGATAAATCCATTATAAACGATATTTTTCTTATGTCAAGCGGAATTTTCATCTTTTAGCTTGTTTTCAGTCTTTCTGTTTTTCGATAAAATACGAAAAAAGAGGGGTGCTAAGTATGGAACTAGATTATACAGAAATAGGAAAGAGAATTGCGCGACGCAGAAAAGAATTAGGCTTGAAGCAGGCAGAGGTATGTGAACGTGCAGAAATCAATGATAAGTACCTATCCTGCATTGAACGTGCGACATCGATCCCGTCTTTAGAGGTCGTTATGCGCTTAGCATTGGCATTAAATACCACCCCAGATGAGTTTTTGGTTGGTAGCGTTCGTTATAACAGCGATGCATGGCGCGACGTAGCTGAACTGTTGCGCAATATGAATCCAGCAAAATTAGAGTTATCAAAAATTTTTTTGACATGGATTTCTGAGCAAGATATTTAAGAAATAATGCGAAAACTCCCGCTTTTAACGGGAGTTTTGTGGTAGTATTTGAAAAGCCTTCCCGAGCGGGGAAGGCTTTTTCTATGTTGTCGACGGGTGGAACAACAAGCCGACTGTGCGAATGTCGATGGTGCGTCGGTGGGGGTATACCCCCACCCTACGATATCATATGCGCGTGTGGCGTGGAGAACGCGGGGGGGCAAGGATTTATTTCTGTTATGCCTGCATGAGTTTGTCGCTGAGGGCGAGGATCTGTGTGGCGTATTTTTTACGGCGGGATCTTAAAATGGTGCTATAAAGCGGGTAGCTCAGGAGTGCCATTGCCATGCCGACAAGTCCGACGATGATGCCGATGGGCATGGGCTCGGCGATGCCGAGCGTTTCGGAGATATCGGTCATCACAAGGCTCATGCCGCTACCCATCACGAGGGCGGCGACTGTGCCGAAAATGCACGAAACGACGCGCGCGGGGCGCTTGACTTTCTGGTCGAGGGCTTTGAGCGAATCGAGCGCGGTGTGCTCGGTGGGGAGATACTGGGTGCGGATCTTCTGTACCATATACTGCTGATCGTTGTGGTTCATTTCTATCGTTTCCTTTCCGATTATCGATTGCCCTGTAGGCGTTTTTTGGCTTCTTCGACACTTTCGCCGCTTCTGGCGAAGAGCACTTCGACGCATTTGTCGCTCAGTTTTGCAAAACCTGCAACTGCGCCGTTTTCGATTTTCTTGTAAGCGCGCACGAAGCCGTTTTCGATGGTTTTGTAAACGCGAACGACGTGCGTGGCGATGCACGCGGTGGTATCTGCGATCTTTTTCATGGGGGAATGGCTTCCTTTCACTTGATTTTGTACCCAGAGTATACCGTGGCTGTGTTTCTGAATTCTTTGGGAAACGTTTCTGAAGTGTTAAAACTTGGAATGACAGAAATTTTTCCCACAACTATTGTACATTGGGTATTATTTTGATATAATAGAGAGAAAATGTTATAAATGGATGTGGAAAACGTGAAATATGGAATCTGGAACATTGCCCAGCCGAATGCGGCGGCGGTCAATGCGCTGGTGGCGGCGGGCTATGCACCGCTCACCGCTATGGTGCTGGCCTCCCGAGGCATTGATACGCAGAAAAAAGCAGAAGCTTACTTAGACCTCCATGCGCCGCTTTGCGACCCGTATCTGATGACGGACATGGCGCTCGCTGTTGGACGCGTGGGCGCGGCGATGGCGCGAGGGGAGAAAATCGCCGTTTTTGGTGACTATGACGTGGACGGCATCACCGCCACGTGCCTTTTGACCGATTTTCTGCGCCGCCATGGTGCGGATGTGGTCAGCTACATCCCCGGCCGTCTGGAAGAGGGCTACGGGCTCAACCCGATCGCGCTTCACCACCTTGCCGCGCAGGGCGTGAAGCTCATCATCACCGTTGACTGTGGCATCACCGCCATTGCAGAAGCACAGCTTTGCAAAGAGCTCGGCATGGAGCTCGTGATCACCGATCACCACGAGTGCAAGCAGGAGCTTCCTGAGGCGATCGCCGTCGTTGACCCCCACCGCCCCGACTGCGGATATCCGCACCGCAATCTTTCGGGTGTCGGCGTTGCATTCAAACTGGCAAGCGCGCTCTGCGGTTCGCAGGAAGAGGTGCTTGCGGAGTATGCAGACATGGTCTGCCTCGGTACTGTCGCGGACGTGATGCCGCTTCAGGGTGAAAACCGCGTATTCGTATCGCAGGGACTTCAGTCGCTGCGCACCACAAAGCGCGCGGGCATTGCCGCGCTGATGGAAGAGAGCGGTTGCGACCGCAATGCGCTCAACGCCACGTCCATCGGCTTTACCCTCGCGCCGCGCATCAATGCCGCGGGGCGTATGGGCAAGATCGAACTGGCGGTGGAAATGTTCCTGACGGACGATCCTGCGCGTGCGACCGAGCTTGCGCGCGCCCTTTGTGAGCTCAATCGCGAGCGTCAGGCAGTCGAATCCGAGATCTATCAGCAGGCGCTTTCGATGCTACCGATCGGAAGCGTGCCCGAAGCGATCGTCCTCGCGGACGAAAGCTGGCATCAGGGCGTTGTGGGCATCGTGGCAAGCCGCATTGCCGAGGAATTTGCCTGTCCTGCATTCCTTATCTGTCTGGATGGGGAGCACGGCAAGGCAAGTTCGCGCAGTTACGGCGGATTCAATCTCTTTTCCTCGCTCAGCACGCTCTCGCCCTTGCTCGAAAGCTACGGCGGACATGAGCTTGCCGCAGGATTTACCATTTCGCGCGGGAATATTCCCGAATTTCGCAAGCAGATGTGTTCCCTTGCCGCGCAATTTTACACGGACGATACGCCGCGCACCGCGCTCGATGTGGACTGCGCGATCTCGCCCGAACTGCTCACCGTGCCGAATATCGCCGCACTTTCCGTGCTTGAGCCGTGCGGAAGCGGATGCCCGAAGCCTGTGCTTGCGATGAATGCGCTCACCGTCGAGCGCATCACCATGCTTGCAAACGGCCGCCATATGCGCCTGCGCCTGCGGCGCGGTTACGCGAGCGTCAATGCGATCTATTTTTCAGCAACGCCCGAAAGCGCGTCCATCGCCGTCGGCGATGTGGTGGATATCGCATTCACGCCGCAGATCAACGAATACCGCAACGAGCGCACCGCGCAGATGAATGTGATCGACATTCGTCCGAGCTGTCGCGCCGAGGTCAGCACCGACACGAGCGCCTATCGCGCCATGCAAAGTGGCGCGCTCACGCCTGCGATCGCCTGTATGCTTGCGCCCGACCGCGCCATGCTTGCGACCGTCTGGCGCTATCTTGCCGCATCGGCAAGCCCGACGGTCGAAGAGTCGCCCATCTGCCTCTGCCGCAAAATCGTCCGCTGGTCTGGTATGCCGCTCACGCTTGGGCAGATGCTCACTTGTCTTGATATTTTCCGCGACGTGGGATTGATCCATTCCCAGCGTCTGCACAAATACATTTCGATCCGTCTGATCCCGAGGGAGACGAAAGTCGACCTCAACGACAGTCAGACATTGCAGCGCCTGCTGCACGCGAAAGAGAGCTGAACACTATGGAAACCTTTGAACAACACTATGCCTCCATGATGGCGACCATCCGCACGCATATGCCGAACGCGGACTTTGCCCTGATCGATCAGGCGGTCGCCTATGCCGATACCAAGCACAAGCAGCAAAAGCGCAAGGATGGCTCGCCGTATATCATCCACCCGCTTGCCGTCGCTGAGATCGTGTGCGAGATGGGTCTGGATATGGATGCGATCCTCGGCGCGCTCCTGCACGACTGCATCGAGGACACCGACGCGAGCCACGACGAGATCGAGCACCTGTTCGGTCAGACCGTCGCGGAGCTTGTCGAGGGTGTCACCAAACTGACGAAAGCGAATTTCTCCACCACCGAGCAGGCGCAGATGGAAAACTTGCGCAAGATGTTCATGGCAATGAGCAAGGACATCCGCGTGGTGCTCATCAAGATCGCTGACCGTCTGCACAATATGCGCACCATGCAGTACCAGTCCGTGCCGAAGCAGCTTATCAAATGCCGCGAGACGATGGACATCTACGCCCCCCTTGCGCATCGCTTAGGTATGCAGAAGATCAAATGGGAGCTGGAAGATACGTCGCTTCGCTATCTTGCTCCGCAGGAATACGATGAGATCATGGCATATCTCGACCAGCACAAAGAGCAGGACGAGGCATTCATGCATACCATCCAGAATCAGATCACCGAGCGCCTCAATGCCATGGGCATTCGCAACACGACCTACGGCCGCATCAAGCACGTCTACTCCATCTACCGAAAAATGCAGTCGCAGGGCAAAAATATTGACGAACTTTACGATATTTACGCGTTCCGCGTGATCGTCGATACCATTCCCGACTGCTATAATGTCCTTGGCCATGTGCACGACCTGTTTAACCTTGTTCCCGGTCGCTTTAAGGACTATATTTCCACCCCGAAGCCCAATATGTACCAGTCGCTCCACACCACCGTCATCGGCAAGCAGGGCATTCCGTTTGAGGTGCAGATCCGCACATGGGATATGCACGAAACGGCGGAATACGGCATTGCCGCGCACTGGAAATATAAGCAGGGCACGGGTGCGGGCAGCGAAAAGGACTTTGAATGGGTGCGCCGCCTGCTCGAGAGCCAGCAGGATTCCGATGCGGATGAATATATCCAGTCGCTCAAGATCGATATGTTCGACGACGAGGTGTTCGTCTTTACGCCGAAAGGTCGCATCGTGTCGCTCCCCGCAGGTTCGACCCCTATCGACTTCGCCTACGCCATCCATTCGGGCGTTGGCAATGCCATGATCGGCGCAAAGGTCAATAACCGCATCACGAACATCGATACGAAGCTTAAAAACGGCGACATCGTCGAGGTGCTCACCTCCAAAGCGGCGAAAGGTCCGAGCCGCGACTGGCTGACCATCTGCAAATCGAATCAGGCGCGCACGAAGATCAAGCAATGGTTCAAAAAGGAGAAGCGCGAGGAAAATGTCCTGCATGGCCGCAGTTCGTTTGAAGCGGAAATGAAGCGCATGAGCCTCCCGCTTTCCGTGATCTCTGACGAGGAACTTGCGCCGACGCTTCTGAAGAAGCTCAGTTTCACCGACTGGGATGATATGTACGCCGCCATCGGCTACGGTGGCTTGACTGCCACGAAGGCGGTCGGACGCATCCGCGACGATATCCAGAAAGCGCTCAAAGCGCAGGAGGCGGAATATCAGCCCAAAGCGCTGCGCGTTTCGCCCGATCCCGAGGCGGTCCGCCAGAACCGCCATGCGGTCGGCGGTGTGATCGTCGAGGACATCGATTCGTGCATGATCAAATTTGCAAAATGCTGTACGCCTGTCCCTGGGGATGCCATCGTCGGCTTCATCACCAAGGGGTTCGGCGTGAGCGTCCACCGCGCCGACTGTCCCAACGCCCTTGCGGGCGCAAAGGATGTGCGTAGCGCCGCCCGCTGGGTGCGCGTGCGCTGGGCAAATCAGGAGGAACAGCCGTTTGAAACGACGCTGGAGCTCGATTGCATCACCCGCGACGGGCTTCTGCTCGATGTCGCGACCGTGATGACCACGGCGCGCATCCGCGTCAAGGAACTCGCAGGCAAGGATCTTCCTGGGGGAAGAAGTACCTTTACTGTCCGCTTCGAGGTCAAGAATGTCTCGGAGCTGGAATCCATCCGCAAGAAGCTGCTGAACATCCGCGATGTTGTCGGCTCGCGCCGCGGACAGAATTAACCATTCAAGGAGAATACTATGCGTGCTATATTGACCCGTGTCAACGCGGCATCTGTCAGCATCGACGGCGAGACCGTCGGCAGTATTGGCAGAGGATTTTTGATCCTGCTCGGTGTCGGTCCGAACGATACCGAAAAGGAGTGCCGCTATCTGGCAGAAAAAGCGCTCGGTCTGCGCATTTTTGAGGACGAAAACGGAAAAATGAACCTTGGACTGGATGCAGTCGGCGGCGAGGTGCTCGTCGTCAGCCAGTTCACCCTTTACGGAAATTGTCGCAAAGGTCGCCGCCCGAGCTTTACGGAAGCGGCTGAGCCCGTGCTCGGCAACCGCCTGTATGAGCAGTTCCTGTGCGAATGCGAGCGACTTGGCTATGCGCCCCAGCATGGGCGCTTCGGCGCAGATATGCAGGTCGCATCCGTAAACGACGGCCCTGTGACGCTGATCCTCGATACCGATCAGCTCATGGATACGCCCCGCCGCTGAGGTGCGCCATGCTCCACATTGAAACACTTCCCCTTGGGGACTATCAGACCAATACCTATATCGTCTGGGAAGAGGGCGCGTCTACCTGCGCGATCATCGATGCAGGCTATGAAGCGCAGACCATTTTGCGCCGTGTGCAGGCGCTGGGGCTTCGCGTGGATGCCATCTTGCTCACGCATGGGCATTTTGATCACGTGGGGGCAGTTGAGCAGATCGTCACCCAGACGGGCTGTGCCCTATGGATGAGCCAGAGCGACTGGTCGCTTTTCCCGAACCCCGTGAACAATTATTTCTTCCCGCTTGCAAACTGCGATTTCACCGAAGTGCAGTTTATCGCCGATGGCGAGATCATCCATGCGGGCGGCACGGCATTTACCGCCATCCATACCCCCGGCCATACGGCGGGCTCGATGTGCTTCGTGTGCGAAAATGCCCTTTTCAGCGGCGATACGCTCTTCGCCCGCTCCTGCGGACGCACCGATCTGCCGACGGGCGATGCAAATGCGCTCCGTGGGTCGCTGGAACGGCTCAGCAAGATAGAAGATGACCTGCGCGTATACCCCGGCCACGGCGTTTCGACCGATTTGCGCACCGAAAAGAAGTATAATCCGTATATGCCGCACGCCTGAGCGCGCAATGATTTGAGGATACGTTATGAAATTGACATTGATCGGTCACGATGACCGTTATGCCGTCGAGCAGCTCCAGCTTGCGCTGTTTGCCGTGAGCGACGCGGGCGAAGCGGTATCGACCCTGCACCGTGGCGCAGTTTGGCTCACCGCAACGGCAAAGATCACGCTGGATGGCAAGACTGCGGTCGCATCGCGTCGCCTGAAAGCTGCTGATGAAACGGTGCGGATGCGGCGGCGCATTTTACAGCAGAGCTACTACCACGCGGCGAAGCAGCTCCTGCCGACGCTCCCTGCATGGGGTGCGCTCGCAGGCGTGCGCCCGACCAAACTCACGACCAAGCATCTGCTCGAGGGCGGCACGCCACGCTCGGCTGACCGTATGCTCCGCGATGTGTATTATGTCACCCCCGCACGGCGCGCGCTCGCCATCGATTGCTCCGAGAGCACGGTGCAGGCGGCGCATCTGCTGGAAGAAAATGACCTTTCCCTTTACATCGGCATCCCATTTTGCCCGACGCGCTGTACCTACTGTAGCTTCGTCAGCCGCACGGTGGGCAAAAAGACCGAGCTTTTAGAGCCGTATCTTGCCGCACTTCGCAAGGAAATGGAGCTTACGGGCAAGCTTCTTGCAAATTCGGGCAAGCACGTGCGTACTGTATACATAGGTGGCGGCACGCCCACGACGCTTTCGAGCGAACAGATGGCATCGCTTCTCGATGCCGTGCGCGGAAGCTTCGACCTTTCGCGGTGCATCGAATTCACCGTCGAGGGTGGCAGACCCGATACGCTCAGCGCAGAAAAGCTCCGCACGATCTATCAGCACGGCGCAGATCGTATGAGCATCAATCCGCAGACGATGCAGTCGCACGTCCTGCGCGCCTGCGGCAGACCGCACAGCCCCGAGGATGTCGTGCGTGCCTATCACGAGGCGCGCGACGCGGGATTTGAAGCGATCAACATGGATCTGATCGCAGGACTGCCTGAGGACAGCGTGGCGGGCTTCCAGCAGAGCCTCGATGCCGTGCGCGCGCTTGCACCGTCGAATATCACCGTGCACACCCTTGCGCTGAAAAAGGGTGCAGATCTTTTTGAGAAGCGCGCCGCGCTTCCGAGTGCCGAAGATGTGACCGAAATGGTCGCCTATTCGGAACGCACTTTGCGCGCAGACGGCTACCGCCCGTACTATCTGTATCGGCAGAAATATATGTCGGGCTCGTTTGAGAATGTCGGATGGAGCCGCGATGGGCGCGACTGCCTGTATAATATCTACATGATGGAGGAGCTACATACCATCCTCTCCCTCGGCGGGGGCGGTATGAACAAGCTCAATTTCCCCGACGGCTCGCTCCAGCGCTTCCACAACCCGAAATTCCCCGAGCAGTACATCGAAATGATCGACGATGTTTGCAGACAAAAGGAAGAAATGTTCCGTCTGCTCGGATAAATACACCCAGAAAGGAAGTATTGATTTGGATACTCTGATCTCCAATGTCACCGCCGTGACAATGAATACCAAGATGGACGTGATCTTCGGCGCATACATCGGCATCACCGATGGGAAGATCGTTTCTATCACCAAGACCCCGCCCAAGGAGCAGCCCGCTACCATCATCGACGGCACGGGCATGGTCGCGATCCCCGGTCTTGTCAACTGCCATACACATCTTGCCAATTCCGTCCTGCGCTCTTATTGCGATGACCTTTCCAACACTGAGGCGCTCGAACAGCAGCTTCGCCGTGAGGACAAGATGGATTCGCGCGCGGCAAAGGCGGCGGCGACGCTTGCCATTGCAGAGTGCCTGCGATTTGGCATCACCTCGGTTTCTGACCTGTATTACTACCCCAATGCCACCGCGCAGGCGGTCGCAGAGACGGGGATCAAGGCGAATCTCGCATTGAGCAGTTACCGCTTCATCGACCAGAACGAGGAATTTGACTTCGATACCGATGAGCAATGCGCCGAGCTTGTGAAGATCGCCGAAAAATGGAACGGCTATGACGCAGGCCGCATCAAGATCGATGCGGGCATCTATGCCGAGTACACCAGCAATTATAAGCTCTGGGAGGGACTGGTCGGCTATGCATCCGAGCAGGGGCTCGGTATGCAGCTTCACCTCGCCCAGACGCGTGAAGAGGTCGATTCCTGCCTTGACCGCACGGGCATGGGCGCGGGGGAACTCCTGAACTGCCATGCGCTTTTCAGCGTGCCCACGACGGCGGCGGGTTGCGCGTTCCTCGATGAAAACGAGCGCCGTCTGCTCGGCAAAAAGCACGTTTCTGCCGTCGCGCTCCCGCTCTCCGCCGCAAAAGCGGGGCAGTCCTCTGCGCCCATTTTGGAGTGCGTCAAGGCGGGCATGAATGTCGCGCTCGGCACGGATGGCGCGATCGAGAGTGGCAACCTCGATATGTTCGAGGTGATGCGCGGCGCGGCGATGTCGGCGCGTTGCGCTTCGGGCGACCCGAGTGCGATGCCCAGCTCCGCCGTGCTTATGATGGCGACCTACTGCGGCGCACAGGCGCAGGGACGTGGCAAGGAATGCGGCGTGCTTGCCGAGGGCATGGATGCCGATATTGCCCTCATCGACTTCACCGCGCCGCATTTGATGCCTTGCCACAACATCCTCAACGGGCTTGTCTACAGCGCAAAGGGTGGCGACGTGGCGCTGACCATGGTGCGCGGAAAGATCCTCTATCAGAGCGGAAAGTTCCCGACCATCGATCTGCAAGCCGTCGTCGAAGAGCTCACGACCTACGCCATCCCCAAGCTTTTCGCGGAAGAATAAGGAGCAAGCCATGTCTCAGTCTCAAAAAAAGCAGAATTTCTTACAGGGAACGGCGCTGCTTGCCATGGCAACTGCTATCGTCAAGGTCATCGGCGCGCTCTACAAGATCCCACTCAATGCCATCATCGGTGAGCAGGGATTCAGCTATTTCAATACCGCATACGAGATCTACAATGTGCTTCTGATGATCTCCACGGCGGGTCTGCCCGTTGCGATGAGCCGTATGATCTCGCGCGCAAGCAGCCTCGGGCACTATCAGCAGGTGCGGCGCGTCTATACCACCGCACGCGGCATCTTCCTTGCGCTCGGCATCACTGGTTCGCTTCTGATGGTGCTTTTCTGCAAGCAGCTCGCCGCATTTCAGGAGCAACCCGATGCGTGGTTTGCCATCGGTTGCCTCGGTCCGTGCGTGCTTCTCATTTGCCTGATGAGCACGTTCCGCGGTTTCTTTCAGGGGCAGAGCAATATGCTCCCGACCTCGATCAGTCAGGTGCTGGAGGCATTTGTCAAGCTGATCATCGGCATCGGTGCGGCAGTCGCGCTCAAAACGCTCACAAATAGCATCCCCATGGCGGCGGGTGGCGCGATCCTTGGCGTTACGGCAAGCTGCCTCGTATCGGCGATCTATCTGTTCGCGCTTTTCCGCAAGAGCATTCGTGAGCTTCCTGTTACGCAGGATGAGCCCGAACCGTTCTGGAACACGGCAAAAGGGCTTCTCGTCATTGCTGTCCCCATCACCATCGGTTCTGCGGGACTTCAGATTCTCACCATGCTCGAAACCAAGCTTTATATGAGCCAGCTTCGCACGGGTCTGGAGCAGACCATGTCGATGCCCGAGCTGATTTCGGTGCTCGAAAGCTACAATTATAAGGGCGACCTTGCTACGGTCAGCTTTGATGAGGCGGTGCAGTTCGTGCTCGATACCCGCAAGGGCATCTACAATATGTGCCAGACCATTTTCAATATGCCCTGCGCATTCATCACCCCCATCACCATCTCGATCATCCCCGCCATCACCGCGCAGATCACTACTTGCGACAGCGTTGGCGCGAAAAAAACGGCAGAATCTGCCGCCCGCGTTACAGGCCTTATCTGTATGCCCTGCGCCATCGGTTTGGCGGTGCTTTCCGAGCCTGTCACCGCGCTTCTGGGTGGCTATCGTGGTGAAAAGCTTGCGCTTGCGAGCGTTTTGATGGCAGTTTTGGGCATTACGATCATTTTTGATGCGATCGTGCTCGTGACGACGGCGATCATGCAGGCGCATGGTCATGTCAATCGCCCCGTCGTGAATATGTTCCTCGGCGGTATTTTGAAGCTCGCCGCTGTCTACATCCTGACGGGCAACCCCGCCATCGGCATCGTCGGCACGCCCATCGGCACGCTCCTTTGCTACATCACCATTTCCGCGCTGAACATCCGCTCCATTCACAAGCTGATCGCAGACCCACCCGCGATCGTGAAGAATCTCCTGCGTGCATTCTTCGCCGCCGCTTTGATGGGCGTGCTCACATTCGGCGCGCTCGTCGCGCTCAAGGCGCTCGGCATCACAAGTTCGCTCATCCTTTGCGCGTTGCCGATCCTTGTGGGCGTGTGCGTGTATGCATTTGCGGCGCTCCGCTTCGGCGCGATCACGCGCGAGGATTGCCTGCTTCTGCCAAAAGGCGAGAAAATTGCAGAAATTCTGAAGCTATGATCCCAAAAATATTGAAAAAATCCAAATTATCCCTTGCAATTTGGGAATAATTGTGATAGGCTAAAAGCCCATTGCGCGCAAGCGCTGAATAAAGGGAAACGCTGAGCAAATCATCTTCCGACCTCAGTCCTTGCTGATTTGATCAGAGCTTCCGTAGAAAAGAGGACCATCATTATGAATAAAACTGAACTCATTGCATCTGTTGCTGAGCAGGTAGGCTTTTCCAAGAGAGATACCGAGCGCGTGATCAACGCGGCGATCGATTCCATTTCCGCAAACCTGATCGCGGGCGAGAAAGTTGCGCTGTCTGGCTTCGGTGTGTTCGAGGCAAAGCAGAGAAACGCCCGCGTCGGCCGCAATCCCCACACCAAGGAAGCAGTCGAGATCCCCGCGACCCGCGTGCCCCAGTTCAAGCCGAGCAAGGCTCTGAAGGACGCTGTGTCCAAGTAAGGAGAGCACCATGCGCCTTGACAAGTATCTGAAAGTTTCCCGCCTTATCAAGCGCCGTACCGTCGCCAACGAAGCCTGCGACAACGGCCGCATCAGCGTCAATGGTCGCGTGGTAAAGGCGAGCTACGATGTAAAGGTCGGCGACAAGATCGAGATCGCCATGGGCACGCGCACCATCGCGGTCGAAGTCCTCCTCGTCGCGGAAACTGTCAAAAAAGACGACGCTTCCGCAATGTACCGAGAAGTGTAATAAAAAGCTGTTGCGAAAACGCAACAGCTTTTTTGCACCTGCGATACGCTCGTATATTATACGGGTGGGGGTATACCCCCACCGACAACGTTGCGACGACAGAAATGCTCGTTTTTCGCACAATTTGCCGACGACCACCAAAGGCTTCTCCTCGGGGAGAAGCTGTCACAAAAAATCTATCTGATTTTTTGTGACTGATGTGGGGGCAAACGTTGCAAATTCAGGAAGTAGTCGCGGTGATGCGCCGTTCCAAACTGTAGGGTGGGGGTATACCCCCACCGACAACGTTGCGATAACAGAAATGTGCGTTTTTTGCTACTGGCGCGGGAGCGCCCTTGGCTCTCCCCTTGGGAGTGGTGCTCCGCGCAGCGAATCAAAATATCAATGATTGCCAGTGGCAATCA
>CAZVJJ010000039.1:0-15186 GCA_964627295.1 uncultured Oscillospiraceae bacterium | reverse complement strand
TGAAAAATTTGTTTTTCCTCAAATTTTCTCTTGACTTTTATTAGCAGGTCTACCGCAATATGGTAGCACCCAGCACTTTTTCCTGTGCCACGTCTATCTTACCAAAATAGGAAAGAAAAGTCAATATCTTCTGAAAAGCCAGTCAAATCGACTGGTTTTTTCTTATTATTCTTGTGGTTGACCTGCAATGCGCCCTAAAACCCGCTTCTATGGCGTGGTGCTCTGCGCGCAAATCCGATCTGCATTCATCACAGCGTTTCCAACCATCTGCAAAATTCTTCTTTCACAATGCGGTAAGCGGGGTGATATGCCTTGCGGTAGGCTTCGCTATGGGACACAGGCGGGCAACCATGGGCGAAGTAGTCGCGCAGATACGCTTCCAGCGCGGGCACGTCAAATGCAAACGTACCCTCAGCGGTGAGTTCTCGCAAAACGGTCAGTTTTTCCGAAAATGATGCCATCGAACCGCTTACCTGCGCGGCAGAGCGAATGAACGCATCTCCAAGCGCGTTAAGTTGAGCGGGCGTGATCGTCGCAAGGGAAACGCGGACGATCCCATTGCCGATCGGTTCCAATCGCGGGGCGTCGTCCATATGCGCTACTGCGCCATATTCGCGCCGCAGATAGGCGTGGCACGCCGCTTCATCAGAGATCATATGCCCGCCACCGAACTCGTTCTGATAGATCAGCTTGACTGCATCGGTCGGTTGGATCAGCGGGTAGCGCGCGGCGTGCGCACGCAGGATTGATCGAAGCTCCTCCATATCCGCACCACCTCAGTCAAATGCGTACATCCCAAAAAATGCCAACAGCCCCTCCCCGGGGTTATACTCCATCCCGCAGGCATCCGACAATTTCTTGACAAAAATGCAGTATGCGGACATGCACGAATATTTGAATTCAGGGATGCGGCACGGCTGACCGAGCTTGCGCGCACACGGCGAGCAGAGCGCACATCCGCTTGCGCCAACGATGATGCCATCGTGCCCCATTTCGCGCAATTTTTTCACCAGACGGATCTCGGCGGCATTGTGCGCGCCCTTTGCCTGCTTGATGGCGGGCGCATCGGAATAATCCGAAATTTCCCAAATCGTTTGCAGGACAAGCGCCTTTTTATGCGCAAGCAGGCGCGCTTTCATTTCCTCGGGAGAGCCGCAGTCGGGCGGGCAAGAATGATTCACGCCATACTGCCCGCATAGGTTTTCCTCGCAATAGGGGCGAAAGGATGGGTCAAACACGATCTTCTGCGGGTCAATAAATGCCGCCGCGGCAAAGCCCTCGGCATAGGCAAGCTCTAAAATCTCTTCGTTCTTCATAATTTGCTCCTTATCTGTTTCGTACTGTTAAGATAGCACCGCGCGGGCAATTTGTCAACGAAATGGAATTGCTATTTCGCAGAAAGCGTGGTATGATAACGATAATACTGCTTAACTTACTGCAAAAGGTGTGCAAACTCATGAAAAATGATGCATTTTCGTCGTGCCATCCGCTCACGAATCTTCTGTTTTTTATTGCGGCGATCGGTTTTTCCGTCGTGCTCATCCATCCAGCGTATGTGCTCGTCAGTCTGACCGCCGCGTGCTTTTACTATGCGCTACTTGCGGGGCGCAAAAGCCTGCGTCTCTTAGGGAGCGCGCTCCCACTCTGCCTGATCGTCGCTGTGATGAACCCCCTCTTCAACACCCTCGGACAGACGGTGCTTTTTACCGTTTTCTCGCGCCCATATACGCTCGAAGCGCTCCTATACGGTGCAGTCATCGGTGGGATGCTCGCGCTGATGTTCCTATGGTTCGCTTGCTATAGCGACGTGCTCACGAGCGATAAATTCGTATGCCTGTTCGGTAGCCTGATCCCCGCGCTTTCGATGCTTCTTGTGATGGTTCTGCGATTGATCCCGAATTTGATGCGCAAGGCACAGCAGCTCGCCCTCGCGCGCCGCTCCATCGGCAAGGGCATCAGCGAGCAGGACACCAAAAAGGAGAACCTGCACGGGGGGCTTCGGCTTCTCTCGGCGCTGACCGACTGGGCACTTGAGGGGAGCGTCGTCACCGCCGATTCCATGCGCGCCCGTGGTTACGGCGCGCAAACGCGCACGAGCTTCCAGATTTACCGCCTGACGGCGCGGGACGGCGTGCTCATCGCGCTGATCGTCGCGCTCAGCGTAGCGGTGAT
Source organism: uncultured Oscillospiraceae bacterium (assembly GCA_964627295.1). GTDB lineage: Bacteria > Bacillota > Clostridia > Oscillospirales > Oscillospiraceae > Faecousia. The sequence continues at coordinate 13,014 of CAZVJJ010000039.1, read as the reverse complement.
CGTCTGCGGTGGCACAGGGGCAGAATTCACCCCCATCATCCGCATCGGCGCACCAAATCTCGGGCTTGTTGCCTATGCGCTCCTGCTTTTTCTGCCACCCATGATGCATATTCAGCAGTCGCTCCACTTTCGCATCCGCATTGCGGGCATCCGATAGGCGCAGAACGCTCCATTGCAAATACCTGCCCCGCTTTAAGCAGGATCGCATCTATATAAAAAGGAACAGGCTTGACCGAAATCGTGCCTGTTCCGCTTTTTTATGCAAATAGATTGAAGCCGAGGATCACCACACCGAGCACCACGAGGATCACGCCCGTTGCGCGGTTGAGAGTCTTGGCGCTTGCCTTGTTGGCAAAGCGCGCCGCGATGCGCGCCCAAAGGAGCGTAAAGAGGATACAAAGCGCAAGCACCGCCCAATCGGGAGCGCCGCCGATGGCGAAATGGCTGAGCGAACCCGTCAGAGCCGTGAACGTCATGATGAACACGCTCGTGCCAACTGCGGTTTTCAGCTCATAGCCGAGCACGCTCGTGAGGATCAGGAGCATCATCATGCCACCGCCAGCGCCGATAAAGCCGCAGATAAATCCGATGAGCATGCCGCACACGATGGACTGCACGATGCGCTTTTTCGCGCTCACCTGCGCCATTGCCTCTTTGGTCGTCATAACGGGCTTGACGATGAACTTGATGCCGAGCAGGAGCGTCATAAAGGTCGAGAAGCCGCCCATCGTCGTGCTCGGGACAAGGCTCGAAATGTAGCTTCCGACCATCGTGAACACGAGCACGCTCGCCATCATAACAACGCCGTTTTTGATGTCGAGATTCTTGTTCTTGCCGTATGTGTAAGCGCTGATGGCGCTGGCAAGGACATCGGACGCCAGCGCAATGCCGACTGCCTCATATGCATCCATTTTCAGAAATGTAACGAGCATCGGCGTGATCACGGCAGCAGCACTCATACCCGCAAACCCCGTTCCCAATCCCGCACCCATGCCCGCAAAAAAGCAGACCAGAACGGTCAAAATGATAGTTCCCACGGAAATTCCTCCAACAATAAAATGGTTCGTTTTTGAACCATGCAAGTATAGCATATCACTCTCCTGCTGTCAATCCCTATTGCCCAAAGCTTAACGGTTTATTTGCAATTTTACCTCTGGCATCGCATCTTTTCTCAATCGTTGATGGTGTTTCATCCGCACGCAAAAAGGCGATATGCAGTCTGAAAAACCGCATATCGCCTTTTCTTTACTTAATAGAAACTGTTATTTTGCAGGTCCGTAATAGAATGTGATCTCGATGGACTGCATATTCGAGATACAGGGATCGTTACGGTCGATGATGCTTGCGGAGCAGCCTGTGAGGTCGCCGTCGAGGGTGCGTGCATCATCGGGGAGCTTCGTGACCCACTCGTTGAAGAGGTTGGTACGGGTCGTGATCTCGTTATCGGAGGAGGTGTAGGGCTTTGCCGCAAGGGTATAGGCCTCACCATTGATCTTGACCTCCTGAATATCGATCACATAATCAGGGAAGAGGATCTCGCCATTCATGATCGCAAGGGCAGAGAATGCCGTGCCATCGGAGAAGCCTTGTGCCGTGCCTGTGAAATCAAGTCCGACAGTATATGTGCCCTCGCCCGTGATGAGCACATCGGTCTCTTTCACGCCCTCGGTGATGGAATCGGGGTTATACTCGTCGCCGACGCTATAGGTGACCGTATAGCTTCCGCTGTTCCACATGATCCATGCAACTGCGGAATCTGCCGTGACCTCGATCACATCGGTGCGGAAGCTCTCAGGTGCATCCTCGATCGCCGCATTGAGGCGGCGGGTCGCCATGATGCCCTCTTCCTCCTGCGTCATCAGCTCCATGGACTTGACATTGCGCTTTGCATACAGGCTTGCCAGTTCATCGACCATCTTGCCCTCGCTGCGCTTATAGAACGCGCTGCAATCCCACAGGCAGGACGTGTAGCCATACAGGTCGCAAAGGTCGAGGAAGCACTGGTGGTAAAGTGCGGTATTATCCTGCACCTCGGTCGAATACAGAACGCCATACTCACCGATGACAACGCCGACACCCTGCTCGGTGAACTTCTGCATCTGGCCAAGGGTATCGATCATATACTGGATATCGTCCTTCGTGCCCCACTTGACGGTGGACTGACCATCGCCGCAGTAAGACCACGGATCGTAATAGTGGACGGAGATGAGAAGCTTGTTTTCTGCCGTATCGGTGGGCATCACGAAGCGGTCATCACAGGTATTTGCAATGTTCGTGCCGAAGCCGGGGATGAGCAGGAAGCGCTGTGCATTGTTGCCACCCGAAGCACGGACGACATCGACGAAGGTCTGATTGACGAGATTTGCAAGCTCATACTTCTCCTCGTCGGTGAAGTAGGTGATAACGGAATCATCGCAGTACAGGGGCGAATTTTCATCGAAGCGTGCGCCGATCTCCTCGTTCGCGCCCTCGAAAATGAGGTGGTAATCGTACTTCTCGAAGCGCTCGCAGAGCTGCTGCCACATACCCTTGTAAGCTTCCATGGCGAGGTCGCGGGTCTCCTGCGACTCCGAGCCGAACATACCATACCAGCCACCGTCCCAATGGTCGTTGACGATGACGAACATATCCGCATCGATCGCCCACGAGATGATCTCATCCACGCGGTCGAGGTATTCGGGTGCGATGGTGTAATCGCCGTTCGCGCCGAGGGTCGTTGCGTTGGACATCCATGCAACGGGCAGGCGCAGGGTATCAAAGCCAGCCGCTTTCATGCCCTCGATCATTTCCTTCGTGGTCTCGGGCTGTCCCCAACAGGTTTCGTAATATGTCGGATTATAGGAATAGATGCTGCCGAGGCCTGTATCGCAAGCCTCCATGGTGTTGCCAAGGTTCTCGCCGTTGCCCATCATGTGCGTCAGCTCGAGGGCGGTCAGCTCGGAATGCATATAGGCATTGACCTCGGCATTCGGGTCAGTCGTTTCGGTTTCTGTCGGTGCGGTCGTGGTCGCGGTGGTCGTCTCTTCGCTCTCAGGCGCGCCACAGCCTGCGAACAGACTGAGCACCAGAAGCAGCGCGAGTGCGATGCTGATTGCTTTTTTCATAGTTTTTCTCCTCATTTTACGGTGTTTTCACCGTGAATTCACTCAGAAAAGGTCAAGCCAGAAATGGTAAATGTAATGCTGATGGTGGTCGGCGCGTCCACATTGATGCACAGGCTGTGCTTATCCGTATCGACGGTCACTTCCTCGACGGCGCTACCATCCCATGCATTGAGCGGATCGTTGGTATCGAAAATACCAGAGGTCTTGATCGCGGACTTAAAGTCGGAATTCGTCAGCGTGAGCTCCTGATCGTTGACGCGGATGCTGTCCCAGCGGATCTCGCAGGCGGTAACGGACGAGGTCTTCTGCTCGCCAAGGCGAACGGCGTGGTCATAGAGGAAAACTGCGGTCAAATTGCGCAGCTCCGTCACGCCCATATTGCGGGATTTTTCGCTCAAGTCGCTTGCGATATCAAATGTGACGGTATACTGTCCGTCCTCCTTGATCTCGATGCTCGGACCGTACTCGGTATTCGTGCAACCAAGCTCACCATCGTTATAGAGCACATTCAGCGCGACTTTGAGGACATTTTCATACACGGGCGCTTCGACGGTGACGTGCACCGTTTTTTCGACATCGCCAACGCGCACGGTCACATCCGTCGTGCCCGCGCCGACGCCAATGATCTTGCCGTACTTATTGACAGTCGCGATAGATTCATCGGCAGAGGAATATTCGGGCGTTTCACTCCCATCGCCGCCAGATACGGTCACGGTCATGGGCACCATGCCATCGACTGCGACGGTATATTCGTCGGCATCTACCGTAAGCGTGATCGGCTCGGTAGCAGGAAGGGATTCGGTGGTATTTTCAACAGGTGCAGTCGTTGTCGGGGTGGTATCCTCCACGGGTGCGCCACAGGCAACGAGGGAAAATGCCAAAATCAGGCATAAAATGATGGAAAGGAATCGTTTCATATTCAGTTCTCCTTGTCGGGATAGATGACAGAGCCGGGCTCTTTTTCGATCAACCCGAAGAAATAGCGCGCATAGCCGCTGATGGTATAAATGATGCAGGCAGGGCCGATCAACGCACCGATGAGGAGCGTCGTTTCATTCCAGTAAATGAGCATCACTTCGACAAAAAGCACGACGATGAGCGAAAGCGTGCGCACAAAGTAGCGCGTGCAGATATCCGCGGAGTTTTTGAGCGTTTTGATGAGGGTGTTTTCATAGCGCGCCTGAAGCGGGAATGCAAACAGGAACGAGAGCAAAAACACGAATGCGGCGATCATGCCCATAATGAGCAGGATGATGGGATTTCCCTCGATCTGCTCAAAAAGGGAAAAATCCAGCCAGACCACGTAACTGCACAGAAGTAGCAGTAACCCATAGGGGATGCCACTTTTGAAATTGCGCTTGAACGAAGCAACAAAATCCCGTGCAATATGTCCCTCCTCATCCCCTGCCATGCGCATGGCGATGTCAAATGCCGCGACCGTCGCGCCGCCGAGCGTCACGATAGGAAGCGAGAAAATGATCCAGAGGAAATTGAGCTTGAGCAGGTCAAAAAGGGTCTGAATGAATTTATAAAACGGGCCATTCGGGCCAAAAAACTTCATAGTTATTCTCCAATAGGGTCACAGGTTCTGAAAAAGGGCTGCCCGCGGGGACAGCCCTTTCTGGGGAAAATCAGGAGTTGCTTTCAGCGTAGCGCTGATTTGCCTGATCCACAGACCACTCTGCGCACTGCTCATAGCCATACGCATTTGCCTGCTGGGTCATCTGCTTGACGAGGTAATCAAATTCGCCATCGGAATTTGCATAGATCGCCTTCCAGCTATAGGTCACGATGATGTCGGTGACGCTCGACCAAGTGGTCTTGAATTCGTCGGTCTTGGAATCGAACGAATAGCTCGGGCAGATGGAGTAGTCGGTGGTGTTCATATACTCTTCGACCGAGGAAACACCGAACTTGTCACGCCAATCCTGCTCGATGTCACAGCTTGCGGCTGCCTGATAGCTCTTCCAATACTGATAGTTGAAGCGCTCGCCATTGGAATCGGGGTTGATCGCATCGAGCGACCAAGTGTTGTTATTGACCTGGAAGCAACCAGAGTTGAAGTCGCCCGTGCCCTCGTACTCGCCAGTCATCAGCGTGTCGCGTGCAAAGTAGACCTGCTTGCCGAAGTCCGTCCAATGGGTGTAGCCCTCATCGTCGTAGTACCAGCACAGATCCTTCGGGCCGTAGTAATAGGTCATAACGCCTTCGGGCGTGCACAGCCAGTTGATGATCTCCATACACTTCTCGGGATACTCGGTATTCGAGCCGATCGTCCACAGGCGGTTGCCGCCCTCGGTGGACATTGCGTAGACGATGGGGTGCGCCTCCTCGGGAACGAGGGAGCACATCATCTTATTCTCTGCCTGATGTGCCTCGGAGTTGTAGCCGAGAGAGCCAGAGTAGTTGAACATCGAGAAGAACACGCCGCCCGCCTGAACCTTTTCATACATATTGTCGTAGGTCTGGGTCATGGAGTTGGGGTCGAGCAGATTGTTCTGGTAGAGCTGATTGAAGAACTTCAGCGCGGTAAGGTAAGGGCCATTTTCCTCCAGCGCGCCGTGGAACGTGCCAGTTGCGGGGTCGTACAGGCCAACGCCGTGCTCATCGTAGCCATAGTAAGCCGTTGCGAATGCCTTGACATACATGACCATATCGCCGTCCCAGTCAGGCCACATGGAAACGCCGTAGGTTTCGTTGCCGTTATCGTCGGTGGGGCAGATCTCCTTCATGTCCTTCAGGAGCTGGAGCAGGTCGTCCATATCCTTGACCTCGGGGTAGCCGAGCTCCTTGTACAGATCCCAGCGGGTATCCCAAGTGTAGAAGAAGGAAGCGTGATCCGCGCTCGAGCCAGCCACATCGTGACCGAAGCCGTAGACAGTGGGCTCGCCGCCCGTGACGGAAGCAGTCTTTTCTGCGTTCTTATTGAGCGCATCCTGCATATGCTCATAGATGTAAGGGCCGTATTCCTGAAGCAGGTCATCCTCATTCCAGTCGTACAGCAGACCCGCCTGAAGTGCACGGGTATAGTTTTCGCCGTCCGAGCCAAACACGACGATATCGCCGAGGAAGCCAGACTCCATACGCGTCTCGTAAACGCCATCACCCGAGGGGATGATATTCACGACAACATTGAACTTTTCCTTGAGCATCTTTGCGATCCAGCCGACCTGCTCACCAGAGGAGTTTGCAAGTTCGCTGAAAATGGTGAGCGTGACGGTTTCTTCATCGTCGGAATCGTCGCCACTTCCGCCATTGTTTCCGCAGGCTGCCAGCATACCGCACATCATCACGAGTGCGAGGAGCAGGCAAAGGATCTTTTTCATGGTTGTTTTCATAATGATTTTTCCTCCCTCATTATTGCAATGCATCAGCCCTTGACGGCGCCGAGCATAATGCCCTTTTCAAAGTAACGCTGCATATAGGGGTAGACCAGCAGGATGGGAATGATCGCGACCATGGACACGGTGTACTTGATGACCTTGGCATTCGCCATCGACTGAATGAAGCCGATCGCAGAACCCGTGCCAGCCGTGACGAGACCCTCGATATTCGATGCGGCGTTGAGGTAGTTATACAGCAGGTGCTGCAGCGTGAACAGGCTCGAATTGTTCTGCATAAGGATCAGCGAATCGGTAAAGGAATTCCAGTGACCGACCGCGCCGAAGATCGCAATGGTCGCAAGGATGGGCTTGCTCAGCGGCCAGATGATCTTCAGGAACACCGTCCAGTAGCTCGCGCCATCGATAAAGGCGCTCTCTTCAAGCTCTGCGGGGATGGATTCGATATAGGTCTTTACAAGAATGATGTTGTACGGTGCGACGATGCCAGGGATGATGTACGCAAGGAAGTTGCCCGTCAGACCAAGCATCGACATATTCATGTACCAAGGAATGATGCCTGCATTGAAGTACATCGTGATGACGATGAAGCGATACCAGATCTGGCGATGCCACATCTCCTTTTTCGTCACGAGGTAGCCAATGAGCGCGGTTGCCGCGACCATCAGCGCCGTGCCGATGAGCGTTCTTCCGACCGTGACGACGAATGCATTGAAGATATCATCGACCTTCATCATGTTGATGTAGTTCTGGAAGTTGATGCCGCGCGGCCAAAGGGTGATCTTGCCCGCAACGACAAGGGAGCTATCGGAAATGGTGTTGATGAAAATGTAATAGAACGGGAAAATGCAGCTGATCGTGAACAAGCCGAAAATCAGATAGTTCAGACTATCAAAAACGATATCACCAAGACTGCGCTTGTAGACAAGCTCGCCGTTGGCTTTTCTTTTGATCTTAGCCATAGCTTCCGCACCTCCTTAGACGACGCTGCTGCCGCGGATCCACTTGGAAGCGGTATTCGCAACGAACAGCAGGAACACTGAAACGATAGATTTCGCCATACCAACGACCGTGGACAGCGGGATCGAGCCGTTGCCGATGCCGAGGTTATAGACATACAGGTCGAGCACTTCGAGGAAGTCCTTGTTGTTGGGGTTGGTGAACACGAGGTACTGATCCATGCCGTTGCTGAGGATGCCCGCGATGGACATGACGAGCATAACGACGTAGGTCGGCAGAAGTCCGGGGAGCGTGATGTAGAACATTTTCTGAAAGCGCCCCGCGCCATCGACCGTCGCCGCCTCATAAAGCTGCTGATCGATGCCCGCGATGCCCGAAATATAGATGATCGCGCTCCAGCCCGTGCCTTTCCACATACCCCAAAGGAGCATCTTCAGCCACATATGGCTCGGGTCGCCGAGGTAGTTCGTATTGTACTGATTGCCTGTGATGTTGCTAAGCAGGGTATTGATGAAGCCATCGGTATTGAAAATCGCAAACGCGATCGCGTACACGAGCACCCAGCTGATAAAGTTCGGGATGGTGGTAAAGGTCTGCACGAAGCGCTTGAAGCGAGCGGAGCGTGCTTCCGTCAGCAGGATCGCGAAGATCATGGGCACCCAGCTCGTTAAGATGCCGAGCGCGGACATGGCGAGGGTGTTTTTCAGCACCGTCAGCAGGCGCTTTACGTATGCAGGGTTCTGAACGAGCACCTTGAACCACTTCAGACCGACAAAATTCTCGGAGCTGATCGTGCCACCTGCGGTATAGTCATAAAATGCATAGCGCCAGCTGTAAAGCGGCAGATAGGAGAACGCAAACGTAAGTGCAAGGAACGGCAGGAGCATGAGAAAGAGCTGGAATTTCGGCTCCATGCTGAGCTTTTCTGACTTATCCGCTTTCGGCGTGCCGAAATAGATAACAAGGGAAAGCACAAAGATCACAGCCGCAAGCACAAGGAAGATCGGAATGCCCACAGGGAACGAATAGGTGATCTTACCCGCGTCCGCGCTGCCCGTGATGAGGAAATAGCACGCCGTGATCACGCCAACGCCCGCAAGCTGAACCGCGCTGCCACCGAGGAGGAAGCGATTGCCGACATTTTTCATCCGCAGATTGCCAACGCTCATACAGCCACCGACTGCCATCAGCGCCACGCCGACCAGCGTGACCATACAGCCGATGTAGAGCAGTACGAAGTGGCTCTCCACGAGCCAGCCTTTCTTAAATGCGCGGTTGAGGCCATTGACCACGCTGCTGTAGGAAATGCCGTTGGTAAAGAGGGAAGCCGTGTTTACGATCTTCGCCGAACCTGCTTTCGTGATGAAGTAGGAGGGCGAAAGACTCGGGAAAAACAGGAGCGCAATAAAAACGAGCAAGAGCACCCGCTCTACCACATAGGGGATCCGCACTCTGTTCAGCTTCGTGGAATTGATTTCATCCATGTAAGAACACCAGACCTTTCTTCAGACCGTTTGAGAAGCCCTTTTGTATGCTTACATTATATTTGACGAAAGGCAATAAAAAAACCTTAATTTTAATAGCTAAAATGCACGACTTTTGATAAGCCCATCGGCTTTCAGAATCACCACGACCACGTTGCAACGATGGAAATGTACGTTTTTGCTACTGGCGCGGGAGCGCCCTTGGCTCTCCCCATGGGAGAGCTGGCGGCGAAGCCGACCGAGAGGGCATCACCGCACCGCTTGAACGCAAATCTCAGTGCCTTTTCTTGTAGGGGGCGATGCCCACATCGCCCCATTATCCGATTACGGTACATTGTGCATCTATTTTGGCGCGTCTTGACCGTCAGGTTTTGGGACGATGCGGGCATCGTCCCCTACAAATTTAACGAACCAACCGTGCAATTTTCGATAGTGCTTCGGTGGGGGTATACCCCCACCCTACAGGATAATAGGCGGATGCATCGAATCACATTCAAGAATTGCTCTTTTTGCATCAAAAAAGCTCCCCAAATCGGGGAGCTTTTGAAATTTCTTTACCGCAAATCGGGGTTTGCGCCTTTGGCGGCGCGGGCGGCTTTGAATGCGGCTTTATTCTCGTACATGCGCTTATCGGCGATGCGGAGCAGGCTTGCCATGTTCGCATTTTCGACCTGCGCCGAATGGGCATAGCCGACCGCGTAGCTCAGGCGCACGACTTTCATAAACTGCGTGCTCGAGGCATTGTGCTCCATGGTCATGCGCGCGAGTTTTTCGAGATAGGCATCCACGTCCCCCGGGGTGACATTGCGCAAGATCACCACAAATTCGTCGCCGCCGAATCTGCCGACAAAATCCTCAGGTCCAACGGACTTTCGCAAGATCTGCGCAAATGCGCGGAGCATATCGTCGCCCGCCTGATGTCCCATGCTGTCGTTGACCTTTTTGAGGTCATTGACATCGCACATCACGAACGCGGTCGAAAAATCGAGCGGCGCAGGATTGTAGATCATCTCTTCACAGCGCGTTTTGTTGAAAATTCCTGTGTGCTTATCGAGATATGCGGCATTTGCAAGCTTTGCATTCTGCACGGCAAGCCGCTTGTTCCAAATGGCAGAGATCAGCATGATCGATGCAATGAGCACACAGCATATGAACATCGCCGTTTGCAACGACGCAAGCTCCTCCGTGATCTTGCTTGCAAAATCGTCCGCGCATTGCACCGCTTCATCGGCGAGGGTATAAAATTTTTCGCTGACTTCCTCGATATCGGTATTCTCCGCACCGAGCAAGCGCACCTTTTCGATCTCCAGTTCAAACGAGTGGACGTAAAGTGTGAGCGAATCGAGCGCGTGCTGATAGCGCTGTTCTTTAAGTGGCGTGATGTCGTGCGTTTCGCCACCATTTCGCAATTCATCGAGGATGAGCACAAGCTCCTCGCGGTGCTCGTCGGCATGAATGCCCTGAATTTCCTGCTTTACGATCCGCTGTCCAAGCCCGCGAACCATGCCCGTGTAGTTGATAACGGTAGAAACGCCCTGGATCTGGCGAACATCCATCAGCGACAGGTATATCAAAAGCAGCAGAACTGCCGAAATGATTTTTGGTAATGTCTGCGTAACAAAGTTAAAGAACCTTTTCACAGGGTCTGAGCCCCCTATTACGGTGATACTTGCGGGCATTCCACCCAGCAGGTACATTATAGCGCACCTTACCGAAAAAATCAACATAATTTTCGGACTATTTTTCGCATTTTCGTCTAATTTAACAACGGATTATCCAATTTTTACCAATTCTGCCCCTTTTTCCATCCACCATCGGCGGTCATTGCGCGTCCGTTCTGGCATTTCGCATAAAAAGAGCGCCCTCCGATTGGAGGGCGCTCTGGAAAATTATTTCTGAGCTATCCAGCAGAAATTACTGCTTTTTCTTCTTCAGAACGACAACTGCGACGACTGCTGCAACAGCAACGACTGCGACAACAGCGATCACGATGCCAACTGCGGAGCTAGATCCCTCATCAGCAACAGCAGGCTCGGTTGCTGCGGTGGTCTCGGGCTCGGTAGCCGCAGGCTCGGTGGTCTCGGGCTCAACGCTCTCCTCGACCTTATCGTAGTTAAAGCCAGAGATGGTGAACTCGATCTCGAGAGACTCAGCGGGCGTGGGATAGTAGGAGATCTCCTTAACATCGTCGTTCCAGATGTTCTGAACGAGGACATGGATGACTTCCTTTGCATCGGGGTTCAGAACTGCCTCATCAAAGACGTGGCGAACCTGACCGTCAACGATCAGCTTGACATCGGTGATGGAGATCTTGTCAGACTTGGGGATATCGGAGGAGATGCCAAGGATATTGAAGTATTCCTGACCAGCTGCTGCGAAATCGTCTGCAAAGACCGTGCCGAAATCGGTGATGGAGACGCGGTAAGTGCCGTTACCAGCGATGACAGCATCGGTGACAACGCCGTAGTTCTCCTTGGAGTCGTTGTTGGTGATGTGCTGACCCCAGACATCAGAACCGATACCGTTGGTGCTGTCGCAAGCATCACGGAACGTCCAGTTCGGAGTCTGCAGGAGCAGGTATGCATTGTAAGTGCCATCGAGGTCGATGGGGATCTCAACTTCTTCGGGCTCAGCAGCCTTGCCGACCTTAATGGAGTTCAGGGTGATGGTGTACTCGATAGTGGTGAAAGATGCGGGCTCGTCGATGTACTTCGTTGCCCACTCGTTGTAGCCGCCAGCCAGACGCACGCAGTCGTCAGCGGTGTAGTCGCCAGTGCCTTCTGCCCACCAAGTCTTGCCCTCAGCGTCAGCTTCCATGTTCACAGGAACTTCCACGCCGTCGATCTTGCAGGTGACGGTGAAGTCGATGTCCTGAATGCTCGTGCCAGCGCCCGTGCCAACGAGGCAGGGAGCGAAGTACCAAGAGTTGACGGTCGGGGTAGCGAATGTCAGGGAAACGGTAGCGGTGTCGCCGACCTTAACGGATGCGGTCTCGGGAGTGATGCCATCGACCCAGTCGCCAGTAAAGCCCCAGCCCCAGTCGCCTTCAGCTTCCTTATCGCCGCCGTATGCAACGAACAGATTGTAAACTTCCTCGGACTCGGAGATGACGAGCTCAGCAGGTGCCTGCTCCTCGACCGCGTTCAGGGTGATGGTGTACTCGATGGTGGTGAAAGAAGCGGGCTCGTCGATGTACTTGGTTGCCCACTCATTGTAGCCGCCAGCCAGACGGATGCAGTCAGCACCTGCCCAGTCGCCAGTACCCTCGGACCACCAGGTCTTGCCCTCAGCGTCAGCTTCCATGTTCACAGGAACGTCAACGCCGTCGATCTTGCAGGTGACGGTGAAGTCGATGTTGCCAGTGCTCTCGCCAATGCCCGTGCCAACGAGGCAGGGTGCGAAGTACCAAGAGTTGACGGTCGGGGTGTCGAACGTCAGGGAAACGGTCTTGGTCTCGCCGACCTTGATCGTCTCAGCCACAGCGGTGATGCCCTCGACATCGACGCCGGTGTAGCCCCAGCCCCAGTCGCCCTCGGCTTCCTTATCGCCGCCGTATGCAATGAACAGCGTGTAGCCGTCCACAGGCTCATCTGCGCTGACAGTCAGACCGCTCATGCAGCAGACCATCAGGGACAGAACAAGTGCCAGAGTCAGAAATCTTGCAAATGTCTTTTTCATGGTTTGATTTTCCTCCCTAAAAATAGTCCCCTCTAGACTTTGGGTTAGTTATACTTTATCAAAAACTGCACCATAAAAAAACAATACTTTTTCTAGATATCATACTTTGATAATTTGACTTTTTGTGCATCCTGTTCCCATTTTCACCCCACTCCCCGCCCCTCTTTGGGCAAAGGGAAGAAATTGCTCACCCCTGCCACTCATGTTGCGACAATGAAAATGTATGTATCCCATTGTAGGGACACCCGTCCTCGGGTGTCCGTGTGACGCACCCACAAACCGTGAATGTGTTCGATGTGTGCGCAATTTGCCGTTTTTTGACTGTAGGGTGGGGGTATACCCCCACCGACCACGTTGCGATTACGGAACTGCTTGTTTTTCTGCCAGATTTTCGACGACCACCAAAGGCTTCTCCTTGGGGAGAAGCTGTCACAAAAAATCTATTTG
>CAZVJJ010000038.1:0-15922 GCA_964627295.1 uncultured Oscillospiraceae bacterium | reverse complement strand
CCCGTATGCAGGAGGGCGAGATGAAGGAGCTTCCCCTGATCGTCAAGGCAGACGTGCAGGGCTCTGCGGAAGCAGTCAAGGCTTCCCTTGAGAAGATCTCGAACGAAGAAGTGCGCGTGCGCGTCATCCATGCAGGTGTCGGCGCGATCAACGAGAGCGATATTCTGCTTGCGTCCACCTCTGGCGCGATCATTGTCGGCTTCAATGTCCGTCCCGATGCCGCGGCACAGGCTTCTGGCCACCGTGCAAACGTGGATATGCGCTTCTATCGCGTGATCTACGATGCCATCGATGAGATCGAAGCGGCCATGAAGGGTATGCTTGCACCGAAGTTCGAGGAGGTCGTGATCGGCCACGCCGAGGTGCGCATGACTTACAAGGTCTCTGCCATCGGCACGATCGCAGGCTGTATGGTCAAGGATGGCAAGGTCACTCGCGATGCGCAGGTGCGCGTCCTGCGTGACAACATCGTCATCCACGAGGGCGAGATCGGCTCGCTCCAGCGTTTCAAGGATGCTGTCAAGGAAGTGACGGCAGGTTACGAGTGCGGTATGTCCGTGCTCAAGTACAACGACATCCGCGAGGGCGACGTTTTCGAGTGCTTCGCCATGCAGGAAGTCAAGAGATGATGTTTATTCCAGCCGCACCGCATCCGCGGCGCGGCTGGTCTTTCACGGTTTGCCGCAAGAGAAAGGAATGATTTTATGGCATCGAACCGAATCAATCGGATCAACGAGGAGATCCAGAAGGAGCTTTCGTCGCTCCTGCGCTCGGTCAAAGACCCGCGCGTGCAGGATACGATGATCTCCATTACCCGCGTGGAAACGACCCCCGACCTGCGCTATACGAAGGTCTATGTCTCCTTCTTACAGCAGGAGCGTGCGGCAGATGCAATGAAGGGGCTCAAATCCGCGGCGGGATTCCTGCGTCGTCAGCTCGGCAGCAATCTCAAACTGCGCTATGCCCCCGAGATCGTGTGGTCGCTCGACGATTCCATCACCTACGGTGCGCATATGCTCGAGCTGATCAACTCTCTGGGAGTGACACATGATGATAACGAGGAATGATTGCGCCCAATGGCTGCTTGCAAACGATGATTACTGCATCCTGACCCACCGTCGCCCCGATGGCGATACGGCGGGCTGTGCGGCGGCGCTCTGCCTTGCATTGCGTAGCATCGGCAAGCGTGCGTTCATTCTGGAAAATCCCGAGCTGAGCGAGCGCTTTGCCTCGCTCCATACGGGGCTGACCAAATCGGCGGCAGATGAGCACGATACCATCGTCTCCGTGGATGTAGCATCCCCGGGGATGCTCCCGCGCGACTTTGCGCATCTTGCCGAGTGCACGAAACTGCGCATCGACCATCACGCGAGCGCAACGAGCTTTTCCGAGCTTGAGCTTGTGGACGCAAGCGCGGGCGCTTGCGCCGAGATCATCTGGGATGTGCTCGAATGCATGGGCGTGTCGCTCACCCCCGCGATGGCAGATGCCATCTATGTCGGTACGGCGACCGATACGGGGTGCTTCCGCTTTGCCAATACCACGAGCCACACATTTTCCGTCGCGGCGGCGTGCGCACAGGCAGGCGCGCGTGTGTATGAACTTAATCAGATACTTTTCGAGACCAATACCCTCTCGAAACTGCGGATGCAGGCGTGGATCGTGGAGCATATGCACCTGTTTGACCATGGGCGCATGGCGATCATTGCCATCCCGCGCGCTGTCGAAACGGCGCTCGGCGTGACGGATGACGATATGGACAATATTTCGTCGTTCCCCCGCACCGTTTCGGGCGTGTGCATGGCGGCGACACTTCGCCAGACGAAAGAGGGCGAGACGAAGCTCTCCCTGCGCGCCATCCCTGGATGGAATGCCGCGACGGTCTGCGAGGAATTCGGCGGTGGCGGGCACAAGGGTGCGGCAGGCGCAAGCACGTCGCGCGCCATCGAGGAAGTGGCTGTCGAGCTTGAGAAGATCATGCTCGAAAAGGGCGCAGAGCAAGTGGTGGACGCATGAATGGCATTGTGATCGTAGATAAGCCATCCGACTGGACAAGTCAGGATGTCACGGCGCGACTGCGCCGTGTGTTCAATACGCGCCGCATCGGCCATGGCGGTACGCTCGACCCGATGGCGACAGGTGTCCTGCCTGTGTTCGTCGGGCGCGCAACGCGCGGCGTGGAATTTTTTGAGCACGCTGAGAAGACATATGAAACCGTGCTTCGCCTTGGGATCACGACGGATACCGAGGATATGTCGGGAACTGTCCTGCGATCGCAGGCGGTGGCGGTATCGGAAGCGGAATTTACCGCGATCTTGCCGCAATTTCGCGGTAAGATCCTGCAAACCCCGCCCATGTATTCGGCACTCAAGGTCAATGGGCAGAAGCTGTGCGACCTTGCCCGCAAGGGGCGCGAGGTCGAGCGCCAGCCACGCCCGATCGAGATCCACGAATTGACGCTTCTGGAATTTGCGGGAGAAACGGCGCGCTTGCGCGTGCGTTGCTCCAAGGGAACGTATATCCGCACGCTTTGCAAGGATATCGGCGAGGCGCTCGGATGTGGCGGGTGTATGCAGTCGCTTCGCCGTGTGCAGGCGGGGGAGTATACCATCAGCGAGGCTGTCCCCTTGCAGACGCTACTTGAAGCGTCCGACCCTGCGCAGTATCTGCGCGGTGTGGATACAATGTTCCGCGATCTGCCCGACGTCACGCTGACGGCAAATCAGGAAACGCGTTGCCGAAATGGCAATTCCTTTTCGGTCAAGCTTCCTGACGGGCGCTTCCGCGCATACGGCGCAAATGGGGAATTTTTGATGCTCGCGCAGGTGGAAAATGGCGTTATGTCAACTGTAAAGAGCTTTTTTGAAGTATAAATTATGGACAATAAGAAAAAGATATATGCACTCGGTTTTTTCGACGGGGTGCATTTGGGGCATCAGGCGTTGCTTGCGCGGTGCTGTGCGCTTGCGCGCGCGCTTGGCGTCGGCACGGCGGCGATCACATTCGACGCGCACCCGATGCACGTTACTGGCAGGCAGACCCCACCGCTTTTGACCGACATCGCCGACCGCGAAGCGCTCCTGCGCCACTATGGCATGGAAGAAATTCTTGTGCTTTCGGTGACGAAAGAAGTTATGTCAACCCCGTGGGAGCAATTTCTCGAAACGCTTCTTTCCGATGGGGCAGTTGGCTTCGTCTGCGGGGATGATTTTCATTTTGGCGCACGCGGAGCGGGCGATGCAGCGCATTTGGCGCAGTTTTGCGCCGCACACGGCATCGTCTGCGAGATCATCCCTGAGCAGACGCTCGACGGACGGCGCATTTCGAGCAGTTATATCCGCACACAGCTAACCTGTGGCGATATGGCGACGGCGGTGCGCTTTCTGGGGCATCCGCACGTGCTCAGCGGCGAGGTGGTGCATGGACAGCACATCGGGCAGAGCATCGGCGTGCCGACGGCAAATCTGCGATTGCCAGAAGCGGTCATTTGCCCGAAATTCGGCGTGTATATCTGCCGATGCATGATCGCTGGGAGGCTTTACCCCGCCGTGACGAATGTCGGCACGCGTCCGACGGTGAGCGGCACGGGCGTGACGGTCGAGCCGTGGCTGATCGGCTACGAGGGTGACCTCTATAGCGCGCACATCACGCTGGAATTTTTGCGTTTTTTGCGCGGAGAGGAAAAATTTCCCTCTTTGGAGGCGCTTCGCGCGCAGATCGAGCGCGATAAGGCGCAAACGCAGGCGTATTTTGCCGATATTCACGAGAAATTCGCAATTTCTTAATCAGTTGCCCCCTTGCCGAATCGCGGCAAATCGGATATAATGGAGAAAAACCAGAAAGGAGCGGCGCTATGGCGTTGGATCACGAAGAAGAACTCAATAGACGTCGGCGCGAACGTGAGGAGCGCCGCAAGCAACAGATCGCCGAGCAGCGCAGGCTTAGAAAGAAGCTGATCCTTGCCCCGGCGGTGCTTCTATTATGCGCGGTTGCGATGATCGTGCTCATCAGCTCCGCGGGAAGTGAGGCGCAAGTCCCCGATGAAACCTCCACTTCCACGCAGGAAACGACGGAAGCGACACAGGCATTTGCGCCCCTGACGCAGGAAAAGCAGGAGACGACGAGCCGACGCAATACGAAAACCGTCGTGCATATCAAGGCGGCGGGCGATCTGAATATTACCGACAATGTCATTCTTGCAGGCGCAAGCGCGGCAGGATATGATTTTACGAGCTGTTTTCAGGATGTTGCATCCGTCCTTTCGGATGCAGATCTCACGGTGCTCAATCTGGAGGGCAATATCTGCGGCGAGCCGTATGGTTCATCGACGACTTCCGCACCCATTCAGCTCGCGCAGGCGCTTCAGGCGGCGGGCGTGGATCTTGTCCAGATGGCAAATTCCTGCGCGGTCAACAATGGTATCAGCGGTCTGACCTCGACCCTTGCCAATTTGCGCTCGGCAGGACTTGAGCCTGTGGGTGCATTTGCAAACGATGCCGAGTTTGAAAACAGCAAGGGCTACACCATGTGCAATGTCAATGGCGTGAGCATCGCATTCGTTTCGTTTACCAAGGGTGTCGGTAGCCATGGCTTGCCCACGGGTAGCGAAAACGCCGTGAACCTGCTCTATACCGACTATACCACGACCTACGAAGAGATCAATAAGGACGAGATCAAAGCCGTCCTGCGTGCAGTCGCGGCAGAAAAGCCCGATATCACCGTAGCGCTCCTGCATTGGGGCAGCGAGTATAACGACAATATCAGCTCCAGCCAGACGAAGATCGTCGAGCTGATGCAGTCGCAGGGCGTGGATATCATCCTCGGAACGCACTCGCACATGGTCCACAAGGTCGAGTTTGACGAGACGAAAAACACGCTCGTTGCCTACTCTCTCGGCGATTTCTTCGGCGATGCGACCCGCGCGGGTACGAATTACTCGGTCATCCTCGATATCGAGATCACCAAGGACAACGATGAGGGCACGACCACTATCACGGGTTTCAGTTATACCCCCATCTATACCCTCACCGAGACGGAAGCGGCAAATCAGAAGCGCCAGATCGTGAACATCAACGAAGCGATGTATGCGTATGAGAATAATTTCATCAATAAAGTCTCAAAATCGGCGTATACTAATATGCAAACCGCCCTCGAGCGTATCGATGCCCGTATCGCGGGTGAGGAAAGTTAAAATCAAAAGCGTGCCGTTTGGGCACGCTTTTTTGCACAATTTACCGACGACCGCCAAAGGCTTCTCCTCGGGGAGAAGCTGTCACAAAAAATCTATTTGATTTTTTGTGACTGATGTGGGGGCAAACGTCGGATTTTCGGAAGCAGTCGCGATATACGTACTGCGGTAGCCCCACATCCGTCAGCCCTTTGGGCTGCCACCTTCTCCCCAAGGAGAAGGCTTTTCTCAGTCATCGGCGGTTGGTGCGAAGAACCGACCGTCCAGAAATCGATACTGCGTCGGTGGGGGTGTACCCCCACCCTACAGTCTAGGACGTAGGCGGGTTGCTGTATACTCCCCCCGTCAGCGCTTTTGGCGCTGACACCCCCCTCGTAAACGCGGGGGGCAAGCGGGTGCGGTGCATCACCGCAGGTGCTTCCGAAAAATCCTGCAAGGGGTGAATTTGATAAAAATGGGCTACTGCACGTATTTATGCAGTAGCCCAACTTATTATTTGAAGTATTTGACAGCGGAAGCGAACATTTTGATGTCGTATTCGCCAGGGACATTGCGGTAAAGACCGTTGCCGATGCGTTCGCTGTGACCCATTTTTCCGAGCACGCGGCCGTCGGGGGATGTGATGCCCTCGATGGCGAAGAGCGAACCATTGGGATTGAATGCGGTGTCCATGGTGGGTGCGCCTGCAAGGTCAACGTACTGCGTCGCGATCTGACCATTTTCGGCGAGCTTCAGCGCCAGTTCTTCGCTTGCGTAGAAGCGTCCCTCGCCGTGCGAAATGGGGACGTTGACGATATCGCCGACATTCATACCGCTCAGCCATGGGCTCTTGTTCGACGCGATGCGCGTGTGCACGATGCGGCTCTGGTGGCGCGCGATGGTGTTAAAGGTGAGGGTCGGGCAGTTCTCGTCCGTGTCGCGGATCTCACCGTAGGGGACAAGACCGAGCTTGATGAGGGCTTGGAAGCCATTGCAGATGCCACACATCAGACCATCGCGATCGTTCAGCAGGTGCATCACCTGCTCGCGGATGGCGGGATTGCGGAAGAATGCAGTTATGAATTTTGCCGAGCCGTCGGGCTCGTCACCGCCCGAGAAGCCACCGGGGATGAAGATCATCTGGCTCTGGGCGATCTTCTGCGCGACGGTATCGACGCTACGCGCAACATCGTCGGCGGTGAGATTGCGGATGACGGTGATATCTGCCTCAGCGCCTGCGGCGATCACTGCGCGTGCGCTGTCGTATTCGCAGTTCGTACCAGGGAATACGGGGATGAGCACCTTCGGACGCGCGACCTTGACGGCGGGCGCAACGCGCTTTTCAGCGTGATAGGAAAATGCGGGGATCTCGCGCGCATCTTCCTGCACGCGGGTGGGATAGATATCTTCGAGTGTTGCGCTGTTGCGCGCGAGCAGTTCTTCGATGCTTGCGCGGTCGCTTCCGAGGTCGATCACGGGCTCTTCCGTTGTCGTGCCGATGCGGATCGCGCCCGAAATTTCGACATCCTCTGTAAGCTCTGCCACGAGGAAGCCCCAAAGCAGCGGCAGATGCCATTGCCCGTCAAGCGCCTTGTCGCCATGGAAACCGATGTTGTTGCCGAACGACATTTTCATAACGGCTTCGCCGATGCCGTGCTCGACAGCCCATGCTGCCTTGACTTTGCCGAGGGTGCACAGTTCGTGGAAAGCTTCCCAAGATGCCTTGAGGCTCTCCACGCTGTCATCTGCCGTGCCAAAAACGTACACGGGATGCCCCGCCTGCTTGAATTCGGGCGAGATCACATCCTGCTTGCGGATGGGAGCGATGGCAAAGGAGATGAGCGTCGGGGGAACATCTTTGTCGAGGAACGTGCCAGACATGGAGTCCTTGCCGCCGATCGCGGCCGCGCCGAGCTCAAGTTGTGCATCGAGTGCACCGAGCAGGGCGGCAAAGGGCTTGCCCCAGCGATTTTCGTCGGTTTTCAGCTTCTCGAAGAACTCCTGAAGCGTCAGATATGCTTTCTTATAGTCCGCGCCAGCGGCGACGAGCTTGGCGACGGAGGTGTATACAGCGGCGTGCGCGCCCGTGTAGGGGTCAACGCTCATATGGTCGGGGTCACAGCCCCATGCCATCACGCTCGCCTGATCGGTCGTTTCGTTCGGCAGGACGGGCAGAACAGCCGCCATTGCCTGTGCGGGGGTGAGCTGACGCGCGCCACCGAACGGCATGAGCACAGAGCCTGCGCCGATGGTGGAATCAAAGCGCTCTACAAGACCGCGCTGGCTTGCCGTCTTGAGGTCGGAAGCCATCTCGCGCAGATCGCGGTAAAGTGCCTTAGACAATACGGCAAGATCTTTCTGCGAAACGGCGACATCGGTGTGCTTGACTGCGCCGTTGGTATCGAGGAATGCACGGGAGAGGTTTGCGATCTCGTGCCCTTTCCACGACATGACCATGCGCGGCTCTTCGGTAACGACCGCGACGCGGTATGCTTCGAGGTTTTCGCTTTCTGCAAATGCGATGAATTTATCCGCATCCTCGGCGGCGACCACGACCGCCATGCGCTCCTGCGATTCGGAGATGGCAAGCTCGGTGCCGTCAAGACCGTCGTATTTCTTGCGAACAGCGTCCAGATCGATGCGCAGACCGTCGGCAAGCTCGCCGATGGCGACGGAAACACCGCCCGCGCCGAAGTCGTTGCAGCGCTTGATGAGGCGGGTCACTTCGCCATTGCGGAACAGGCGCTGGATCTTGCGCTCCTCGGGGGCATTGCCCTTTTGCACCTCGGATGCCATGGTGGAGAGGGACTTGCTGTCGTGGCTCTTCGACGAGCCAGTTGCACCGCCGATTCCGTCACGACCTGTGCGACCGCCGAGCAGGATGATCACGTCGCCAGGGGCGGGACGCTCACGGCGAACATTGCGCGCAGGCGCGGCGGCGACGACCGCACCGCATTCCAGACGCTTGGCAACGAAGCCGTCGTGGTAAAGCTCAGCAACGTGCCCTGTGGCCAGTCCGATCTGGTTGCCGTAGGAGGAATAGCCTGCGGCAGCAGTCTGACAGAGCTTGCGCTGAGGAAGTTTGCCTGCAAGGGTCTCGGAGAGGGGCGTTCTGGGATCGCCAGCGCCCGTCACGCGCATTGCCTGATGGACGTATGCGCGTCCAGAGAGCGGGTCGCGGATGCAACCGCCGATGCAGGTCGCCGCGCCCCCAAAGGGCTCGATCTCGGTGGGATGATTGTGCGTCTCATTTTTGAACATGAGCAGCCAGTCTTCGTTATTGCCGTTTACCTCGGCAGTTACGTGGATGGAGCAGGCGTTGATCTCCTCGCTCTCGTCGAGCTCGGGGAGCAGACCGCGCTTTTTGAGCGTCTTTGCGCCGATGGTCGCAATGTCCATGAGCGTCTGAGGACGTGCGGCGGCTTTTTCCTCGCCGTAGACCTCGATGCGCGCGTTCAGGTAGCGCTCATATGCTTCCTGCACGGCGGGATCGTCGATGCGGACATTGTCGAGATGGGTCGAGAATGTGGTGTGGCGGCAATGATCCGACCAGTAGGTATCGACCACGCGGATCTCAGTGATGGTGGGATCGCGCTTTTCGGTATCGCGGAAGTAGTTTTGCAGGAATTTGAGGTCGTCAACATCCATCGCAAGTCCCAGAGAATCGAGAAGTGCGGCAAGGGCGGTATCGTCCATAGCGGTGAATCCATCGACCACGGCAACACTTGCGGGCGTTTCGTAGCTCGTGGCGAGGGTCTCGGGCTTTTCGAGGGAAGCTTCGCGGCTTTCGACCTTGTTGATGACGTGCGCACGGATGGCGGAAAGCTCCTGCTCGGTCAGCGTGCCATAAAGGGCGTAGACTTTCGCCGAGCGGATGGTGGGACGCTCGCCCTGCGAGAGGATCTGGATGCATTGCGCGGCGGAGTCGGCGCGCTGGTCGAACTGACCGGGGAGCGGCTCAACGGCAAAAATATGCGCATCGGGAAGATCGAGCGCGGAAGAAACATCGTCAAGCTGTGACTCGGAGAAAACGGTGCGCACAGCATAGGAAAAAAGTTCCTCGGTGATGTTTTCTGCGTCGTAGCGGTTGAAAAGACGAACATTTTCGAGCGACTGGATGCCCAGAAGATTTCTCGCTTCGCTCAGAAGTGCGCGTGCCTCGTTATCAAGGCCTTTCTTTTTCTCAACAAAAATGCGGTAGACCATGGGGTTGATTCCTCCTTGGTGTTATGGATTCGCAGCGAGGGCGCGTGCGCCAATGTCGCTGCGGCGGTAGCGGTTTTGGAAAACGACGCCGTCGGAGATGCGGTATGCTTCTGCTACGGCGCTTTCGAGCGTGTCGGCGATCGCGGTCGTGCCTGTGACGCGCCCGCCAGAGGTAAGAAGCGCACCGTTGGCAAGTTTTGCGCCTGCAACGAAAGTATGTGCGGTGGCTTCGCTCGTCATGGTGAGGGGGAAGCCCTTTTCATACGCGAGTGGGTAGCCATTCGATGCCCAGATGACGCAACAGGCGTGGCGATCGGAGAAGCGGACTTCTGTCTCGGCAAGCGTGCCATCGGTGCAGGCACGCATCACCGTCAGAAGATCGCTTTCAAGAAGCGGCAGGACGACCTGCGTCTCGGGATCGCCAAAGCGGCAGTTGTATTCGATCACTTTAGGGCCACTTTTCGTGAGCATCAGACCGAAGTACAGGCATCCGCGGAACGTGCGCCCCTCGGCATTCATCGCCTGCACGGTGGGCAGGAAGATCTCATGCATACAGCGCGCGGCAATGGCGGGGGTGTAGTAGGGATTCGGGGCAACGGTGCCCATGCCGCCTGTGTTCAGACCTGTGTCGCCGTCGCCTGCGCGCTTATGATCCATAGAAGAGACCATGGGCTTGACGGTCTTGCCGTCGGTAAAGGCGAGAACGGAGACTTCAGGACCTTCGAGGAATTCCTCGATCACGACGGTCGCGCCAGAAGCGCCAAATTTCGCATTTGCCATCATGTCGGTGACAGCCTGCTTTGCCTCCTCGCGCGTGGTGGCGATGATCACGCCCTTGCCGAGCGCAAGTCCGTCCGCCTTGACGACGGTGGGGATGGGCGCAGTTTCAAGATACGCAAGCGCGGCTTCCAGTTCCGTGAAAATGGCATAGGAAGCGGTCGGAATGCCATATTTTTTCATCAGATCCTTGGCAAATGCCTTGCTGCCCTCAATGATGGCGGCATTTGCGTGCGGACCGAAGCAGGGGATGCCCGCTTTTTCCAGCGCATCGACGCATCCGAGCACCAGAGGATCATCGGGCGCGACGACGGCGTAATCGATGGCGTTTTCGGTGGCGAAAGCGACGATCTTGTCGATCTCGGTCGCACCGATGGGGACGCACACGGCATCGGCGGCAATGCCGCCATTTCCGGGCAGCGCGTAGATGGTCTGCACGGTGGGATTTTTTTTCAGACTTTTGATAATGGCGTGTTCGCGGCCACCGCCGCCAACGACGAGTAGTTTCATATTGACCTCCAAAAGTGTTGGGCAATGTCTTTTTGTTTGCAATCAGGATCAGTGGTGGAATAGGCGCATACCTGTAAATGCCATGACGACATCGTTCTTATCGCACTCGGCGATCACGAGATCGTCGCGGATCGAGCCACCGGGCTCGGCGATGTAGCTTACGCCCGATGCGCAGGCGCGCTGGATGTTGTCGGCAAAGGGGAAGAATGCGTCCGAGCCGAGTGCAACGCCCTTGATCGAATCGAGGTAAGTGCGCTTATCTTCGGCGGTCAGACGTGCGGGCTGCTCGGTGAAGTAGTTCTGCCAAATGCCGTCAGCGCAGACATCCTCTTCGTTGCCGTTGATATATCCATCGATCACGTTGTCGCGGGTCGGACGGCCGAGATCGTCGCGGAACGGAAGCGCAAGCGTCTTCGGATGCATCCGCAGGAAGAACGTATCTGCCTTACTGCCTGCAAGGCGCGTGCAATGGATGCGCGACTGCTGACCTGCGCCGACACCGATCGCCTGTCCGTCATAGGCAAAGCAGACGGAATTCGACTGGGTGTACTTGAGCGTAATGAGCGAAACGATCAGGTCGATCTTTGCGCTCTCGGGAAGATCGGTATTTTTGGTGACGATATTTTCAAGCAGGGATGCGTCGATCTTAAAGTTGTTGCGCCCCTGTTCAAAGGTGATGCCGTAGACCTGCTTCGTCTCCTTTTCGGCGGGGACGTAGGTTTCGTCGATCGCGACGACGTTGTAGCTACCCTTGCGCTTGGTTTTCAGGATGGCAAGTGCCTCGTCTGTGTAGGCGGGGGCGATCACGCCGTCGGATACCTCGCGGGCGATGAGCTTGGCGGTCAGAGCATCGCACGTATCGCTCAGCGCGACCCAGTCGCCGAACGAGCACATACGATCCGTGCCACGGGCGCGGGCATAGGCGCAGGCGAGGGGATTTTCGTCAAGCTCGGGCACGTCGTCTACGAAGCAAGCCTTCTTGAGCGCGGGGCTCAAGGGCTTGCCAACGGCTGCCGAGGTGGGGGAAACGTGCTTGAAAGAAGTGGCGCAGGGCATACCCGTCGCGGCTTTGAGCTCCTTGACGAGCTGCCAAGAGTTGAGCGCGTCGAGGAAATTGATATAACCGGGACGACCGTTCAAAATCGTGATGGGAAGCTCGCTCCCATCTGCCATGAAGATACGCGAGGGCTTCTGGTTGGGGTTACAGCCATATTTGAGCGCGAATTCGTTCATTTTGCAGTTCCTCCTGTTAGCGATTCTTATTGATCATGCGGTTTTCTTCCTTGCCTGTGGCAAGGTCGATGTAGCGCACGTAGAGGGAGATCTTATTCTGCTCGTTGAGGTTTTCCCAGATGTCGTTTGCAAATGCGTCGATATCATCGGGGATGCAGATGCGCTCGGGCTCACCCTGAAAAGTGGGGAGGGGATCGCCGTCGCTGGTGTAGGTGTGGATGAAGTGACCAAGACCCGCTTTCGGCTCATAGTGGTAGAAGAAGCGGTTGCAGACAGTACCATCGGCATCGCCCGATTTGAGAATGCTCATATCGTAGTGGCACACGCCGTCTGCGATCGTGAGCAGACCGCTGATGCGCGGGGTGAAATTCGGACCGTCGGGCTCAAATGCGCGGCTTTCGAGCGTCTGCGCGAAGTGCATATTGGCGGCAAGTCCGCGATAGATGGTATCCGTCTGGTCGCCGTTCGTGACGATCAGCGACGAGCCGATCTTGCGGATGGCGGCATAAATGATGAGGCTCGGATCTTCGACCTTGCTTGCATCAAAGGGCTCGGTGTACACAACGCCGTCTTTTTCTGTAAAGATGCGGTTGCGGGAATTGGCGCTTCTGCCCATGATGAAGTAGGCGGCGACGGCTTTCTTGCCGTCGGCGCTCTTGCCGAGGATCACACCTCTGCCAGGGTAGGGATTGCCAGCGAGACGCTCGCCGATGGATTTGACTTCGTAAATATTCATAGTGCTCCTCCTTTTATGGATCGACCGTGACCTTGCGACCGTGTACGTGCAGTCGCCCTTGACAGAAAAGCGACACCGCTTCAGGCAGAAGTACCCATTCTGCCTGCTCCATGATGCGCTTTTGAAGCGTTTCGGGGGTATCGTCCTCGCGCACGGCGACCGCCTTTTGTGCAATGATCGGCCCGCCGTCGCATTCCTCGCTGACAAAATGCACCGTTGCGCCAGAGACTTTCACGCCGTAGCGTAGTGCCTGCTCATGCACGTGCAGACCGTAGAAACCCTCGCCACAAAAAGCGGGGATGAGCGCGGGATGGACGTTCATAATGGCGTTAGGGTAGGCATTTACAAGCTCTTCGGTAAAGATCACCATGCACCCTGCCAAAACGATCAGCGAAATGTCGAGGGTTTTCAGAAGCGAAACGAGCGCGACGGTCATTTCGCGATTGGATGCAAAATCCTTGCGCGGCAAGGTATATGTGGCGATGCCCGCCTTTTCTGCCCGTTCGAGGGCATATGCGCCCGCTTTCGAGGAGATCACGGCAGTGATCTCACCGCCACCGAGTGCGCCACGGGACTGGGCATCGATCAGCGCTTGCAGATTCGTGCCACCGCCAGAGACGAGAACAGCGATCTTCACACTCATGCGAGGATCACCTTTTCCTCGTTGCGCACGATCGTGCCGATCACGTAGGCATCTTCGCCGTGCTCACGCAGGATGGAAAGTGCCGTGGGCACCTGCTCGGCGGGCACGACGATGCTCATGCCAACGCCCATGTTGTAGGTGTTGAACATATCGCGCTCGGGAATGTTGCCCGTTTTTGCGATCAGGTCGAAAATGGGGAGGATCTTGACGGACTGCTTGTCGATCTTCGCGCAAAGACCATCGGGGATGGAGCGGGGGATGTTCTCGTAGAAGCCACCGCCCGTGATGTGGCTGATGCCCTTGACATCGACCTGCTCAATGAGGGCGAGGACGGACTTGACGTAGATCTTGGTGGGGGTCAGGAGCGTGTCGGCAATGCTTGCGCCGCCGAGCGCCTCGCAGGGCTCGTAGAGGGATGCGGGGTTTTCGTCGATGTTGAACACTTTGCGGATCAGGCTGAAGCCGTTGGAGTGGATGCCAGAGGATGCGAGCGCGATCACGGCATCGCCCTCTGCCATGCGGGTATTGTCGATGATCTTCTTCTTATCGACAATGCCGACGGTGAAGCCTGCAAGGTCGTAATCGTCCTTGGGCATCATGCCCGGGTGCTCGGCAGTTTCACCGCCGATGAGCGCACAGCCAGACTGCACGCAACCCTCGCACACGCCAGAGACGATGGAGGCGATCTTCTCGGGATAGTTCTTGCCACAGGCGATGTAATCGAGGAAGAAAAGGGGCTTTGCACCGCAGCAGATCACGTCGTTGACGCACATCGCCACGGCATCGATGCCGATGGTATCGTGCTTGTCGAGCAGCATTGCCATTTTCAGCTTTGTGCCGACACCGTCTGTGCCAGAAACGAGAACGGGTTCTTCGTAGCCCTGAAGATTCAGACCGAAACAGCCACCGAAGCCGCCGACATCGTCCAGACACCCCTCGTTTTTCGTGCGGGCAATGTGCTTTTTCATCAGCTCCACGGACTGATATCCTGCCACGATGTCAACACCTGCGGCAGCATAGCTTGCAGACTGGGAGTTCTTGTGATCCATGATTTGTTCGCTCCTTATTATGTATTGTGATGGTTGGAGTTTCCGTTATTCTTTGCCTGTCCAGCAGTAGGTGCAGACTTTTTCACGGTCGAGCCCGATGGCTTCAAGCAGACCGTCGATCGACTGGTAGCCGAGCGAATCGAAGCCGAGCTCCTTGCAGATGGCGCTGAGCAGGCATTTGCCACGCTCGGTGTGGCTGTCGCTGTACTCATCGAGATGCTTCTGACCCTCGTCACCCTCGAGATTCTGCACGGTGCGGCGGGCGATGAGTTCCATATCGGAGTTACTGCGGGAGAAATTCAAATATTTGCATCCATACATGATGGGCGGGCAAGCCGAGCGCATATGCACTTCCTTTGCACCGCTTTCATACAGGAATTCGACCGTCTCCCGAAGCTGTGTGCCGCGGACGATGGAATCATCCACGAAAAGGAGCTTCTTTCCCTCGATCAGCTCGGGGACGGGGATCTGCTTCATTTTGGCGACCTGACTGCGCGCCGCCTGATTTGCGGGCATGAAACTGCGCGGCCATGTCGGGGTATATTTGACGAACGGGCGTGCAAACGGTGCGTGGGATGCATTTGCATAGCCAATGGCGTGCGGGATGCCCGAATCGGGCACGCCTGCGACATAGTCAACATCGGGATGCGTGCCGCTTGCCAGCTCGTCGCGTGCCATGATCTCACCATTGCGGTAGCGCATCACTTCGACATTTTTGCCCTCATAGTTGGAGTTGGGGTAGCCGTAGTACGTCCAAAGGAACGCACAGATCTTCATTTTGTCGCCAGCGGGTGCAAGTTGCTCCACGCCGTCTGCGGTGACGCGGACGATCTCGCCCGGTCCTAACTCATAAGCATCCTGATAGCCGAGCTTGTGGTAGGCAAAGGATTCAAACGATACGCAGCAACCGTCGGCGTTCTGCCCGACGAGAACGGGAAGTCTGCCCAGTCGGTCACGCGCGGCAATGATGCCGTCGGGCGTGAGCAGCAAAAAGGTGCACGAACCGTCAATCACTTCCTGCGCGTGGCGGATGCCCTCGACGAGCGAGGAGCGCTGATTGATGATCGCCGCGGCAAGCTCGGTGGTGTTGACCTTGCCAGAGGACATCGCGAGGAACTGGTGACCGGGGCCAGAAAAGGTTTCTTCCACTAATTTTTCGGCATTGTTGATGATGCCGACAGTCGCGATGGCGAAAAGTCCAAGGTGCGAGCGCACGAGTAGCGGTTGCGGATCGGTATCGGAAATGCAACCGATGCCCGAATTGCCGCTGAATTTCTCTAAATCGTTATCAAATTTGGTGCGGAAAGGGGTGTTTTCGATGTTGTGGATCTGACGCTGGAATCCTTTTTCGGAATCGTAAAACGCCATCCCACCTCGGCGCGTGCCGAGGTGGGAATGGTAATCCGTTCCGAAGAATACGTCATAGATGCAGTCGATACGGCTGATCGTCCCAAAAAAACCGCCCATGGGTATCCTCCTTGCGAAATAATGGGGTTCGGGATCGGTTAAGCAAAGAACAGACCATTGAGGGTCATGGGATCGATGTACTTGCCGTCCTTGTAAACGCGCATATTGCCCGATGCGATCTCGTCGATGAGCAT
>CAZVJJ010000037.1:0-16728 GCA_964627295.1 uncultured Oscillospiraceae bacterium | reverse complement strand
GTGATGGATTATCTCGTTGCCGAGTTCAAGAAGGCAGAGGGCATCGACCTTTCCAAGGATCGCGTTGCAATGCAGCGTTTGAAGGAAGCTGCCGAAAAGGCAAAGATCGAGCTGTCTGGCGTGACCTCTTCCAATGTCAACCTGCCCTATATCACCGCAGACGCTACTGGCCCGAAGCACCTCGATGTCACCCTAACCCGCGCAAAGTTCAATGAGCTGACCGCGGATCTCGTCGAGCGCACCATGAAGCCTGTCCGTCAGGCTCTGAGCGACGCTGGCATCAGCGCTTCCGACCTGCACAAGGTTCTGCTCGTCGGTGGCTCGACCCGTATCCCCGCTGTTCAGGAAGCAGTTAAGGGCATCACGGGCAAGGAAGGCTTCAAGGGCATCAACCCCGACGAATGCGTGGCAGTTGGCGCAGCAATTCAGGGCGGCGTTCTTACGGGCGATGTGCAGGACATCCTCCTGCTCGATGTCACCCCGCTGTCGCTGGGTATTGAGACCATGGGTGGCGTGTTCACCCGCCTGATCGATCGCAACACCACCATCCCCACCCACAAGAGCCAGATCTTCTCCACCGCCGCAGACGGCCAGACCTCTGTTGAAGTCCACGTCCTGCAGGGCGAGCGCGAGATGGCGGCTTACAATAAGACCCTCGGCCGCTTCCAGCTCGGCGGTATCGCTCCCGCACCCCGTGGCGTGCCCCAGATCGAGGTCACGTTCGACATCGATGCAAACGGCATCGTCAAGGTCAGCGCAAAGGATCTTGGCACGGGCAAGGAGGCAAATATCTCCATCACCGCTTCCACCAACCTCTCTCAGGAGGATATCGACAAGGCTGTGCGCGAGGCAGAGCAGTACGCTGCTGAAGATAAGGCACGCAAGGACGAGGTCGATGCACACAATGCCGCAGACCAGACCGTCTACCAGACCGAGAAGACCCTCGGCGAGCTGGGCGACAAGATCAGCGCAGACGAGAAGGCATCCATCCAGAGCGCAGTCGATCACCTGAAGGAAGTCAATAAGGGCACGGACGTTGAGGCGATCAAGGCAGCAACGGAGGAAGTCCAGAAGGCATTCTACGCAGTTTCTGAGAAGCTCTATCAGCAGGCAAATCCCCAGCAGGGTCAGGGCTGTGACCCCAACTGCGGCGGTAACTGCGGTGGCGACGACGGCGTTGTTGACGCAGACTACGAGACCGTTGACTAATGATCAACAAAGCCCAAGGGGCGGCATCCGCCGCCCCTTTCGGTGTGTAACGGGATGCGCCCGTTACCATATGAGGTGAAAAGAAATGGCAGACAAACGTGATTACTATGAGGTGCTTGGCGTTGAAAAGGGCGCAAGCGCCGACGAGATAAAAAGAGCCTACCGCAAGGCGGCAATGAAGTACCACCCCGACCGAAATCCCGGGGATAAGCAGGCAGAGGAGAAGTTCAAGGAAGTCGGCGAAGCATATGAGGTGCTTTCCGACGACGAGAAGCGCTCCCGCTACGATCAGTTCGGCTTTGCGGGCGTTGACCCCAATTTTGGCGGTGGCGCAGGCGGCGCGGGATTCGATGGTTTCGGCGGATTTGGCGGTTTCGGCGACCTCGGCGATATTTTCGGCGAGTTCTTCGGTGGCGGTTCAGCGCGGCGTGGTGGATCGCAGAATGCGGCTCGCCGTGGCGAAAATGTCATGGCGCGGCTCGAACTTACCTTTGAAGAGGCAGCATTTGGCTGTGAAAAGGAAATTTCTGCACCCCGTATCGAGAATTGTTCCGCCTGCAAGGGCACGGGCTCGGCAGACGGCGTGATCGATACCTGCTCGAACTGCCATGGCACAGGACAGGTGCGCACGACGCAGAATTTTATGAGCATGCAGATGCAGTCCACCGCGGCGTGCCCCAAGTGCGGCGGCAAGGGCAAGATCATCAAGACCCCCTGCACCACCTGCAAGGGCAAGGGCAAGGTGCGCCGCAACAACCGCGTCAAGGTCAAGATCCCCGCAGGTGTCGATGCAGGTCAGAGCGTGCGCGTGCGTGGCGAGGGCTGTGTCGGTAGCAATGGTGGCCCCAATGGCGACCTGCTCGTGGAGATCTACATCAAGAACCACCCGATCTTCGAGCGCGACGATATGGATGTGCTTTGCGAAGTGCCGATCTCCTTTGCGCAGGCGGCGCTCGGCGCAGAGATCGACGTGCCGACCATCGATGGCAAGGTAAAGTTCCAGATCCCCGAGGGCACGCAGACGGGCAAGGAGTTCATCCTGCGCGACAAGGGCATTCCCGAGATCAATAACCCCCGCCGTCGTGGCAACCACCGCTTCACCGTCGTGGTCGAGACCCCGACGCACCTGACCAAGGAGCAGAAGGAGCTTTTGCAGCAGCTCGAGGGCACGATGGAAGTCAGCCCCAAGCGCAAAAAGTTCTTCGATAACCTGAAAAACTTCTTTGATTGACAAAAATCGGCAGAACAGGACTTGCTCCTGTTCTGCTTTTTATGTATAATGAAAGAAAAATGCTGGAGGGCTACTTATGAAACGCGCAGATTACATCAGTTGGGACGAATATTTCATGGGCATCGCCATGCTCGCGGCACGCCGCAGTAAAGATCCGAATACGCAGGTCGGCGCGTGCATCGTCTCGCAGGACAATATCATCATCTCCACAGGCTACAATGGCATGCCCAAGGGCTGCTCGGACGATGAGTTCCCATGGGAGCGCGAGGGCGCGCAGACGAAATATCCCTATGTCGTCCACGCAGAGCTCAATGCCATCCTCAATGCCAATGGTCGTGACCTGCGCGGAAGCCGCCTGTACGTCGCGCTTTTCCCCTGCAACGAGTGCGCCAAAGCGATCATCCAAAGCGGCGTGCAGGAGATCCTCTACCTCTCCGATAAATACGCCGATTCCATGATGACCCTCGCCTCTAAGCGTATGCTCACCGCCGCAGGCGTGAAATTCTCTCAGCTAAAAACCGACCTAAACGCAATTACCCTCGATTTTATTCCTGAAGAGGAAAAACATACGAGTGCTACCTCTGTGTGAAAAGTTGCAACGGGGGGGATCGCAGTGCAATCAAAGCATAATAAGCAGTTAGTTCCATTAGCAAAACAACTTCGTAAAGAAATGACCAAGGAAGAACGACATCTTTGGTATGATTTCCTGCGCGCCTATCCTATCCGTTTCTCCAGACAGAAGGTGCTAGGTAAATACATTGCGGACTTTTATTGCGCAGAAGCAAAGCTTGTAGTCGAACTGGATGGCTCTCAACATTATGAAGATCCCAATGTGACAAAAGATGAAGAACGAACAAAATTCCTTGAGGAATATGGGTTAAGGGTAATTCGCATCCCGAACAATGAAATCAGCAGGAATTTTCGCGGTGTTTGTGAGTATATCGATGCTGTGGTGAAACGATCCGTAGGTTGGCAGAGTGATTGATTTTTTCGGTCGAACGATAGCGCGCCAAAGGCTCCCTTGTGTAAAGGGAGCTGTCACGCGAACAGCGTGACTGAGGGATTGTGCGGGGAAATGTTGCGAATACTGATAGCTGTCGGCGAATTCGTACTGCGGTAGCAACCCCTCAGTCAAAAATCAATAGATTTTTGCCAGCTCCCCTTACACAGGGGAGCCAAGGGCGCTCCCGCGCCAACGCATAATACGCAACTGCTTCCTAAATTTGCAACGTTGCCCCCACATCAGTCACAAAAAATCAGATAGATTTTTTGTGACAGCTTCTCCCCAAGGAGAAGCCTTTGTCAGTTATCGGAAAATTTGCGAAAAAACGTACATTTCTGATGCCGCAACGTGGTCGGTGGGGGTATACCCCCACCCTACGGTCTATGGACGGTGGATTTTGCAAAATACGGACATATTTGCTGGCTTCGGGTGCGGTAAGCGGACACCCGAGGACGGGTGTCCCTACAGATTTCAAATAAAAAAAGAAATGCCACGGATCTGATGAGATCCGTGGCATTTTTGATTTATCGGTGTACGCTGTTTCGTGATCGTTGGGGCGGGGGCTATGCGTTTTCGTCTTCCTGCATATCGGCGGCGATCTCGATATCGCGCAGGACGCTGTATTCTTCAAATCGCGTATCGTTCGTTTCGGACACGAATACGAGCTGGACAGCCGTGTCGGTGACATTTGCCTGTGCGGCGAGCTGTGCGGCGCTCTTGCCGTCCACATTTTCCATGTACATGCGGCTTCGCGCACCGGGGAGCGTGAATGTCGGCGTGGTCACGGCAAACGAGAGCGTGAAACTGTTGGTCGCGCAGTTTTTGAACAGGGCATCCATCGCCGTTTGGAGCGCTTCCGTCTTGTCGCCAGAGAAAATGATGTTGTCGGTATCGGGGAAGCGGAATTCGGTGAGCACCACTTCGTCAAATCCGAGGCGCTTGAGTTCGTCGATGATCGACATGATCCAGTTGAGCGCGCCGCTGTTGGCGGGATTGAGCCAGTAGCAACCTGCATTGTCTCGCCAGAGGTAGCCCTCGCCCCATGCGGCGTTGGAAAGTCCGCAACTGACGTGGTTGAGCCCGTAATAGTAGTCGCGGAATGCGGGCAGACGCGCAATGGCGTAGTAATCGCCCTTGGTGATCTTTTCAATCAGCTTATCGGTCGCCTTGAGGTCGGTATTGCCATACATGGCATCGGGCAGGGACGAGGTGTAGTAAAACGAGCCATTGATGCTCTTGACATCGACCATCACCGCGCTACCCGCGGGGAGCGCAGATACTGCATCGTAAGCGCCGTATGGGTCGGTCGAAAGGCGGTCGATATCGATGTAATAGCCCGAAAGCTGTGTAAGTTCGTTGCTTGTTTCGACGGAGTTTTCACCCTCGTTGAAGTAGATGTCGATCTCTTCGGCGGCTTCGGGCGGAAGCGCGACCTGTCCCTGCGGAAGATCGAGGGAAAGGCTGTAATCGATATGCGCGCCGTCGCGGGTGTAGATGATGTAGCGCTCGAGCCATAGCACCCAGCACATAGAAATGAGGATGCAGGCGATCAGAATGATAAGTGCCACGATGCCGACAACACGCAGCACGCGCCGTGTGCGATAGGGTATAGTCATAGTGTTCTCCTTGTGTCAGCGCTGTACGAGGATGCAGCGCCAGTCCTCCTGCGCATAGGTTTTGGTAATGGTGAGCCCCGCGCGCGCCATGGCATCGAGCACGTCGTCGAGCCTTGTGTCGAGAATGCCCGAGCAGATGAGCGTCGTTTCTTCCGAAAGGAAATGCGGCAGAACGGGCGCGAGCGAAATGATCACATCGGCAACGATGTTCACGAGCACCACATCCCACTTCTGCGCCGAAAGGCGCTGCATGATGGCGTGATCTTCGGTGACATTGCCCGTCAGGGCAGTAAATTCGGGGGCAGAAAACTGATTGTACGCCGCATTTTCACGCGCGATATCCTCCGCCTTGGGGTCGATATCCACGCCGACAGCGCATCCCGCGCCGAGCCGAAGCGCCACGAGCGAGAGAATGCCACTTCCGCTTCCGAGGTCAAGACAGCGGTCGCCCGCCTTGACCGTGCGCTCCATGGCGGCAACGACCATCTGCGTGGTCGGGTGCGCGCCTGTGCCAAAGGTAAGACCGGGGTCAAGGATCACCTGCAAGCGCTCACCTGCATAGTCCTGCGCTAGCCAGTAGGGCAGGATCACGAGCTTTTCGCCGATCTCGACAGGGGGATAGCTGTCTTTCCAGCTTTCTTCCCAGTTCGTTTCGGGCATCTGCGCGATCTCGGGCGTAAGTCCGAGCGCATCCGCGGTGCTTTTCAGGCGCGAAAGCGACGCTTCGTCCGTATCTTCAATATAAAGCTTGATGCGCGACAGCCCCTGAAGTTGCTGCTGGAGCTGTTCGTCGATATAGTCCCAATAGGCACGGTTTTCGTCGAGAAATGTTTCGTATTCCTGCTGATCCTCGATCACAAGGTCAGAAAATCCGCGTGCGGTGAGCTGCTCAGCAACCGTTTCGATCTCCGCGCTGTTCGTATTGATGGTAATTTCGAGCCACGCCATAGTGCGCCCTCCTGAATCGATCATATCTTTTTTACCATTGTAGCGCATTTTTCGGAAAATAACAACCGTTAATGTCTTAATTTTTTGTGTCAACGGAATTAAACGCAAAAACGCTCCCCTTGGGCAGGTGTTCATAAAAGAGTTGATCCGACCTATGGTTACGATCATAGGTCGGATTTTTTATATCTATTATTAGCAAGTCTAGAGGGGATAGCCACTTCAGCGGCATCACCTTATCACAGATGATAAATTAGATTCAAGCAATTCGGCAAGTCTTCATCAATATACCCACTATCGATAAAACCTACCTTTTCATAAACATGAATCGCTGCAAGATCTTCGCGATTGACGCAAACCTCTACGCCATTGAAGCGACCTTCCTGTTTTAGAAAATTCAAAATCTGCCGCAATGCTTCTGTTCCATAGCCTTTGTTCTGAAATTGCCGATCGATCATAAATTGTTGCAAATCATAGTTGAGCGGTTCGTCTGTGAAATCTCGGACTAATGCGACACCAATCATTTGCGCGTCGTCCATAATGCCAAATACACGGGCGTTACAATTGCGATAAATGTATCCTCTCGCAATGATTCCGGTTGGACGGTCAAGATATTTTTGCTGCTCCTCGTCCACTTTAAGCTTAATAATGTCAAGCCAGTTTTCTTCGTTCACATCAACTAAATGTATCATCCTATTTGCTCTCCTATTCGCTCATTTTTGTCCGAACGGTCTCGGTATCGATCATAAATCAAACTTCACGATCGCTTCTGCCTGTGCCCTGCAAGTGTTTATCTGCTGTAGCCATTGCATTTGGCTTTCAGCGTTTTGCATTGGATGAGGTCATTTTACGAGCAGTTCGGCGATCTGGATGGCGTTGGTCGCCGCGCCTTTTCTGACCTGATCGCCACAGCACCACAGCGCGATGCCGCAAGGGTCGGTGAGGTCGGGGCGGATACGACCGACGAATACGGTGTCCTGATCGGAGGTATCGAGCGGCATGGGGTACATCTTCTTGCTCAAATCGTCCACAAGGCGGCAACCGGGGGCATTCGCGATCGCCTCGCGCACCTGCGCGACGGTCACGGGCACATCAAAATGGCAGGAAACGGAGATGGAGTGGCTACGCACGACGGGCACGCGCACGCACGTGCAGGTGACGCGCAGGTCGGGCAGGTGCATGATCTTGCGACCCTCGTTTTGCATCTTCATTTCCTCGCTCGTATAGCCGTCCACCTGCTCGCCACCGATCTGCGGGATGAGATTATAGGCGATCTGGTGCGAAAAGACTTGCGGAGCATAGGTTTTTCCCTCGCGGAGCGCCTCGACCTCATTCATCAGCTCCACAGGACCGCCTGCGCCTGCGCCAGAGACCGCCTGATAGGTCGAAGCGGTCATGGTGCGGATGGGTGCGATGGAATTGAGGGCATTGACCGCGGTGATGGTGATGATGCTCGAGCAGTTGGGGTTGGAGATGATGCCCTTGTGCCACGCCACATCCTCGGGATTGACCTCGGGGACGACGAGCGGCACATTGGGGTCAAGGCGGAATGCCGAGGAATTGTCCACGAACACAGCGCCTGCCTTGACGATGGCGGGTGCAAAGCGCTGGGCAATGTCATTTTCTGCCGCACCAAGGACGATGTCCACGCCCGCGAACGCTTCGTCGCACGCAAGCGCAACAGGGACATCCTCGCCCTTGAAGCGGACGGTCTTACCCACGCTCCGCGCGGAAGCGAGCGGCACGAGCTTCCCAACGGGGAAATCGCGCTCCTGCAAAATTTTGATCATTTCCTGTCCCACAGCGCCAGTTGCGCCGAGGATGGCTACGGTATAGGTTTTCATATCACATACCTCCAGAAAGCTTATTTTACAAAGCTGTTGTAAAGCACACGGATGGCGGCTTCAAAATCGTCGTTGGCAACGCCGAAGATGATATTCAGCTCATCAGGGCCTTGGTTGATCATGCGGATATTGATGCCGCTTTCACCGAGCGCGCCGAAGAGTTTGCCCGAAATACCAGGGCGGAATGCCATTTTGCGGCCAACTGCCGCAACGACGGCGATATTATGGTGGATGGTGAGCGTGTCTGGCTCAGCCTCCTCCTTGATCTCTGCCATGATGGTGTAAAGCTCCTTTTCCAGTGCGGCGGTCGGGAGCACGACGGAGACATTGTCGATGCCGTTGGGGACATAGTCCACGCTGATATTGTGCCGCACGAGCACGGTGAGCACCTTGTGCAGAACGCCGACCTGATTGCTCATGCCACGCTTGCTCAGGGAGATGATGGAGTAGTCCTTCTTGCCTGTGATGCCCGTGATGAAGCGGTCGGGATCGTGATCGCCGTCGAATTCCTCGCGGATCATCGTGCCAGGGGCTTCGGGATCGTTCGTATTGCGGATATTGACAGGGATATTCTTCTCGCGCACGGGGAAAATGGAATCCTCGTGCAGGACCTGCGCGCCAGAATAGCTCAGCTCGCGCAGCTCATCGTAAGTAACTTCGGGAATGGCTTGCGGATCTTCGACGATGCGCGGGTCTGCCATGAGGATGCCCGAAACATCCGTCCAGTTTTCGTATACATCCGCGCCGAGCGCCGCCGCCGCGAGCGAGCCTGTGATATCGCTGCCACCACGGGAGAATGTGTGGATCGTGCCATCGGGCATCGTGCCGTAAAATCCAGGGATGACCGCGCCAAGACCGGGGGTGATGCGCTCGCGCAGCGCTTCATACGACTGATCCGAATTGACCGTGCCGTTCATATTGAACTTGACCCAGTCGGCGGAATCGATAAACTGGAAGCCGAGGTACGCCGCCATGAGTTTTGCGGAAAAGTATTCGCCACGGCTGACAAGCTCCTCGCGGGAGACTGCTTTCGCATCGATGCGGCGCTTTAGGTCGGTCAGCTCGGGCATCAGGTCGATATCGAGATCAAGATCGTTCTGGATGCTCAGGTAGCGGCCAGAGATCATCTTGAAAATGCGACTGCAATCGACACCGTACTTGACGTGCGAGTGGCAAAGGTATAATAGATCCGTTATCTTGTGATCGCCCGCATTGCGCTTGCCTGCGGCAGAGACGATGACGATCTTTCGCTCGGGATCGGCGCGCAGGATATCGCGCACCTTGCGGTACTGTCCTGCATCAGCCATGGACGAGCCGCCGAATTTGACAACTTTCATGTTTTTCCCTCTTTCTTAACCATGGAACGCGGCAATGAATGCATCGGGATGCGCCTGCTTCCATGCGTGCATTTGCGCCACGCTCACGCCCTGTGTGATGCAGGCATCGCCCCAATGCGCCGTCGCTTCGCCCGTCCAGCCACCGCGGACATACCACGTGCGCTTTTCGGAATTGTCGGCGGTGAGAATGTCGCCATAGGGGGCATAGAAGCCTGTGCCCTGCTGTACGTCCACAAGGTCCTGCACGACATTGTATGCGGTGGGATAGCATCCCGCGCCCTGACCGAAGAAGCTCTGCCGTCCCGAAACATCGCCGTGAAGCGTGATGAGATTGTAATTTGCGGGAACAGCCGCCTCGGGCTCGCCCTTTGGCACGAGCGTGGGCTGGACGTAGGCGTGCAAAACGCCATCGACGATTTTTCCAGTAGAAAGGAGCTTGCAGACATAGCCGTGCTCCGTGAAGCGCTGTACATCCGACGCGGTGATGGTGCGGATGCCGCAGACGGGGATGCTCTCTTTTTTCAGCGAAGCGCCAAAGGCGACGTTTGCCGAAACGATCAGCTTGTGCCACGTGTCGATGCCGTCCACATCCGTCGAGGGGTCTGCCTCGGCATAGCCGAGCGCCTGCGCCTGACGGAGGGTTTCATCGTAGCCAAGCCCCTCGCGGGTCATATTGTCGAGGATATAGTTGCACGTGCCGTTCATAATGCCGCCGACCGCCGTGATGCGCTCACAGCGGCGCACGCGTTCCAGCTCCGAGAGCCAACCGATGCCACCGCCGACGGATGCCGTACAGCGGAAATGCACGCCCATTTTCTGCGTCAGGGGGAGAAGCTCGTCATAGAAATTTGCAACGAGCGCCTTGTTTGCCGTGATCACATTTTTGCCCGCCTCGATGGCGGCTTTGACGTACTCCCATGCAGGATGCAGCCCGCCGATCGCTTCTACGACCGTGTCGATGGTGCTATCGTTCAAAATATCCGCAAAATCATGCGTTACTTCTGCATCGGGAAGCGTCAGTTCCCGACGGCGAAGCACACGCACCACTTGCATATCATCTCGCTTGGCTGTCAGCTCATAAACGCCTCTGCCGACAGTTCCGAACCCCAGAAGTCCGATTCGCATTGTACCTGTTCCTCCGTATCTCTCTAAGCAAACACTTGTTTCCACATCAAGTACACTTGCTTTTTTAGCAGAAACAGTATACCATAAGATGATCCAAATTGCAATACTTCCCAAACCAGAAGCACCGCGTAAAGTTTTGAAGTTTTGAGAGTTTTGAGCAACCCCATTTTCGCCCGCAGTTGCATTCTTCCTGTAGCACCCGCCTCGGGTGTCCGCAACGTTGCGACAACGGAAATGTGCGTTTTTCGCACAATTTGTCGATTTTGCCTGTAGGGTGGGGGTACACCCCCACCGACAATGTGCGATGACGGAAATGCGCGTTTTTCGCACAATTTGCCGATGACCGCCAAAGGCTTCTCCTTGGGGAGAAGCTGTCACAAAAAATCTATTTGATTTTTTGTGACTGATGTGGGGACAAACGTTGCAAATTTAGGAAGCAGTCGCGTATTATGCATCGGCGCGGGAGAGCCAAGTAACTCTGTCATCGATAGATGGTTCGACAGACCGACCGCGCAGATATCGATAGTGCGTCGGTGGGGGTGTACCCCCACACTACAATATAATAGGCGAGTGCGGTGCATCACCACCTTTTTATTCGGAAATTTCCGCAAAGGGAAAGATAAGGATTGCAACCTTCGACTTTTTTTGGTATGATAATTAGAAAGGCTGTAGGTGCGCGGGGCGCGCCGAGAATAGACAGCTTCAGGTGGAATTATGAGTACCAAGGAAGACCGTATTCTGGTATTTGATTCGGGCGTGGGTGGCATCAGCGTACTGCGGCAGCTTCGCAAACTGATGCCAAGCGAGCGTTTTCTCTACTTTGGCGACTGCGCGAATGCGCCCTATGGCTCACGCACGACCGATGAGGTGCGCGCGCTCACGCTTGCGGCGGCAGAAGCGCTCACGGCGCGCTATCCCATCAAGGCGATCGTCGTCGCCTGCAACACGGCGACCGCCGCGGCGATTGACGCGCTTCGCGAAAAATATGCCGACCGCATCGTCATCGGCATCGAACCTGCGCTCAAACTCGCCGCCGATCATCACCCCAAGGGGCGCATCGGCGTGATGGCGACGGAAGTGACGCTTCGGGAGGAGAAATTTGACCATCTGGCGCACCGCTTCGACGAAAGCTGTGCCGTGGAGAAGATCCCCGCACCGGGGCTCGTCGAGCGCATCGAGGCTGGCAAGGGCGATAGCGACGAAACGAAGCGCTTCCTGCGCGAGCTTCTCGCGCCATACATCGGCAAACTCGATGCCCTTGTGCTCGGTTGCACGCACTATCCGTTCGTCAAGCACAATATTCAGGCGATCCTCGGCAAAAGAACCGAGGTCGTGCACGGCGGTGAGGGCACGGCGCGCGAGACGAAGCGCCGCCTTTCGCAGGCGGGCTTGCTCAGAAGCGGCAAGGGCGATACCCTCATTCTCACAAGCACCGCAGACGGCAGCGCCAAGGCGCTCGCATGGAAGCTGCTGGAGCAATAAACCGACTTTGGTTATGAAAAAAGATAATACGGAGGCAGCTTATGCATAACAACATCCTCGTGATCGGCATTGCGGGCGGTACGGGCAGCGACAAGACCACCCTCATGAAAAATCTCATTGCGCGCTATGGCGACGACGTGACCATTTTAAGCCACGACAATTACTATAAGCGCCGCGACGACCTCACCTATGAGGAGCGCTGTGCCATCAATTACGACGAGCCCGATGCGCTGGAAACGGATCTCATGGCGCGCCATCTGGAGCTTTTGCGCCATGGCGAGGCGATCGACTGCCCAGTTTATGATTTCACCCAGCACAATCGCTCGTCGGAGACGATCCATATCGAGCCGAAGCAGGTCATCATCGTCGAGGGCATCCTCATTTTTGAGAATAAGCCCCTGCGCGATCTGATGGACATTAAAATTTTCGTCGATACCGATGCCGATGTGCGCCTTTGTCGCCGCATCAAGCGCGATGTCAACAAGCGCGGGCGCACGCTCGAGAGCGTGCTGACGCAGTACCAGCAGACCGTCAAGCCCATGCACGAGCAGTATGTCGAGCCGAGCAAGCGCTTTGCCGATATCATTGTGCCCGAGGGCGGCAAAAATGCCGTCGCGCTGGACATGATCATTGGGCGCATTCGTCGCCATTTGGAGGAAGCATGAACTACGAAAGCCTGATTTTCGACATTGACGGCACGCTCTGGGATTCCCGCGCGCTCGTTGCCGAAGGCTACAATATCCAGCTCCGCGCAGAGGGACACCCCGAGCTTTGCGTAACAGCAGAGGATCTCAAGCCGCTTTTCGGCAAAGTGATGCGCGACATCGCCGATGTCATCCTCGCCCCCATCCCCGAAAGCGAGCGCTATGCGCTCATGGATCGGTGTATGCAGACGGAGAATGAATATTTGCAGAATAACGAATGCCACATCGGCTATCCGCACGTGCAGGAAACGTTCGCCGCGCTTGCGCGCAAATACCGAATTTTTATCGTAAGCAACAGCCAATGCGGCTATCCCGAGCTCTGCATCGAAAAGCTTGGGCTTGCGCCCTACGTCAGCGGGCATCTTTGCTACGGCGATACCCTCACGAGCAAGGGGCAGACCATCCGCACCCTCATGCGCACGCATGGGATCGAAAGCTGTGCCTATATCGGCGATACGCAGGGCGACTGCGATGCCTGCCGTGAGGCGGGCGTGCCGTTCATCTTCGCCGCCTACGGGCTG
Source organism: uncultured Oscillospiraceae bacterium (assembly GCA_964627295.1). GTDB lineage: Bacteria > Bacillota > Clostridia > Oscillospirales > Oscillospiraceae > Faecousia. Next base: position 3,711 of record CAZVJJ010000037.1, on the reverse strand, counting down.
GGATGCGCCGACAGCTATGTGGCAAAGATCGATTCGATCGAAGAACTATTAGTTATGTAAACTGGAGGTACCATGAGCATTCCGTTTGATACCGCGTGCTTAAAATGTCACCTGTTTCGCAATGTCGAGAAGGCATCTGCCCTCGGCACGCAAGAGCAGGCGATGCGCTATGCCCGCGACCTCATGCGCGCCTACTGCGATGCGCCCGAGGATGTGCCCTCGCCCTATTTCAGCCGTGCGGCGGCTGCGCTTTTGCAGAAGCATTATGGCGTAGGTGCAGATCCCTACGCGCAGGAGAAGGCAGAATCGAATGCATTCGTCCTCGCGCGGATGCCCGAGATCCGCGCCAAAGTGCGCGCCGCCGACGACCCCGTGCTTGCGGGACTGCAATTTGCCATTTTGGGCAACTATATCGATTTTTCCGCCCTGCACAATGCGGTGAGCTTTGAAGCGCTGGATGAAATGCTCTCCAGCGCGCTCGAGATCGCCATCGATCCCGATGTTTATGCAGGATTTTGCCACGAACTTACGCAGAGCAAACGCATCGTGTACCTGACGGATAACGCGGGCGAGATCGGCTTTGATCGCATCTTTGCCGAAGAGCTCCACCGCCGCTATCCGCATCTTGAGATCACATTCTGCGTGCGCGGGAGCGCGGCGCTCAATGATGCGCTCCGCGAGGATGCCGCGCTTGTCGGCATTCCGTTCCCCGTGATCGACAGCGGAAGCAATATCGCAGGCACATACCTGCCTGAGCTCGGAAAGACGGCAAGCGACGCGATCCACAGCGCCGACCTCATCATCAGCAAGGGACAGGGCAACGCAGAGACCCTGCTCGGTTGCGGACTGCCGATCTATTACGCATTCCTCATCAAATGCACCCGCTTCGTCGAATTTTTCCACAAACCCCAGTTCACCCCCATGTTCGTGCGGGAAGCAAAATAACAACGCCCGCTCCATCCCCGGAGCGGGCGTATATTATACTGTGGGGTGGGGGTGTTGATGGTTTTATGTGAAGTTTGGCATCGTCAAGTGAAGTAGCGGCGATGCCGCTGTGAAGTATCGTGCGATCGCACGAAGTGAAGCAAAGTGCACTACTCGCTTCCGCAGAAACTTCACCGTCCACAGGACGACTTCACTTGCATTGCAAACTTCACGCGCCAACGGCGCACTTAACTAGAAAAAGCACGCCGAAGCGTGCTTTTTCTATCTCATCCCTCAGAATGGGGCTTGGGTTTGCGGTAACGGCGGTAATTATTGCGGCGGCGGGGCTTTTTCTGCTCGCCGTCGGCATCGCCTGTGGAGGGGGCGGGATCTGCGGATGCGTCAAAGGGCTGCTTTTTCTCGGCATCGAGCGGGCGCTTTTTCGGCTCGCCGCCCTTTTTCTGCTCAGTAGCTTCCGCGGGCTTCTTTTTCTGCTCGGTCTCGGGCGCATCTGCCGTGGGTTTGCGACGGCGGCGATTGCGGTTGCGGCTCTGCTGCTGGGCGGGCTCTTCTGCCTGCTCCGCGCTCTCCTCAACGATGGCATCGGTGGAATAGCGGAACTTGATGGGATCGAGGAACGGCTTTTCGTCGTCGTCCATTCTGCTCACGCGCTTGCCACTTCCCGAAATGGGGGCAAGATCGGCGGGGATGGGCGGGTCATTCTTCTTTGCCTTGCCACTGCGCAAAATAGCGATCTCGGCATTGGCAAAGGATGTGATCGTCTCGGGCGCATCCTCCATGCGCACCTTGACGCGCTGACGCAGTAGGTCGATATCGACGATCGTACCGCGTCCGTCGGGCGTATCGACGAACGAATCCATGCGCGGGCTCGTGCGAATGAGATCCTCATAGGCATCCTGCTCGTATTTCAGGCAACACATGAGCCTGCCACAAGTGCCCGAGATCTTCGTAGGATTGAGGGAAAGATTCTGCGTTTTCGCCATTTTGATGGAAACGGGCTGAAAATCGTCTAAAAAGCTTGCACAGCAGAACGGTCTGCCACAAATGCCAAGTCCACCGACCATTTTCGCCTTATCGCGCACGCCGATCTGGCGAAGCTCGATGCGGGTGTGGAAAATGGACGCAAGATTCTTGACCAGCTCGCGGAAATCCACGCGCTCGTCCGCGGTGAAGTAGAAAAGGATCTTGCTTCCGTCGAACGCATACTCCGCCGACACGAGCTGCATATCGAGCTTGTGCTCGTCGATCTTTTGCAGGCAGATGTCGAATGCGCGCTTTTCTTTCGCGCGATTTTCTGTGATAACGCGCTCATCGATGGCGTTTGCCTTGCGAAGCACCTTGCGAAGCGGTGCAACGACATCCTTTTCCGCAATGGTATGGTTGCCTGCGGTGACGATGCCGTACTCCGCGCCGCGCGCGGTATCCATGATGACGTGATCGCCCGCGACGAGCGCCATGCCGTCGGGGTCAAAATAATAGATCTTCTGTCCAGCGCGGAACTGAATATCGACCACCGTGACGGTGGCAGACGGCTCTGTGACAGGGTTCAAAGATTCTTCCATTGGTTTCTCCTTATCGTAACAGCGCGAACGCGCTGAAAGTTTTTTACCGAAGTGCCCACGCGAGCCATCCGCAGATCGCGCCCGTGGAGACATTGCCCTGCGCATATTCCAGCGCCTTTTGGAGCTTATGCAGGGCATCGAGGATATCATTGCTTGCGCGCGCGGTGGCGATGCTTCGGCTGAGCGCCCCCGTTGGCACACCGCTCATGCGGGCGACGAGCGCGCCCTCGAATATCTCGATCCATGCGCTCAGGATCTCCACAAGGGCATCGCGCTTCCATTTTTCCATGGGCGCGAGCGTCTGCACGAGTGCAAGGGCATCGCGCTGGGCAAATGCTGCGACAAGCGTCGCCGTCTGTGGCTGGGTGTGCTGTGCCTGCGCCAGAAATTCCCGCGCCTGCCCGAGAAATCCACCGCTACGAAGCACCGCCGCCTCCAGATCATCGGCACTGCGCGCAGGGTCATCTTTCTTCAGTTGCGCCAGAAGCACATCCCGCGGTAGCGGCAAAAGCTTGAGCTGAGTACAACGCGAGCGGACAGTTGGCAGAAGTTTATCGGGATTGTCCGTCAGGAGAAGAAAAACGCCGTATTTTGGCGGTTCTTCAAGGATCTTGAGGAGCGCATTCTGCCCCTCGATGCCAAGCTCCTGCGGGATGAAGTAGATCTTATGCTCCGCTTCGTTCGGGCGGACGAACACATCTTCGCGCATCTCGCGCACAAGTTTCACGGCGACATTTTTGTGCTCGCTGTCGGTCACGGTAATGAAATCGGGATGCGAATCCGACATCACACGGCGACAGACAGGGCAGGTCAGGCAGGGCTTATCCTCATTCGGGCAGAGGATCGCCGCCGCCAGAAGATGCGCAAGCGTCCGCTTTCCTGAGCCCTGCGCACCGGAAATGAGGTAAAAATGAGAAATATTCCCTTTTTTCAGGCTCTGCCGCAGGTTTTCTTTCAGCTGTGCGTTGCCCAAAAGCGACGAAAATCCCATACCGACCTCCAAATGTGTTCCTAATGTTGTATTATAGCACGTTTTTTCAAATTTGCTACTGTAATTTTGCACCACGATGCCCCCGCGCCCCAGACTGTAGGGTGGGGGTACACCCCCACCGACGCAGTATTGATTTCTGCGCGGTCGTTTTTTTGAATCATCTATCGATGCCTGAGAAAAGCCTTCTCCTTGGGGAGAAGGTGGCACGGCAAA
>CAZVJJ010000036.1:0-16744 GCA_964627295.1 uncultured Oscillospiraceae bacterium | reverse complement strand
AGGCCCGCCGCGATAAGCGCCGTGGCTCCAACTGGAAGCTGTCCGCTCCCAGCGTTGCGGTTTGCCCCAAGTGCGGTGAGCCCATCATGCCCCACAGAGCTTGCAAGGCTTGCGGTACCTACAATGGCCGTCAGGTCGTCGCTGTTGAGGCTGAGTAAGGCACAATGCGGAAATGTAAGAGGAAGGCATACCGCCTTCCTCTTTTTCCTTTATATGAACAATTTTGAAATTCGGCACAGTTTTCGTTGCAATTCTTGCGAATCTGTGCCATAATAAAAGTTAACAATGCGACTGGAAAGGAAGTGTTTTTATGGCGAAACCCCTCGTTGCCATCGTCGGTCGTCCGAACGTCGGCAAGTCCATGCTTTTCAATAAGCTCACAGGTCACCGCACCTCCATTGTTGAGGATACCCCTGGTGTCACCCGCGACCGTATCTACGGCGACTGCGAATGGTGCAACCGCCATTTCTCTCTTGTGGATACAGGCGGTATCGAGCCAGGGACTGAGAACGATATGCTCAAATTCATGCGCCGTCAGGCGGAGATCGGCATCGAGCTTGCCGACGCGATCATCATGGTCGTGGACGTGCGCTCGGGCGTGACCGCCGCCGATCAGGACGTTGCCACCATGCTCCGCAAATCCCGCAAGCCTGTCTGTCTTGCGGTGAACAAGTGCGATTCGATCGGGCTCGTCAATCCCGATGTATTTGAGTTTTACTCGCTCGGCATCGGTGATCTGTTCGAGACTTCTGCCGTGCACGGTCACGGCACGGGCGACCTGCTCGACTGGGTGCTTGCAAACATCCCCGAGGAAGAAGAAAACGAAGAAGAAAGCGACGTGATCAATGTCGCGATCGTCGGTAAGCCCAATGTCGGAAAATCGTCGCTGCTCAACCGCATTCTCGGCGAAGAGCGCGTGATCGTCTCCAATGTTGCAGGCACGACCCGCGATGCCATCGATTCCTACTTTGAAAACGAAACAGGCAAATATAACTTCATCGACACCGCGGGTATGCGCCGCAAGAGCAAGGTGGACGATGCGATCGAAAAATACTCCAATATGCGCTCCATCAACGCCATCGAGCGCGCAGATGTGTGCCTCATCCTTGTGGATGCGAATGACGGCGTGACCGAACAGGATACCAAGATCGCAGGACTTGTGCACGAGGCGGGCAAAGCCGCCGTGATCGTCGTGAACAAATGGGATGCGGTCGAGGATAAGGAAACCAATACCATGCGCGACAAGGAAGCAGACGTTCGCAACGGACTGAGCTATATGCTCTACGCCCCTGTCGTCTTCCTCTCTGCCCTGACAGGTCAGCGCGTGGACAAGCTCTATCAGGTGATCCAAGATGTGCACGCGCAGAACACCAGCCGCATCACGACGGGCGCGCTCAATAGCGTGCTTGCAGATGCAACTGCCCGCGTACAACCGCCCACGGATAAGGGTCGTCGCCTGAAGATCTACTACATGACGCAAGCTGGCACAAAGCCGCCTCATTTCGTTATCTTCTGCAACGACGCGCGCCTTTTCCATTTCTCCTATCAGCGTTACCTTGAAAACCAGATCCGCGAGGTATTTGGGCTTCAGGGCACGCCCATCCGTATCACCATTCGCCAAAAGGGCGACAAGGAGGAGTAAGCATGGCGCTTCGCATTCTCGTCACAGCGCTTGCGTGCTATTTTCTCGGCAATCACAATGGCGCAATCTGCGTCAGCGCGATGCTCGGGGATGATGTGCGTGCGCACGGAAGCGGCAATGCAGGTCTTACCAACTTCATCCGCAATTACGGCGCTGGTCGCTCGGTGCTCGTGATCGTGATCGACGTATGCAAGGCGGTGCTTGCCTGTATGCTAGCAGGTTTGATGCTCGAACCGTTCGGCTACGAACTCGCAGGACGTGCGCTCGGCGGTGTTTGCGTGATGCTTGGGCATGATTTTCCCGCGCTACAGGGCTTCCGCGGTGGAAAGGGCATCCTGAGCGGATGGTTCATCGCTTTTTCGATCGATTGGCGCATCGCCGTTTTGATCGGTGTCGTATTTTTCGGGGCATATCTGCTGACGCAGTATGTTTCGCTCGGAAGCGTACTTGCCGCCATCACATTTGGCATTGGCTTTGTGATCTTCCACCACGACGATCTGCCTGTGATGCTCTGCGGTGTGTTTATGGGGGCGCTGTCGGTGTTTATGCACCGCGGCAATATCGTTCGGCTGATAAAAGGACAGGAACGCAAAACGAATCTATTTAATAAGAAGGGAGCTTCAGAATGAAAGCAGCAGTTATCGGCAGTGGCGCATGGGGCACTGCGTTGGCGATCCGCCTGTGTGCCAATGGTCACGATGTCGCATTGTGGGCGCGTGATCCCGCACGTGCCGCCGAAATGGCTGCCTCCCGTCAAAATTTTCGTCTTCCGAACATCCCGCTTCCAGAAAATATGACCATCACCGCAGACCCCGCCTGCGTATCCGATCGCGAACTCGTGGTTTTTTCGCTCACCTCCAACTCTCTGCGCGAGGTCAGTCATCGGTTTGCGCCGTTGCTTGCACCGAACGCCGTGGTCGTTTCCGTGACCAAGGGACTGGAAGACAAGACCTATTTGCGCATGAGTGAGATCGTTGCGCAGGAAACGGGCAAAAATGTCGTTGTCCTGACAGGTCCGAGCCATGCAGAAGAAGTTTCGACCGATATGCCCACGGGGCTCGTCGCCGCAAGCACCGATCAGGCGCTTGCCGAATTCGTGCAAGATGCGTTCATGTCCGACACACTTCGCGTTTACACCAGCCCAGACCCTGTCGGTGCGGAGCTTGGTGGCGCGCTGAAAAATGTTGTCGCACTTTGCGCAGGCATCGCCGACGGTCTCGGCTTTGGCGACAATGCAAAAGCTATGCTCATGACCCGCGGCTTGACGGAAACTGCACGCCTCGGCGTTGCACTCGGCGCAAAAAAAGAGACATTTACAGGTCTTGCAGGCGTAGGTGATCTGATCGTCACCTGCACCTCCATGCACTCGCGCAATCGCCGCGCAGGCATTTTGATCGGTCAGGGAAACGATGTGCCGTCTGCAATGAAGGAAGTCGGCGCTGTCGTCGAGGGGTACTACGCGGCAAGATCTGCCTACGAGCTCGGCAAGGCGCAGGGCATCGATATGCCCATCACCGAGGCCGCCTACAACGTGCTTTACGAAAATGCCAACGTCAGGGACGCAGTGCGCGCCCTGCTCACACGGCAGCGTAAAGCAGAATCCGAGGACATCGGCTGGCTATAAACCCGTTTTTAATTGAATATCAGTATAAAGGCGCAGGAGCGGTTCTCCTGCGCCGTTTTTGTGCCCTTGTGGGTCATTTAAGAATGCGCGTCAATATTTCCTCGAGCGTTGCGCAGTCCTGCTGTGTTGTGACATTGCCGAGGAGAAGATAGTCGATGGAAACATGAAAGATCTGTGACAGCGCGATGAGAATATCATGCGGTGGATTTCTGCGCCCCTGCTCGTACATTCCGAGTGCGCTTGGGCTGATATTGAGTTCGCGCGCGAGCGCGGCTTGGCTCATGCCCTGATTACGGCGGAGAATTGCGATCCTTGATCCTAACATATGCAACATCTCTCTTTCTTTTTTTCTTCATCATAGCATATGATCGGCTCAAATATGGTCGAATTTTGGCGCATGGTCAAAGAAAAACGCGATGCGCAGTAACATCACTCGATGGATTTTGTGCGATTTGCTACGCATCCCTTTGATAGGAAACGTGATTTGGCACTTCTTTTAGAAAAATTTACAAAATTTGCCAATTTACTCCATTTATTCTTGCGCATCGCAAAATTGTGTGATATTATGTGAGTGCAGTCGCAAGTGAGCTCACAGAAGTGCTCACATAAGTGCTCACACAAGCATTCACAAGTGAAATGCAAAAAGCAGAGCGGAAAACCCGCCCTGCTTCGCTCAGTAGATGAGATGGCCTGTGATCGGCTCACCCTTGTTCACTTTTTCAATGGTGGAATCAACGATCTTTTGTGCAATTTCTTGAATGTTCATGGAAAGGACTCTAGAAATGATGTCCTTGCGCGCATCCTCTTCAACGGAGTAGAGCTTGAGCGAGCATTCGAGGAAACGGGAGATCTTACCCTCGGCGTTGAAGTATACATCGCTCGGAACTGCAATGTAACCGCGGATCATGCTGGCAGATGCGATCTCCATTTCGTAAAAATCGCGTGGCTTTGCATCAGGCAGGAACTTGCTGAACACCGTATAAAGCCGATCGGACATCACACGGTAGATGTACATGCTCGTGCTTGGGAGTGTGTAGGCGGTCACATAGAGCTCACGAAGCTGAGGTGTCATCTCTGCTGTGTAGATCTCAAGCGCCGCTTCCACCGCACAGACGAACACGGGATCATCCGAGCCGCTGATTTTCTGCGCCAAATCGTACTGACCCACAAAGATCCATTTTACAAATTCCATGAGAAGCGCTTCTTTGTTGGGATAGGCGCGAAAAAAAGAACTGGGGGTCATGCCTGCATTTCGCGCAATTTCAGCTGTGGTCGCACCCTCATAGCCTTTTTCCAAAAACATTGTTGCTGCCGCACGGAGCATTTTCTGCTGGGTCAGCAGACCACTCGCTTGTTTTCCTCTAGGTGGCATATCATGGTTCCTTTCTGTAAGTGTAATTGCGACTATGGTTACAGTATAGCACGGCGGCATCGAAAATACAAGTCCTAAAAAAGAAATTGTATTTTCTGGTCAAATCCTCCGCGAATTCCATTTTTTCAGGCAAGGAGAGAGAAAATCATGCAAAACAATACAGTTGTTGTAGCAGACACGGGGCTACACGGACGGTATCAACTCGTCAACGCCATCAATGCGACATCCGAGTTCACCGTTGTCAAAGAAACGGCCGATGGGCAGGAGCTTGTGCGATTCTGCTACGAAAATCGGTGCGACATCGTCGTTATGGATCTGATCCTATCGTCGCTGGACGGTTTGGAGGTGCTCGAGCGATTGCGCGCCCTGCACGTCAAACCGATGATCCTTGTGCTGTCGAGTTTTGCCGATGAATATGTTGCGCGGCTATGTGCTGAGCGCGGTGCAGATTACTATATGCTAAAGCCCTGCAAGGCAGAGGCGCTTATACAGCGGATGCGCCAGATGATGATCCCTGTGCGTGATCCATCGAATTTGCAGATAGCGATATCATCGATCATGCGCGAAATTGGCATTCCCTCGCATATCAAGGGATATCAGTATCTACGCGAAGCGATCCTGCTCACGATGGAAGATGAGCACGTGATCGATCTGATCACAAAGGTACTCTATCCGCAGATCGCAAAGCGCCATGCAACGACCGCGTGCGGCGTTGAACGTGCGATCCGCCATGCCATTGAGATTGGCTGGCAGCGTGGCGATCTTGATACACTTCGGCATATCTTTGGCTACACGGTCAGTAACGCAAAGGGAAAGCCTACCAATTCAGAATTCATCGCGATCATCGCCGAGACGATCAAACTGCAAATGCAGACATCTGGCAGGATATCGTAACGTGAGCGCTAGGTCTCCTCGTTCGATTCGTGCAGATCGTCAAGTGCCGCCCGAAGTGCCGCGATCACAAATGCGGAAAATGTGCAGTTTTTTCCCTGGATCTCCCGCTCTACGGCTTCTACGATATCACTCGGGAAACGTACCGTCTTGTTGATCGTCGGCGGCGTGGATGGAATTCTGAATTTTCCCACAGGCATGACCTCGCAATGCATTTGTAATGCACTTAGTTTACCCATAAATGCGCAAAAAGTATGCATTGCACATGCAATGCGTAAAATTTGGTTAATTATAAATTCAATTTGAAATCAGCAGGAGATGTAAAGATTGCAATTTTCGATCATTGCTGATATAATTATCCAAAACGACGTCCCGCGCTTGCGGGACGGGGATCTAAGGAGGAATTCCATGCTTCGTTATGCACGCGCGCTTCATTTGCTTTCTTTTGGTTCGCTCATGGAGGTCTATCTTGAGGGCAATCAGGAAAATGCCGCTGACAATTATTCTGGCCGCTCTGCTGGTGAGGGGCTTTTGCTTGCTGAGCAGGATTTTTACAACTATCTGCACGACGTTTTCTTCCCGACCGAGGGTGCGCTTTATGCGATCTGGGAAGAAGATGGGCGCTACGTCAGCGCGCTTCGGTTAGAGCCGTATCAGGATGGACTGCTGATCGAGGGGCTTGAAACTGCGCCCGCTGCCCGAAGAAAAGGGTATGCCAAAGCGCTCATGCAAGCGATCCAGCAGGATCATCCCGACGCAACGCTTTATGCCCATGTGCACAAGCAGAACGTTCCATCGCTTGAACTGCACAGATCCTGCGGTTTTTCGCGCATTTCCGAGCATGCAACGTATATCGACGGCTCGATCAATGACCGCTGCTGTACCGTTCGCTGGAATGCGAAATGATTCCCTGACCCACGAGGTTTTCTATGGAAATTCTTTATCAAGATACCGATATCGTCGTATGCATCAAGCCCGCACGTGTCCTATCGACGGACGAAGCGGGCGGGCTTCCCTCGCTTCTGCGTGAAGAACTCGGCACGCAGGATTTTCGCACCGTTCACCGTCTTGACCGTGTGGTTTCGGGGCTTATGGTGCTCGCGCGCAACGCAAATGCCGCATCCGCGCTCTCGCTTGCCATTCGTGAAAATCGCTTTCAGAAAGAATACCTTGCCGTCCTGCACGGAATTCCCGATGCGCCGCAGGGGCGCCTGTGTGACCTGCTCGGCAGGGACAAAGCGCGCCGCATGACTTACGTCGCCCCCGCGCCTGCAAAGGGCGTGCAGGAGGCACTGCTGGATTACAGCGTCGTTGCGCATACCAGTTCCCTCAGCAAGGTGCGCATTGCGCTTGTCACAGGCAGAACGCACCAGATCCGTGTCCAGTTTGCAAGCCGCGCGCTCCCGCTTGTTGGGGAACGGAAATATTCCGAGCGAAACGACCCATGCGAGATCGCGCTCTGGTCGCACCGCATCGCGTTTCCCCACCCCCGCACAGGCGAATGGATGGAATTTGCGCACGAACCACCGCAGGAATACCCATGGAATGTTTTCTCTGCGTGATACCCCCTATTTTTACAAAAGGAGCACACCATGAGCCACTATGATTTTTCGCAGAATCGCGAATGTGAATACTTCCCCTGCCATGCAAACGCCGATCCCGAGCGATTTAGCTGCCTGTTCTGCTATTGCCCACTCTACGCCCTCGGCGACCAATGCGGTGGCAATTTCGCCTATACCGCAGACAGGATCAAAGACTGCTCCGCCTGCTTGCGCCCGCATATGCGCGAAAATTACCCCATCATCTGCGAAAAACTGAAAGAAATCATCGAACTTGCAAAAAAGAATCAAAAAACACCTTGATTTTTTTTGAAAAGGCTGTTATAATAGCAAAGCTGTTTACGGCAAACCCATGGAGAGGTATCGAAGTGGTCATAACGGGGCTGACTCGAAATCAGTTTGCGCGCAAGCGCACAAGGGTTCGAATCCCTTCCTCTCCGCCATAAAAACGACAAGTTTCTGTTGAAACTTGTCGTTTTTTAATGATATCCGTTCCTATCGGAACGGGTGATATTTCAAAGATATGATATCGCACTATCGTGCGATGATATACGCTCCGCGTATGGAGAAACGGATATTATATCATATTTGCAACGCAAATATATCATATGGCGCAAGCCGTATATCATATCGCCTCAGCGATATATCATTTATACGAGGATCCCAATCCATATGCGAAACTACCGAAAATTTCTTTTTTCTTTTCTCTTTTCTCTCTTCACTTTTAACGATTCTCTAACCATCGTCGTTCCCAGAGAAAACTTAAAAGAGAAAGCACTTTAAAAAAATTTGCTTAATCCACAGCCTCAGGATAGGTCGATCTCATGGCGATGAACTTTGTCGTCCAATATTTTGTATATTCATAAAGATCATCGAGCGTGGTGGTGGAGTAGCCTCTACAGTATTTCACATACTCGCAGAATAGTCCATCCAGAAAGATCTGTAGGTCGAGTTCTATATGCGTGCGGTCTTTAATACGGCTATCGTTATGGGAAAGCTCAAGGAGCTTGCCAGATGCGATTGCCGTTAATTTTTTTGCTGCGAACAAAAAATCATTTGATCTGCAAAGCAGGCGGTAATTTTCATGGTTCTTGTGGATAAACTCAAAAATTGAGCCAATAAAATGCATGATATCCTGCGATTCCAGCAGGCGCGCATTATCGAAGAAAGTATCGATCATCTCATTTTCATAATCCTCCGCCACGCTGTAAATATCGTCATAATGGGAATAAAACGAGCCGCGGCTAATATCAGCGCGCTTGCACAGCTCGCTGACCGAGATTTTTCCGAGTTCTTTTCCCTCAGAAAGCATTTCCGCGAACACTTTCTTGATGATGCGTCTGGTTTTCCGTGAAGAATTGTTCAAATTCTGTGCTTTCATAGTGCTCTCTTTCCGAAAATACACAATTTTATGAACATTGTTTATATTTTAACATTGCTCAAATAATTGTTCTTCCCTTTATTTTCTTAGATCATTATAATTTAACACAGTTGAAATGTCAACACTGTTAAAAAAGTATGAAAGGAGCTATTGAATATATGCAGAAGAAATCGATTCCCCGCAACGAAGCCGAGCACGTTATCGAAACGTCCTGCCTGACAAAGGATTACGGATTCGGGCGGGGTGTATTTGATGTCAGCATTCATGTTGACAAAGGAGAAGTTTTTGGCTTTTTAGGACCAAACGGCGCAGGAAAATCAACGACCATCCGACACTTGATGGGCTTTTCAAAGCCCGATCAAGGAAGCACGAAGATTTTAGGCGAGGAAACATTTCACAATTATGATAAGATATTAAGCCGCGTGGGATATATCCCAGGAGAGATCGCGCTTCCCGCAGGACTGACGGGATGGGAGTTCATCCACATGATGCAGGATATGCAAAAGATTCACAATGCGCAGAAATTAAGCGAAATGCTAGACCTGTTTGAACTGGAAGATGCCGTTCTGCGGGGTGAAACGAAGCGCATGAGTTTGGGCGTAAAGCGGAAGCTTGCGATCGTGACAGCATTTATGTCCGACCCTGAGGTGCTCATTTTGGATGAACCGACGAGCGGTCTTGACCCTGTTATGCAGGAGAACTTCATTCGGTTCATCCACGAAGAAAAGGCACGCAAAAAGACGATCCTACTCTCGAGCCACATCTTCTCAGAAATCGACTCCACCTGCGACCGCATCGCGATCATCAAGGATGGCAGGATCGTATCCGAATTTGTTGCAGATGATCTAAAGCACGCCTCCCGCAAATTTTATACCATTCAATTCAAGACCGCACAAGCAAAGGAGCGCTTCAAATCAGAAAGTGCATTACTCCCCTCCTACCTGCTCGATCGCGAGGATGGCAACAAAATCGATCTTTCCATCGAAGATGATGACCTAAATGCGCTCATCCACATCCTATCTTCCCTCGCCGTTCTGTCTTTCAGCAATAGAAAAGAAACGCTTGAGGATTATTTTATGAAATTCTATAAAGAAGACAAAGACTTCGGAGGTGCACTACAATGAGCGTCATCGAAATCAAGGAACTTACCAAAGATTATGGAAATTCGCAGGGCATTTTTGACTTGGATCTTTCCATCGAGCAAGGCGAAATGGTCGGCTACGTCGGCACAAACGGTAGTGGAAAGACGACGACCATCCGTCACATCATGGGCTTTTTGAAGCCCACTTCTGGAAGTGTAACGGTGAATGGTCTGTCCTCGTGGGAGCATTCCAGTCAGATCGTTAAGCAGATCGGCTATGTCCCCGGTGAGATCGCGTTTCCTGATCTAAAAACTGGCATCGATTTTCTAAAGTGTCAGGCAGATTTTCTGGGGCTTCGGGATATGTCCTATGCCAACGAGCTGATCGAGCAACTTCAACTCGACCCCAGAGCGAATCTGAAGCGCATGAGCAAAGGTATGAAGCAGAAAACTGCGCTTGTCGCAGCGCTGATGAACGATGCACCGATCATCATTCTCGACGAACCCACGACTGGTCTTGATCCGCTGATGCGCGCAACATTCCTCGACATCATCCAAAAAGAGCACCAAAAGGGAAAAACCATTTTCATGAGCAGTCACAGCTTTGACGAGCTTGAGAAAACCTGCGACAAGGTGGCGCTCATCAGCAATGGGCATATTGTCGATATCTGCGATATGAATGAGATCCGAAACCGACCCATAAAGGATTTCAAAATCGAATTTTATACCCACGAAGATTATGCGCGATTCCAGAGGGAATCTTACGAGGTGATCCGCTTGCAGGAGCAGTATCATCAGGTATCGATCCGTATCAGCGCCGATGAGACCGCAGCGCTTTTGCAGGTTTTGAATACTTACCAAGTGAAATTCATTTCCGAGCTTCCATACACACTTGAAATGCACTTTAAGAATATTCTATTTGAAGAAAAGAAAGGATAAAAGGTGAATACCGTGTTCAGTAAAGCATTATTCAAACAGTCCTGCAAAGCCAATGGGACGATGTGGGGCATTATCACCTTTGCCGTTTGCTTTATGCTTGCCTGCGTGATGCTCATTTCAGGCAACGGCAATATCGGCGAAGTCAAAAACTCGATCCAAGATACCATCATCACCAAAGAGATCGACGCGCAAATGGAGAAGCGCGCGCTTTCCTATTATGCAACCGCCGAAGAGGGGCTTCGGGAATTTGATTCTATTTTCTCAGCAAACGCAAAGGACACGCTGGGCTATCTTGTCTGGTGCTCGCAAATGCCGAGTAGCACCGATTTTGATGATATGGCTGTTTATGCCACCGCAATAGAAGCATGGCAAGGCGCTACCCCGCAGATGGAAACAGAAGTGGGGCAAGATTATGCCGATTCCGTTACCGAGTGGATGGCGCAGATGCCTCAGCAGACCGATTTTTCGGATATGAGCGAATATTTGTCCGCAGTACAGTCATGGCAGGAAAACTCACCTGCTACGCAGGAGAATGCCATTATCGTCGCCTATACATCGGCGTGTGAAACACTTCAGAACTATCTTACTGAGAAAGCGGTAGATGCGGGATACGAAGAAGATTCCTCTGAGGCGCAGGAGATCCTCGGAAGCGCCCTGTATGCGCTGAATCCGAATGGAATGTTTAACGACTTTTACTCAGAAAACGGTGAAGCGATCCCTGACGACTATGATTTCATGTCCCTGATCGCGCAGATCAGCAGCGGTGATATAGAAGCTTATCTACTTTCGGACGAGCGAAACGACTACCGCATCTCCAGAGCGGCAGAAAGCGCGGCAATTTTCCTTGCTGGAAACATGACAAAGCCCGAAGTAGTCGATACGCTCATGGATGCACTCTCTGGCTACGGTGTAACGCAGGAAAAATACGATTCCTTTGGCTATACCTACGACTCCATGAAGCACATGGCAAAAACCGCCATCGTTACCTATCAGGGCAGACTGGAATATGAGCTCAGCTTACTCGAAAATGAGTATGATGCAGGTGCATTTGCAACAGAAAACGACTATCTATCCGCCATCTCAGCAAAAAAGGAAGCGCTTGCGGAAGATATCTCTACAAGTTTTCTGACCACCTTGCCCGCAGAAGTTTCGGACGCGCTGGAAGAGATCGGGCAAGCGGATCTTTACACCCTGATAGTTGGCTCAATTTTCTATAAACTCGCAGGCTTACTCCTGCCGATCATCTACATGATCATGGCATCGAACAATCTGATCGCAGGACAGGTAGACAGCGGATCGATGGCATACGTCCTTTCGACCTCCACTAAGAGAAGCACGGTGGTATTTACCCAAGGTGTTTATCTTATTGGCTCTCTGCTTGCCATGTTCTCACTGACAACGGTCACGGGATGCGTGTGTCTGTCACTCGTGACAGAGGATGTAGAACTGACCTACGCAAATTTGATCCTGCTCAATGTGGGTGCATTCCTCGTACTGCTTGCTCTTTCTGGACTTTGCTTCTTCACCTCGTGCGTATTCGACCGCAGTAAGCGCTCCATGGCGATCGGCGGTGGTCTTTCGATCTTCGCCCTCGTGGCAGCTATGCTCGGTCTGTTTGGCAGTCCTGTCATCCCCTCCGTCGTTCGGCTGGATGCTCTAAACAATTTCAATTATGCGACCATCATCTCCCTGTTTGACGTTATTTCCATCATCGAGGGAACGGATGCATTCATTTGGAAATTCGCCATCCTCGGCGCTGTCGGACTACTTGGATATGTGATCGGCTCGATCCGCTTTACAAAGAAAGACCTCCCATTGTGATGTTTTCTCGATCATAAAGCGCCCCATCGTCAAACGTCGCAGAATGCGCTTTGATAAAAGAAGGTGAAAAAATTGTTTGAGTTCAAGAAAATCTGTGATTCTTTTGAAAAATTATCCACACTGGAGCGCAGACAACTATTGGAAGAAAAATCTAGTTCCGTTTTTCACGAATTGCAAGCCCGCGCAACAGCTGATATTGATCCCAAGGAGATCCTCGCGGGATTCATGATCGGCTCTGTGATGGCAGACGGCAAGCTGAACGAAATGGAATATCTACTGATGTATCCTTCGCTTGTCAAAACGTTTGGCGATGATTTTGATTTTCAATCCCTCAAAAAAGCATTTCGCCACAACAAAGACGGGAAGAAAATGATTGGAGACTACGCAGAAAAGGTGCTCAGCATCCTCCGCTCATCTGGGGAGAAGCTGAAAAAAGATGTCATCATTCTTTGCCTCTGCACAACTTCTATCGATGGAAAGATCACGCTGAAAGAAAAGCGCTACATCCGTCGTCTCTGTGAAGCAGTAGACCCGACCGACCCCGCAGAATAAATCACAAAGGACTGCTGTAGAATGCAAAGTTTTACAGCAGCCCTTTTTCCTTATACATAAAACTCCCGCATATCCTCAAGCCGAATGCAAGCAAGCGCTTTGGTGGGGATATCGTATCCACAGCAGCAGTCGATGTCAATAAATCCCGCCGCATGGAGAATTCGCAGATGCTCTCCCCTATTTTCTAATTCCTTCGCATATTGAAGCTGAGATCCTTCAGGTTGGATAAATTCCAGTACAGGCGTATGCCCAATGATCAGTTGGCTGTCCGAAATGGGGTTCGGCGTATCGATCGTAGGACGATCCCATACTTCATCGTGGACATTCCCCGCAGGAAAGCCATGGATCAAATAGAACAGCTTTCCGCCCACTTCTATCTGATAATGTGTCGGTCTGGTTTTGAGAAAATTCAGAATTTCTTCCTGCTCGCTCGGCGCAAGAGCATGGTATGCCGCTAACGTCGGTGCATTTCCGTTCTTATTCCAGCGGCGATGGTCGATCTCCGTGGCTTCGGGAGCGAAATATTGAAGCATCATATACTCGTGGTTGCCCAAAAGCATGGTCACATTCGGCATTTCCATGATCTTCCGCAACAGCGCGATCCCATCCGCGCCACGGTCAACGACATCCCCCAGAATAAATAGTCGATCCGCATCGGAAAAACCAATTTCCCTCAGCATCTCATAAAACCGCTCCCCCTCACCATGAATATCTGCCATAACATAGTGCCCCATCGTCAGTCTTCCTTTCCCTATTTCGTCTTTTCGACTATTATAGCACCCTTTGGGGGCAAAGGCTAGATAAAACAGTCAAATAAGCGACGATTTCCCATCGAAAATCGTCGCTTTTTCTGAGTAGGACATTATAGATGCAAGTGCTTTGAGGGTAATCAGCATTAGTACTTCTTTGAAATTACACAACTCTCAAACCGCTATACTATTCCAGAGCTGATTATAATTGTTTAAGACCTCTTTGAAATTACACAACTCTCAAACCCGTCCGCGGACTATGTGACCGCGAAAGTTGTTTAAGACCTCTTTGAAATTACACAACTCTCAAACACGCTCAAAACAACGTCATGCAAGGTAAAGGTTTAAGACCTCTTTGAAATTACACAACTCTCAAACCCCGTAGGGGGCTTCTCGCTTGAACGGTGTGTTTAAGACCTCTTTGAAATTACACAACTCTCAAACTAGCGGGCACAAACGTTGACAATCTTAACTGTTTAAGACCTCTTTGAAATTACACAACTCTCAAACTCTGTCGCATTAAGCGCTACTTGCTTCCCGGTTTAAGACCTCTTTGAAATTACACAACTCTCAAACACTTTCGGGCGTTTCTTTGGTCACTATTGCGTTTAAGACCTCTTTGAAATTACACAACTCTCAAACTCACGCAATCTCCATAAAATCAACGATATTGTTTAAGACCTCTTTGAAATTACACAACTCTCAAACCTCAAATCTCTTTCCGCATCCCAATGCGAAATAACGGTAACGAGCCGCTGAAATCAAGGTTTTGTGTAATTCCCTCTTATATTTTAGAACTCGCAGAGGTCATTGTCAACTGTTATTCTGTTTTCCAGCGACAATTTTTTGTGTGACTGGGCATCGATAAGCAAAATGCGATATCCATGATCTAGTGCCGTGCGAAGGAATCCTTCGACTTCTGCATCCGAGAAAAAACAGCGCAGATTGACATAGACAAAAAGCTTGTCACGTTCAAACTCCCGAACCAGTTCCATATAATCGATCAATCGTTCCAGAGGATCTTCGTATTCATCTCGAACTGTTACCCCCACTCCCTTCAGTAAGCCACCCACCGTACAGTGGTCGCAGACAATATCGCAGTCAAAGGAAAATGCCAATTCTGATGTGTACGCTTCCAACCGTTGCAGAATGTCGGAGGTTTTCAGGAAAAAGGCATCACTTACGGATATTCTCTCCATCTCTCCAATGACTTTATTGAGTAAATGCTTTTTGTTCATATTGAAATTGAGGAAGTTGTCAATCACCTCCACCCAATTCCCAAACGCAAGCTGTTTTTCCTGCTCTGACAGGATGAGCTCCCCCTCCATGCCTTCGATCTGGTCATACAAATCCTGCAAAAAAGCGCGCAAAAAACCAGAGGCTTCAATCACAAGCGTTTGCACCTTCGTCCCAGAAAAGTCCATGATCATCTCCATTTGCGGATGGCACAAAATCATAATTCGATTAACCTTTCATCGCTGCTGACCACATCGCTTGTCCAGTCTCCCACAATATACTCCATTTTAGAAAACTGCTTTTCTGTTATCGTCAGCATTTGCACAATTCCCTTGGGTGGCTTATTTCTGCGAATACTCTCTGCCATAGTCGCTTGCGCAGAGCCATTGAGTAGTAGCTTACAGTACACCGATTCCTGCAACATCAGAAATCCGCTTTGTATGAGAAACTTCCGAAAGCGGCGATAATTCCGCCGTTCTGCCGATGTTTCCGTCGGCAGGTCAAAAAAGACGATCATTCGCATAAATCTATAGCTCATAGCTCCAGTTTTGAAGTCAAATCCGATTATAGAGGGAACCGTGATGTATCACACCACGGTTCACCAGTTTAAGCGTTGGGAAAGAACTTAATCAGGGATTTTAAGTTTCTGTCCCGCATAGATCGTCTGACTGGTCAAACCACTCAGATTGTAGATTTCCTTCCAGCGGCTACCGTTGCCCAGATACTTCTTCGCAATGTCCCAGAGAGTATCACCCTTCTGCACCGTGTAGGTGATGTAGTCAGGCTTGCTCTCCGTAGCCGGGGAAGTGGCTACCACCGTACCACCGCTCTCAGTGGTAATGTAAGCGTCCGTGAACCCGGCAGCTTTTACACGGGTCAACTGTGCTTCGGCATTGGCTTTCACACTGTAAGCCCCGGTCTGCACCTTGTAGAGGTTGCCTACCTTCTTAATCAGTGCGTCAAAACCCTTCGCCTGAACCGCTGCAAGCTGCTTGTTGGCGTTTTCCAGTTTGGAGTAAGCACCACACTGGACACGGTAGAGATTGTCCGTAGGAGTGGACGCAGTGGCTTTCTGAGCGTACTTATCGTAGTATGTCTGACCGTAGCCAGCACGTTTCTTCTGTACGGTTTCGCTCTGATCGGCAGGCTTCTCATACTGAGTCAATACAGCGGTGGACGCTTCCAGAACAGAAGTCGCACCCTTGAGCGTAGTCATCATGGACTTGTAACCCTGCATTTCCTTCCACATGAAGTCAAGCTGCATGGTCAGATCACCAATAGACTTGCCCACGGACTGAGCATATTCCAGAAGTGCCTGCTTACGGCTCCAATACGTCCACTGTGCCAGACCATAGCCTGCGGAGTCCTTCACAAAGTTGGTGTAAGAACCATTGTCCACAGCCGTAGTGTAGGAAGCGTCCGTGTAGCCCAACTTCTTCTCATAGGTATTCTGCAAGTTGGTAGGCTTAAAGCCAGACTCAGCGTACAGGTTGCCCATGATACCAGCAACGGCAAAGTCATTCAGACCTTTACCTTTAAGGTAGTTCCAGATAGTAGCGGTATTATCCGTATCAGCGGTTGCCATGCTGGACTCCTGCTTCGTTGTAGTGTTATTGGCGTTCAGAATGGCGTTGACCTTCTGTGCGATCTCACCGTGACGGCTATACAGATATTCGCCCGGACAAGCCTTGTTCGTCATACATGGTGATCTCCCGAAGCTCCGCAATGTCAAAGGGGGCAAGACGAGCACCGCAGCTCACGAGTATCGACTTAGCTGTTTTGCCAGCCGCAAGAGAATACTTGGCATATTGGCGTACCGCAAAGTGGTTCGGCTCCCGTTCCGCCAGTTCCTCAAACATTCGGTCAACGGGGTTCTTGTATTCCTCATCGTCCTCAC
>CAZVJJ010000035.1:0-17670 GCA_964627295.1 uncultured Oscillospiraceae bacterium | reverse complement strand
GTAGGTGCGTTGCTGTATGCTCCCCCCGTCAGCGCTATTGGCGCTGACACCCCCCTCATAAATGCGGGGGGCAAGAGGGTGCGGTGCTGTATGCTCCCCCGTCAGCGCTATTGGCGCTGACACCCCCCTCATAAATGCGGGGGGGCAAGAGGGTGCGGTGCATCACCGCAACTGCTTCCGAAAAACCGACGTTGCGGACACATGAGGACAGGTGTCCCTACAGAGGGATTCTGAAGCGGGGGTTAGGGGAGAAGATCGTGGGACTGTTTATAGCGCAGGATGCGCAGGACGGTTGCATTGAGGGTATCTTCGGAATATGTGCCGTTTTTGACGGCAGAGACGATGGCATCGAATGCCTCGGTAAGACCGTTTGGCATCAGGAGAATATCACAGCCTGCTTCGAGCGCGGCGAGGGCGGCTTCGCCTGCGGTGTAGCTCTCGGTGATCGCGCCCATGGCGAGAGAATCGGTGATGACAAGGCCTGTAAAGCCGAGTTCTTCTTTCAAAATCTCCGTTACGAGCGTGTAAGAAAGCGTCGCAGGGGTCAGGTCGCCTGTGATCGCGGGGGTCGCGATGTGGCCGACCATCACGCAATCGTCGCTACCTGCGGCAGAAAACGGGATCCATTCACATTCGCGCATTTCGGCGGCGGTCTTGTATGTCACGGCAATGCCACTATGGCTATCCTCGGCGGTATCGCCATGACCGGGGAAATGCTTGAATACGGCGCAGATGCCCGCGCCTTTCAGACCGCTTGCCATGGCGCTTGCAAGTTCGGTGGCGGTCTGCGGGTCGGACGAGAACGCGCGCGTGCCGATGATGGGGTTATCGGGATTCGTATTGACATCGGCAACGGGGGCAAAATCAAGCGTGAAGCCGTATTTTAATAGGTATGTGCCGATCGTTCTGCCCATTTCCTGCGCGTCAGCGACCGTCTGGATGGATGCGGCGTTCTTATACTTCGGCAGGTCGAATGCCTTGTGATTGGCAAGGCGCGCGACAAGCCCACCCTCTTCATCGATGCAGAGGAAAAGGGGGATATCGCTCGCGGACTGGAGCGCCTCGTTAAATGCGGTTATCTGGTCGGGAGAGACGATGTTTTTGCCAAACTGGATGATGCCACCGACGGGATAATCCTGCAAGGTCTGACGCATGGCATCGGTAAGCTTCGTCACGCCTGTGGCAGATGCATCGTTGATCTGCTCCTGCGAAAGGGAGAGGTCGAGGCTGTCGGGGCGAATGATGAAGAGTTGACCGACTTTTTCGCGCAACGTCATTTCGGAAAGAAGTAGCTCCACCGCGTCGAGTGGTTCGGTGGGAAGCGTCGTTTCGGTCGTTACTTCCGTTGGGGCTTCGGTCACGGCTTCTGTGGTCGCATCGCTTGCCTGCGTAGTTGTGGCTTCCGTCGTTGGGGCAGTCGTGGGGGTGCTTGGGGAAAAGGGGATGCCTGTGCAGGCGCTCAGGAGTATGGCGAATGCAAGGACGGAGGGGAAAATGCGTTTCTTTTTCATGCTTGGATCATCTCCACAAATGCCTTGCGGTCGCTGGATTTGAAGTAGGCAGAGCCTGCAACGAGCGCGTGTGCGCCATTTTCTTTGCACAGGGTGTGCGTGGATGCGTCTACACCGCCGTCTACTTCCAGAATGCAGGCGGGATTCACTTCGTCGAGCAATTCACGCAGGCGCTTGAGCTTCGGCATCTGGTCTGCCATGAATTTCTGCCCGCCAAAACCGGGCTCGACGGTCATCACGAGGATCATGTCGCATTTTTCAAGGTAGGGGATCGCTGCTTCGGCGGGGGTGCGCGGTTTGAGCGAGAGCGCCGCCTTACAGCCGAGCGCGCGGATGCGGTCGAGTGCGTCGAGCGTGTTCTGCGGTTGATCTGCCTCCAGATGGATGGTCAGGATATCAGCGCCCGCCTTTACGAAATCTTCAACATACCGCGCGGGGCGGTCGATCATCAGGTGAACGTCCAGCGGAAGATCGGTGATGCGACGGATGGCGGAGACAACGGGAATGCCGATCGTGATATTCGGCACGAAAACGCCGTCCATCACATCGATGTGCACCCAGTCTGCACCAGTATCTTTCAGACCGCGAATGTCGCGCTCTAAGTTGACGAAATCTGCTGCGAGGATCGATGGAGCAATAATTGCCATTTTTTGACACTCCTTTTTGGGAGAATTTTGAAAACTTTGAGCGAATCAGAGTTTCCCTTATTATAGCATGGTGCGCCCATTTGGCAAGCAGTTTTTTGCATAAGCGCGCAGATGGTGGACATACTAATCCCGAATCAATGAAAAAGGAGGAAATGCTATGAAATGTAATTGCCATGCAAACAAGTGCATCGAGTGCACCGTCTCTCAGTGCGCCTACCATTGCGACAGCGAGAACTACTGCTCCCTCGACAAGATCCTTGTCGGTACGCACGAAATGAACCCCACCGTGGAGCAGTGCACCGATTGCAAGTCCTTCCGCAAGAAGTAAAAAGCGGGGCGGCAGCGAAAGCTGCCGCTTTTTCTTCCTTGACGAATGCGGGGGAAAGCGGTATGATAAAGAAAGCGATTTGTTTATAAATCGTTTCGCACACGTACATATTTTTTTCACAAACGGAATATATGCTGTTAGCAGATAAAAACCTGAGGAGGTAAATAGACATGGATACCTTTGAAAATAACGACCAGATGCAGGAAGAAACGGTTGACACCACGACGCAGATACCCCCTGCACAGCCCGAATCTGAGCAGCCGACGACCGCTTACCGCGGGGAGGGCATCGGCAGACGCGAATATGCACAGCCGCAGGGGAATGCCTACTACCGCCCCGATGCGGGATATCAGCAGCAGGGATACTACGGGCAGAATTATCAGTACAATCCCTATCAGCAACCTTACTATCAGCAACAACCGAGCTATGTTCCACCCCAGAATCAGGAACAGCCCCGCGTGCCGAAGCAGAAGAAGTCGAAAAAGAAGAGCAAGGTATTTCGCGGCGTGCTCGCGGCGGTGCTTGCGCTTGCGCTCGTCGGCGGTAGCAGCCTTGCAACGGCATGGGTCGTTGACCGCAACTGGCAGGATCAGGCACAGCAGATGAGCAATACGTTCTCGAAACAGCTTGAGCAGATGCAGGAGCAACTGGATGCGGTTTCTTCGGAAACTGTGGGTGGCATTCCCATTGCATCCACCGATTCGCTCACACCTGCGCAGGTCTATACGCAGAATGTGCAGTCGGTCGTTGCCATTTCGAGCACGATCACGACGCAGTATTACGGACAGACGACCAGCGGAACTTCGACGGGCTCTGGATTCATCCTGACGCAGGATGGCTACATCGTGACGAATTACCATGTGGTTGAGGGCGCAAGCTCCATCCATGTGACGATGAACAGCGGAACGGAATATTCTGCTACGATGGTCGGTGGCGACTCGACGAACGATGTTGCCGTGCTGAAAGTTGAAGCAGAGGGACTGCCTGCGGTCACGCTCGGCTCGAGCAGCAGTATGATCGTTGGCGATCAGGTCGTTGCGATCGGCAATCCCCTTGGCACGCTTACGAACACGCTTACCGTTGGTTTTGTGAGCGCGAAAGATCGCGCGGTCACGACCGATGGCTTTGCGATCAATATGATCCAGACCGATGCGGCGATCAACTCTGGTAACTCTGGTGGTCCGCTCTTTAATATGCGCGGTGAAGTGATCGGCATTACGAGCGCGAAGTATTCGGGTTCGTCCTCGAGCGGCGCAAGCATTGAGGGCATCGGATTTGCGATCCCGATCGACGATGTGCTCGATATTATTGAGGATCTTGTGAACTATGGCTATATCAATAGCCCGTATCTTGGCGTTTCGGTCAGCGATATGGATGCATCTGCGGCGGCATACTACGGTCTGCCTGTTGGCGCATATCTGCGCGAGGTGACACCTGGCTATTCGGCAGATCGTGCGGGTCTTCAGGTCAAGGACATCATTACGAAGATCGGCGAGTATGAGGTGACTGGCGTTACTTCCCTGACCCGTGCCCTGCGCCACTTCCGCGCGGGCGACACGACGACCATTACCATCGTGCGTAGCGGTGTGCAGATGGAGCTTTCCATCACGCTCGACGAAAAGCCTGTGGATACGACGACTTCTAATCAGAAGCCTGCGATCTCCACCGAACCGTGATCATAGTTATAAAAGGATGTGCTGCAAAACGGCACATCCTTTTTGTTGGAAAGCGAATGGAATCTTTAAGATTTCAAGATTATTTTCTTAAGATTCCATATTGAGAGTAGAAATTCGCTTTCCGATGCGGTATAATACGCGCAAACCTTTCTATGGAGGAACATACTATGGCAAAGAAAACGAAAAGAAAGTCGTCCCCTGCGCGCGCGGCGCTGAAAGTGCTGTGCAGTGTGCTGGGCGTCGTTTTGATCGTGCTGATCGGTGCAACGGGCTATGCACAGCACCTGCTCGGCAAGATCAATTATGTAAAAGATGAGGAGCGGCTCACGCTCGAGGAGATCAAAAACTTCCTCGCATCGGAGCAGACCGACCCTGATGCAACGGGAGAAACGCTCCGTGATGAGGACATCGACTGGGGTACGAGCAGCGGATCGATCGGAAAATCCGATAATATCGTGAACATCCTGCTCATTGGACAGGATGCCAGACCCGATTGGGGACGCTCCCGCTCGGATGCGATGATCCTTTGCACCATCAATAAGGAACAGAAGACCATCACCATGACCTCGTTCCTGCGCGATCTTTATGTGCAGATCCCGGGCTACGGAAACAGTAAACTCAACCATACCTACGCATGGGGCGGCATGGAACTGCTCAACGAGACGTTGGAGCAGAACTTTGGATTGCACGTGGATGGGAATATTGAGGTGAACTTTGAGCGCTTCTCGAGCCTCATTGATCTGCTTGGTGGCGTGGATATCGAGCTTCGTGCAGATGAGGCACGCACCATCAATGCAGACGCGGGTGGAAACCTCACCGAGGGGATGCAACACTTAAATGGTGCGCAGGCGCTGAGCTATTCGCGCATCCGTAAGCTGGATGCGGATTCGGATTTTAGCCGCACGAACCGTCAGCGCAAGGTGCTCACCTCGCTGATGAACTCGTTCAAGAGCGCAAACCTTTCGACGAT
The DNA here is from genome assembly GCA_964627295.1 of uncultured Oscillospiraceae bacterium. GTDB lineage: Bacteria > Bacillota > Clostridia > Oscillospirales > Oscillospiraceae > Faecousia. Next base: position 12,538 of record CAZVJJ010000035.1, on the reverse strand, counting down.
GCTCAGCCTGCTCAATGAAGCGCTTCCGATGCTCACGACCGATATGACCCAGACGGAGATCATCGGCTATGCGACAGAGCTTTTCCCCATCCTTGCAGATGCGACGATCGTCAGTCAGCGCATTCCTGCGGATAATACCTATTCGTTTGCAAATGCAAGCGGTATGTCGGTCATTAAGGCAGATATGGATGCCGCGCGTCAGCTTCTCAAGGATACCTTGGGCGAGGATTGAAAAATAATTGCGCCGCACTTCCCAAGCAGGGGAGTGCGGCGATGTTTTTATTGACAAATGCCCGCGGTGTGTGTATACTAGAAAAGATTTCAGGGCGTAAGCCGAAAAGAAGGAAGTGCATGAATATGCTCAAGACAAATGACCTGTACACCTTGACGCACAGCATTGCGGGGGACTATCTGTCCCAGTTTGAATATCCGTGGCAGGCGCTTGCGGGCATCAAAAACCTGATCCTTACCCTCGGCAAAGAACTTGGCGAGGAATATACAGAAATTGAACCGACTGTATGGGTGCACAAGACGGCGAAAATTGCGCCGACAGCGTATCTTGGTGCGCCGTGCATCATTGGCGCAAATGCCGAAGTCAGACATTGTGCATTCATCCGCGGCAGTGCGCTCGTGGGCGAGAACTGCGTGGTCGGCAACTCCGTGGAACTGAAAAATGTGATCCTGTTTGACAACGTGCAGGTTCCGCACTACAATTACGTCGGTGACAGCATCCTTGGCTACAAGTCGCACATGGGTGCAGGCTCGCTGACATCGAACGTGAAATCGGACAAGAAGCTGGTCGTCGTGAAAAACGGCGATGAGCAGATCGAGACGGGACTGAAAAAGTTCGGCGCGATGCTCGGCGACTGCGTGGAAGTCGGGTGCAACAGCGTGCTCAATCCTGGCACGGTCATCGGCTGTAATACCAATATCTATCCGACCTCGTGCGTGCGTGGGGTCGTGCCTGCAAACAGCATTTGGAAGACTGGCGGCGTTGTCGTCGCGAAAAAGTGACCGCAGGCGCATCGCGCCCGCATTGTGAAAGGAGAACGTTTCATGGGTAAATACTTTGGCACAGACGGCTTCCGCGGGGAAGCAAATGTGAATCTGACCGCAGACCATGCGTTTAAGGTCGGTCGTTTCCTCGGCTGGTACTACAGTCAGGTCAAGCGCCGTAGTGGCTCGGATGAGCCTGCGCGCATCGTGATCGGCAAGGACACCCGCCGCTCGAGCTATATGTTCGAGTACAGCCTTGTCGGTGGCCTGGTCGCCTCTGGCGCAGATGCTTACCTGCTGCACGTTACAACGACCCCGTCGGTGGCGTATGTCGTGCGCACGGATGGATTTGACTGCGGCATTATGATCACCGCGAGCCACAATCCCTATTACGACAATGGCATCAAGCTACTCAACGGCTCTGGTGAAAAAATGGACGAGAGCGTGATCAGCCTTGTAGAAGCCTACATCGACGGCGAGCTTGTCGCATTTGATCGCAAGTGGGATGAAATCCCGCTTGCACGCAAGGATCAGATCGGCCGAACGGTGGACTATGTTTCGGGTCGTAACCGCTATATCGGCTACCTCATCAGCCTTGGTATGTACTCGTTTAAGGGCATGAAAGTCGGTCTTGACTGCGCCAATGGCTCTTCGTGGAACATTGCAAAGTCCGTCTTTGATGCGCTTGGCGCAAAGACCTATGTGATCAATGCCGACCCCGATGGCTTCAATGTCAATGAAAATGCAGGCTCGACGCATATCGAAGTGCTGCAAAAGTTCGTGATCGACAATGGTCTTGACATCGGTTTTGCTTACGATGGCGACGCGGATCGTTGCCTTTGCGTGGATGAAAAGGGCAATGTCGTCACAGGTGACCACATCCTCTATATCTGTGGCAAGTACATGAAAGAAAACGGCACGCTGCTTGGAAACACCGTCGTCACTACCGTCATGAGCAACTTTGGCCTTTATAAGGCATTTGACGAGCTGGGCATCGAGTATGCAAAGACGGCGGTCGGTGATAAGTATGTCTACGACTATATGGTGATGAACAACAACCGCATTGGCGGTGAGCAGTCGGGACACATCATCTTCTCGAAGTATGCTTCCACGGGCGATGGCATCCTTACGAGCCTGAAAGTTATGGAAGTCATGAAAGCAAAGAAAAAGACGCTTTCTCAGCTTTGCGAGGGCTTGACCATCTATCCGCAGGTGCTGAAGAATGTCAAGGTCGCTGATAAGGCGGTCGCACAGGCAGATCCCGATGTGCAGGCGGCGGTCGCAGCAGTTGCGGCGAAGCTTGGTGACACGGGTCGCATCCTCGTGCGCGAATCGGGCACAGAGCCGAAGATCCGCGTCATGGTCGAAGCGGAGTCGCTTGAACTGTGCCAGCAGTACGTGGACAGCGTTGTGGATGTGATCAAGCGCAAGGGTCACGCAGTTTGATGAAATACCGCCCGAACATTTTGTTCGGGCGGTTCTTGCATATCATGCAGTTTCAAAAAAATAAGAATACGGCTTGAAGAATTCCGTGGTTATGCTATAATTAGCATAGAATACTACTTGAAAAGGGTGAGCGTATGGGAGCAGATGATTTTGCCTTGCTTAGCAATAAAGATGGCTTTACGATCTTTCGATTTGGTAAATATACGATCCGTTTCCGTGCGCCCTATTCTCTGGAACGCTACACGGAAGTTACGCTGTGGGACAATGGCTACCTAGCCGTGATGGCAAAATATGACCATAACCCAGAACCTGAAGAAGAATACATTGATCTTGTTCCCATCTTGAAGAATTTGTTTTTTGATGTAGCTGCATTTTTGACACCGATCAAAGGAGTGAAAGTTTGTTATGAGTGAAATTGAAAAATGGAGCAAAAGTTTATTATCCTTGTGAAATGATCACGCTGTATTTGCAAAAGTGCGAGGATTTTTTAGATGAAAGGTGGCGTTTGTATGAAAAAGTTGATTTTTGGATGTACCCTTATGCTACTGGGGGCGATTTGCGGGACTGGATGGCTTATGGCAAAGGCTAGTCTTGTTGTGCCTGGTGCTTGGTCTACGATCCTGAATGTGTTCCCGAGCGGTGGGTCTGGATGCCTCGATGGATATATCATCATTTTATTCTATATCATCGCCATCGTTGGGACAGTTATTGCGATAAAGGCGGTGAAAGAGAAGCCTTGAGTACGTTATCGGTGCAAACATTGGCTTTTTATATCGCGCGTAAAGAAATGCATCCGCACGGTTGGCGTGCGGATGCAAAATTATTTTATGGGCGAAACGAAGTGGGGAATCGGTTTAGGCGGGTTTGCCTGTGTCCTCGACGAGGCGGGTGCTTCCGAGCTGGACTTTGTGGAAATAGAGCGTGGTGAGCGCGCTACACAGCAGCCACCCCGCGGGATAGCTCATGGCGATGGGGATGATCTCGTTGCAGATGCGCGACATGGCGAACAGGTAGAGCTGACGGAAAACCACGAAAGAGCTGAGCATCAGCACCATGGGGGCTTTTGCATTGCCTGCACCGCGGAGCGCACCAGAATAGACCTGATTGAAGCAACAAAGCACGTAGAATGGGCTGAGATAGCGTAGGAGAAGCGAACCATAGTAGACGACCTCGGATTTGTCGTTGAAAAATGCGACGATGCTCGGGGCGAACAGCAGCACGGGGATCATAAGCACGGCGGTCGAGATGAGGGCGATGCTCAGCGATACGCGCACGCCCTTTTTGGCGCGCTCGACCTGATCCGAGCCGAGATTCTGCCCAACGAAAGTCGTGGAAGCAAGCGCGATGGACTGCATGGGCAGGAAAAGGAGCTGATCGACCTTGGAATAGGTCGTCCAGCCAGACATACAGTCATCGCCGAAATAATTGATATAGGATTGCACGAAAATATTGGAAAAAGCGGTGATCGCCATCTGGATCGCGGCGGGGATGCCGACGCGGAAGATCTTTTTGAGAATGTCGGTGTGGATGCGAAGCTTGCGCAGGTGGAGCTTGATGCATTCATCCGTGCGCATGAGGGTCAAAATCACGAGAAGCGCGGAAACGCCCTGCGCGAGGATCGTCGCGAGCGCGACACCCTCGACACCCATACCGAGCTTCAGCACGAAAAGTAGGTCGAGCACCGTGTTCATCACCGCGCAAATGACGAGGAAGTAAAACGGACGCTGGCTATCGCCGACGGCACGCAAAATACCTGCGCCGATGTTATAAAGCATCAGACCGAGCATACCTGAAAAATAGATGTAGAGATAGGTTTTTGACTCGGGAAGAACATTTTCGGGCGTTTTCATAAGCGAGAGCATATACGGCGTGATGGTGATGCCGAGGGCGGTGAACAGCACGCCCAGAAGAAGCGTCATCGTGATCGCGGTGTGCACCGTGCGCTGAACATCCTCGTGGCGGTGCGCGCCATAATACTGGCTGATCACGACACCTGCGCCTGAGCTCAACCCTGTGAAGAAGCCGATCAGCATATTTACGATCGGTCCGACGCTACCGACGGCGGCATACGCCTCGTTGCTGACATAGCGCCCGAGCACCCAAGTGTCAACGGTGTTATAAAGCTGCTGAAAAATGTTGCCGATCAGAAGCGGAAGCGCGAAAGAGATGATGTGGCGGGTGATATTACCGCTGGTCATATCTACGTCGCGACCGCGCTTTGCGGAAAGAGTAGCCATAGTGTTTCTCCATTTGTGTTTTTCTATATTATAGCAATCATTAGATGCAAACGCAACTATTTTTCTTTGCTCCCTGAGAAACATTTCTGTTTTAATACAATATTGACAGCCTAAGCAAAATAATATATACTTATAATTGGTAAAACTGCTTTGAAAAGGAACGGTGAACTGTTATGTATATGGACGATTATCAGCGCTGGCTGGGTGCTTCCTTGGAAGATGAGAGCCTTACGCAGGAGCTTCGCGACATTGCGGGCGATGAAAATGAGATCAAGGATCGCTTTGCGGTCGCGCTCAAATTTGGCACGGCAGGTCTGCGCGGCGTGCTCGGCGCAGGCTCGAACCGCATGAATATTTACGTTGTCCGACAGGCAACGCAGGGGCTGGCAAGCTGGGTAAAGACGCAGGGTGGCAATCAGCTCGTTGCGATCTCCTATGACAGCCGCATCAATTCCGATGTGTTTGCAAAAAATGCCGCCTGTGTCCTTGCGGCAAATGGCATCCGCGTGCGCATTTATGATGCGCTCATGCCCGTCCCTGCGCTCTCGTTTGCAACGCGCTACTATGGTGCAAATGCGGGCATTATGATCACCGCGTCGCACAATCCCGCAAAATACAATGGTTACAAGGCGTATGGTCCAGACGGTTGCCAGATGACCGACGACGCGGCGGCAGTCGTTTATGCGGAGATCCAGAATACCGACATCCTCACAGGTGCAAAGATGATGGATTTTGAAGCGGGAATTGCTTCTGGATTGATCGAATATGTGGGAGAAGACTGCAAAGAGGCACTTTATGATGCGATCAAGTCCCGCGCGATCCACCCCGAACTTTGCGCAAGTGCGGGATTGAAGCTCGTGTATTCTCCGCTCAATGGCTCGGGTCTTGTGCCTGTGATGCGCGTGCTGAACGATATCGGCATCACGGATATCACGGTCGTGCCCGAGCAGCGCGAGCCTGACGGCAATTTCCCGACCTGTCCGTATCCGAATCCTGAGATCTTTGAGGCGCTGCGGCTCGGTCTGGAGCTTGCGAAGAAAGAGGGCGCAGATCTCATGCTCGCGACCGACCCCGATGCAGACCGCGTGGGTATCGCCATCCGCTGTCCCGATGGGAGCTATGAGCTCGTTTCGGGCAATGAGGTCGGCGTGCTCCTGCTTGACTATATCTGCGCAGGACGCATGGAAATGGGCACGATGCCGAAAGATCCAGTCGCGGTCAAGTCGCTTGTTTCGACCCCGCTTGCGGATGCAGTTGCGGCGCACTATGGCGTGGAGATGCGCAATGTGCTCACGGGCTTTAAGTGGATCGGCGATCAGATCGCACAGCTCGAAAGCGCGGGCGAGGTGGAGCGCTTCATTCTGGGATTCGAGGAATCCTATGGCTATCTCGCGGGCTCGTATGTGCGGGATAAGGATGCCATCGTTGGCTCGATGCTCATTTGCGAAATGGCGGCATATTATCGCTCGGTCGGCTCGTCCATCAAGGAACGCTTAGAGCAGATCTATGCGCAGTACGGTCGCTATCTGAACAAGGTCGATTCGTTTGAATTCCCCGGTCTTACGGGCATGGACAAGATGGCGGGCATCATGACGGGGCTTCGCCAGACACCGCCTGAATCCCTTGGCGGATACAAGGTCGTGAAAGTCACAGACTACTTAAAGACGGAGCAGACGGGTCTGCCTGCGGCGAATGTCCTCGTGTATGCGCTGGAAGGCGGAGCGACGGTGATCGTGCGTCCCTCGGGCACAGAGCCGAAGATCAAGACCTATTTCACCACCCTTGGTGCAACGCTTGCCGAGGCGCAGGCGCAGAAAGAGAAGCTTGCAGAAGCACTCAAGCCCATTCTTGCATAAATAAAATGATAGCGAAAGCGCGACCTGTTTTGGGTTGCGCTTTCTTTTTGTCTGTGATAAAATAGGGCGGAAAAAGAATGGGGGCAGGAATGTGGAGGAAAACGATGTTTATGATTCCCACAGACGGCGCACGGGCAGGGTACATCTGCGCGGTACGCCGTGGAAGCGCGGAGAATATGGGCTCGTGGTGTGCGTGTGGGTGTATGACGGCAAGGGAAAGCTCCTGCTGACGCGGCGCGCGGCGGAAAAGACTTTTGCAGGCACGTGGGAGAATTCTGGCGGTGCTGCCAAGGCAGGGGAGACGAGCCGCGAAGCGATCGCCCGCGAGCTTTTTGAGGAAACGGGCATCCGTGCCGCGCAGGAGGAATTTGAGTGCATCTCGACCTCGCGCGATAAAAATACATTTTACGATTTTTACTGCCTGCGGCGGGAAGTGCCTATTTCACAGATCGTGCTCCAGCCGACCGAGACGGATGCGGCGATCTGGGCGAGCTATGATACCATCCACCGCATGATCCGCAAGGGCGAGATCTGCTACGTGATCGCGCGGCAGTTTCTGCGACAGAAAAAGCTACTGCTTGCGCGCAATCCGCACAATCCGAGGGGCTGATTTTTGGGAGATTGGTCGATGAAGTTTTGCTTGCCTTTTGATGCATGATTCGATATAATAGAAAAAAGCGTTTTTTGAATTCTGGCGAAAACGCTCGTTTTGCCAGAACAAAAAGCGTTTTCTTTTTTTATTTTGAAACGATACATCAGGAGGACTGCGCTATGATCACATTGATGAACCTGCCCATTCGCCGCGGAAAGGCACCCCTGCGCGTTGCGCGCGGACATTTTGCGACAAATCACTCGCATATCAATTACTTTATCGATATCACGTATCAGAAAACGCGCCTGAGCGAGGCGAAGGACAGCGCACATGAGCTCGTGAAGCACTTTATCAATGATACGCCTGTCGATACCATCCTTTGCATGGACGGCACGACGGTGCTTGGCGCGTGCCTTGCGGAAGAACTGACGAAAACGGGCTTCCACACCATCAATGCCCATCAGACGATGTACATTCTTGAGCCTGAATACAATGCGAATGCGCAGATGATCTTCCGTGACAATACGGTGAAGATGATCCGCGGTAAGCATGTGCTCATCCTCACGGCATCCGTCACGACGGGATTTACCGCCAAGCGCGCGATCGAGGCGATCGGCTACTATGGTGGTACGGTGGCGGGCGTTTCTTCCATCTATTCTGCGATCGACGCGGTGGAGGGCTACCCTGTGCGGAGCGTCTATTCCATTGCCGACCTGCCTGAGTACGAGAGTTTTGACTATCGCGAGTGCCCCTACTGCAAGGCGGGGCAAAAAATCGATGCGCTCGTCAATAGCCACGGCTATAGTGCGCTGTAATGGGTGACCATACGAATCAACCGAAAGCTTGTAATAATAAGGAAGCTCTGGATCGATCGGAGCTTCCTTAGCTATTCCGACGATATGACCTAGCAGAAAATGGATCAAGTTCCCGCGTTCTATCATGTGGAGTGTGTGATGGCGGTGAAAACAAAGGATGTGTGTGCAATGAAAGATCACGGCGAAATATTGATTTACCGATCCGATGACGGTCTTACGAATGTTGAAGTAAAAATAGAAGATGAAACGGTGTGGTTGACGCAGCAACAGATGGCGGAGCTGTTTCAAACCTCCAGAACCAATGTGGTAGAGCATATAAAACATATTTATGAAGACGGCGAATTGGATGAGGTTTCAACCTGTCGGAAATTCCGACAGGTTCAAAAAGAGGGCAATCGTGAGGTTTCAAGAGAAATTCCGTTTTATAACCTTGATATGATAATTTCCCTTGGATATAGAGTAAAATCCAAAATCGCTACAAATTTCAGGCGCTGGGCAACAGAGCGTTTGAAAGAGTATATGATCAAAGGCTTTACGATGGACGATGCGCGGTTGAAAGGCAACGGTGGTGGAGCGTACTGGAAAGAATTGCTCGACCGTATCAGAGATATTCGCTCATCTGAAAAGGTTTTATATCGTCAGGTGCTTGATTTGTATGCAACGAGTGTGGATTACGACCCGCATAGCGATGAATCGATCAGTTTTTTCAAGATAGTCCAAAATAAATTGCACTATGCTACACATGGACAGACAGCGGCAGAAGTAATATACAATCGAGCAGATGCTGAAAAGCCTTTTATGGGGCTTACGTCCTTTTCAGGTGAATTACCCGTATTAAAGGACATCGGTATTGCCAAAAATTATTTACAGGAAGATGAATTGAAAGTTCTTAACAATCTTGTGTCGGGTTACTTTGATTTGGCAGAAATCAATGCGATCGAACATAAACCAATGTATATGGAAGACTATGTAAAGCAACTGGATATGGTGCTATCTTCTGGAAATCGAAAGTTGCTTGAGGGGGCAGGAACTGTCAGCCATAAACAGGCAATGGACAAAGCAAAATCCGAGTATCGAAAATATCAGGAAATTACGCTTACACCTGTAGAACAAGCGTATTTGAAGAGCATTAAAGAAGTGTCAAAAGAAGTAAAAAAGAAAAAGTGACGCAAAAAAGACAGCCACAGTGGGTAAAAACCGTTGTGGCTGTTTTTTGAGAGGGAGATTTTGCTGTTGGGAATAGAACTGATGATATCTATTTTGATACGGCTTTTAATTGAATATCTGTATCATTTATTCCATTCCGAAAATGTGATAAATATAATTCTTCCGTGCGTCGGCAAAATGGTAAATCAGCACCGTATCATCCTCAATGCGGTATACACATACATATTGCTCCACAAATAGTGCGCGAAATCCGTACTTTCCCATAAGCGTGTCTTGCCGTAAAACACCCATCTGCGGAAACTGCTCTAACTGCCCTACAGCGGATAACACTTTCTTTGAAAAACTCCGTGCATATTTTACGCCAACTGTGTTACGGTAATATAGAAGATGATCTCGAAATTCACTTTTTGCTTCGGAAAGCCATTCAATTTTCACCCAAGATCTCCTCCGCCAACGCCTCTATTTGCGCCTGAGAATGCGTCCGACTGCCAGAGAGCATACTGCGCTCTCGCCGAAGCATTTCTGCCAACAGATCAAGTTCTGCCTCTCGCTTTTCCCATAGCTCGATCGGCAGGAAAACCATTTCCCCATCTCCGTTTCGCGTAAGAAAAATGGGGCTTTGTTTTTCTTTGGATAGACGAACCATTCCGTCATAGTCGTTGCGTAGTGCAGTTGCTGATCGGATTTCCATAAAGCTTCCTCCTTATAATTTTTTCTTACTTTATTATATCCGAATTATTACCGCGTGTCAATCCGAACGGTCAAAATTGCAATGCGATCACGTTAAGAAGCGTTTGTCCTATCCGTTTTCCCCTTTCTGTGCATCGCTTGCGATCAGATTCGCTTTTTCTGATACGGAACTATCTTTTGCCGTGATTGCTTTATAGCGTTAGATAGGCTATACTGTTTTTGGAAAACATCGATCGACGTAGTTTCTGCGATAAAGCTTTACGAAGAAAGGAAAAACACCTATGAATATTGAATTGGGAAACAAAATCAAGCAGCTTCGATTCAGAAAAGGGATCACACAGGACACTTTGGCAAAAGCGCTGAATGTTTCTTTTCAGACGATCAGCAAATGGGAAAACAATATTTCCATGCCTGACGTTCAGTTGCTTCCTGAAATTGCGGTTTACTTTGGTTGCACGCTTGACGAGCTGTTCGATCTTTCTGAACAGGCGCAATTTGAGCGCATTGAAAATATGCTGGATATGCGGTCTGTATTAAGTGAGGATGAATTTACGCAGGCAACGCAGTTTTTGACCGATAAACTCAGCAAAGAGTCCTGCAAAAGTGATGCGTTTCGTCTGCTGGCGGAATTATATAATCACAAGGCAGACGAGTTGAGGAAATCTGCCGAAATATATGCAAAGGAAGCGCTGGAATTATCGCCTGAACGGAAAGAAAATCACGTAAATCTTCGCCGCGCACAGGAAGGCACGATTTCTGATTGGGATTTTGCGAACCATAGCAAACGCATTTCCTACTACAAGGATTTCATAAAAAAGAACCCCAATTATGCAAGAGGATATTTGTGGCTGATGGATGAGCTGATCGCCGACTGCCGTTTGGACGAGGCTGAAGCCGCTTGCGAAGCGATGAGCGCTCTGGATCACAGTTGCCGCGTTCCTTTCCACCGCGGGAGGATCGCATGGGCGCGTGGTGAACATGAAAAAGCGGAAGCGATTTGGGAAAAAATGCTTTCGGATCACGGCGACGATTGGTTAACTTACGCCTGCATGGCAGATGCCATGGCTTATGCCTGCCGATATGATGAAGCGATCGCTTACTATAAAAAAGCGTTTGAGATACAGCCGTCTCCGAAATACTGTGACGCGCAGATCACGGCGGCGCACATTTATGAAATTCAGGGGAATTATGATGCTGCGATCGCAAGCCGCTATGAGCAACTGGATGTGATGAAAAACGAATGGAACATCACGGAGGGATGCGAGGTCGAAGCGGTGTATGACGAAATCGATCGGCTGAAAAAATTTTAGAAACAAACAAAAGGAAATGCCAGAGGCTTTTGCCTCTGGCATAAATATTACGCTTGCTGTGTCGAGCATATTTCCGATAAAGATACCGTGGCCTGTATCGGGGAAAGTGACAAGGACATGGCTCATTGCTCAAATGAAATAAATGCCCTTCTTCTCGACTTCCATTCTGGTTGCGATCGCCATTTCAAAGGAAGTCTTATCATCGAATATTATTTTGGATAGATTATAGTTCAAAAGTGTTCTATGCGTTGCTATCTGATTTTGCCATTCTGTTTTATAGAATGAAGGAACTTGATCCATTTCCTGCTGTGTTGTATAAGCGTAATAGCTTACCGACATCCAAATGCCCTGCGAGCCGTAGTGGTCGAGCAGGTCGGCATCTTGAAGAAGCTTTTCGTCCCATGAATGCGCATCGGTCTGCGGTTTTCTGTCATTATGCGCTTCGATCAGTCTGCAAACGTGCTCCAGTTCGTTTTCTGATATCTCATTTTTCAGTAGATCCCACGCCAGAACAGCACCTGTATGGGTATGTGGCTCGATGCCCTTGCCGATGTCGTGAAATATGCCTGCGCACCTTAAAATATCGTCCATGGAATCATCCTGAAAGAGCCTCTTCCTAAGTGCGATCACGCCATTTGCCACCCGTTTTCCGTGATAGTAAGCTGCGCCCATTTCCTGTTCTTTGTGAGACTTCCGCTTGCCCATATACTTGAAAGCAAGCTGATCTAATTTGTCGAAATCCATTTTCTGAATTTGCATACCAAGATACACCCCCTCAAATAAAGCCTGATTTATTTTCGATATTCATAGGCTCTTTTCTCCATACTCTCGTTTCATGGCATTCACGGAAACGACCCATTGTTTGCCGAACTTGCAGACATCCACACCGTTTACCAGTTTTCCGTAGCTGATCGCTTTCCGTAGTGTGCTTTCGTTCAGCCCCCAAAGCTCGGTGGCATCGCTGAAAGCCATCAATCCGTCAAAGGGAGTGTCCACCTGTACGCCATGTTCCCACAACTCGTCACAGCTCAAATCCAGTTCATCGCCCCAAATAATGCCGTAACCACCAACATCGACGGTAACACAGGTGAATTCTTCTGGATTTTCTTTTAGATAGCTAAATGCGGGAATTTTCTCAAACAGAGGGTTCATATCATACAACTTGGTTACGCCCTCGCTGAACTGCACGCTTAGCTTGAAATCAGCAAGGGGCGATACACTTTTGACTTTGTGAAACATAAACTGCCTCCTTTATGCTGCAATTATTATATCACGGTATCGTGATACTGTCAACAAAAATATGGGGAGGCTGTGTGTATAATTGACTTGTGTAACGATGTTAATTTTGTTACAATAGGAGGTAGAATGATGGTAATCGAAGTGATTGGAGGATAAACATGGGTGACAGGATAGAGGTTACTTTAGACTT
>CAZVJJ010000034.1:0-17684 GCA_964627295.1 uncultured Oscillospiraceae bacterium | reverse complement strand
AGCTTCTCCCCAAGGAGAAGCCTTTGGCGGTCGTCGGCAAATTGTGCGAAAAACGGACGTATTTGCGTGTCGTTCCTGCGTCAAGCGGACACCCGAGGACGGGTGTCCCTACAGTTTGCTACCGCGAATTGTGCGCAAAAATGGTAAAAAAAGAGGAAGACCGAAGTCTTCCTCTTTTCGTAGAAGCAATTACTCGATCACGTTGACCGTGACGTTTGCGGTGGACTCGGGCTTGGAAACGAGGTCGGAAGAGATCGCGACCTTGCCAGCGACGATGTCAGCCAGCAGAGCATTGTAATCCTCAACAGTCCAGTTCTTCAGCGTCCAAGTGTCGGTGGGCAGGCCAACAGCGTTGTCCTTAGCGCCGAGGGAAGTGCCAGTACCGCCGATGGAAGTCCACTCGTTAGCGTAGTGCTTGCCGATCGCCCACTGCGTAGCGTCAGCCAGACCCTTCATAGCGGAAGTGATGACGGTCTCGGACTCGTAGGACTGGTCAACGTCAACACCGATGACCTTAGCCTCAGCAGCGCCAGCGGCGCCAGCAACGGAGGTGAACATACCGCCGCCGCAGCAGAAGATGACCTCAGTACCGTTCTCGTACCAGCCAGTAGCCATGGTCTGCAGTTCGGTAGAAGCGGAGAAGGAAGAACCGTAGTTCCAAGAGTAGTTCATCTCAACATTGATGCCCTTAGCAGCAGCTGCTGCATCAGCGCCCTGAACGAAGCCGTAGCCGAAACGGACGCAAGCGGGGTTGTCACCGCCGCCACCGCCGCAGAAGCCGAGCTTGGTGTAGCCTTCCATAACAGCAGCGTAGCCAGCGAGGAAGCCGGACTCCTGCTCGTCGAAAGCGATACCTGCAACGTTCGACAGAACATTGCCGTTGTCGTCAGAGACGGGGTAGCCATCAATGAAGATGAAGTGAACATCGGGATACTGTGCAGCAGCGCTCTTCAGAGCAGCCTCCTGCATGAAGCCTGCCGCAACAACGACCTCTGCGCCGTTCTCGCAAGCGAGCACGAATGCGTCAGCGCGGTCATCATCGGTAGCGAGGTTGCCGTTAGCGGGCTGATAGTACTTGTAGGTCTTGTTGTTCGCGCTTGCGTACAGCTTGACACCGTCATAAGTACCCTGATTGAAGGACTTGTCCTTCAGCGTGCCAACGTCGGTAACGAATGCGATCTGATACTTGCCATCCTCGGACGTCATCTCGTCGGGGATCGCGTCAGCACCAGCGCTGCTGGATGCACCACCACAGGCAGCCATGGAGAAAACCATAGCAAGAGCCATCAGAAGAGCCAGAAGCTTTTTCATTTTTCATTCCTCCAAAAAACATTTTTGGTATCTCAAATACCGCCTCTATTCTCGCACATTTTGACATAAAAATCAATATCTTTTCACATTTTTGTAAAAACTATGCAAAGAAATATTGACATCTGCTCAGTTCATGTGCTTTTTGGCAGAGAAGCTATGCGGGAGCAGGTCTGCAAGCGTGACCGTCTCGTAGCGATCATCTGCCCCGATAAGATAGATGGTGAAATCATCGTCGCAGAATTCGCGCATGACCTGTCTGCACACGCCACACGGCGGAAATGCGCCTGTGATGATGCCGTCTTTGCCACCACAGACGGCGATGGCGGTAAAATCGCGCTTTCCATCATACACCGCCTTGAAAATGGCGGTGCGCTCCGCGCAGATCGTGGGGGTATAGGAAGCATTTTCGATGTTACAGCCCTGATACACGCTTCCATCGGCGCAAAGCAGCGCCGCACCGACCTTATAGCCCGAATAGGGCACGTAGGCGTGGAGCATGGCTTCCTTTGCAAGGGCGATCAATTCCTTTGCGTCCATATTGCGCCCCCTTAAAGGATCTCGCGCGCGAAGCTCGTGCCCTCGGTCGCATAATCGACATCGAGCAGCTCCGTAATGGTCGCGGCAATGTCGGCGAAGCTTGTGCGCGTGCCGAGATCTACGGGCTTGACGCGCTTGCCGAGCACGAGAAGCGGCACGTATTCGCGGGTGTGGTCAGTCGTCGCGGTATAGGCGGGGTCACAGCCGTGGTCGGCGGTGATCATGACGATATCGTCCTCGCCGAGCGCTTCAAGCAAGCTAGGAAGCCACGCATCAAACTGCGTCAGCGCATTTGCATAGCCGTCCACATCGCGGCGATGGCCGAACTGCATATCAAAATCGACGAGATTGACGAAGCAAAGACCGTCGAAATTGCCCTTTGCATAGCGCAGGGTGTGCTCCATGCCATTTTCATTCGATTTGTTGAATACGAATTCCGTGTCGCCCTGCCCTGCGAAGATATCGTGGATCTTGCCAACGGCGATCACATCCTTGCCAGATGCCTTGATGGCATCGAGCATCGTCTGTGCGGGCGGCTCGAGGGAATAGTCATGGCGATTTGCGGTGCGCTTGAAGCCATCGCGGGCATTGCCGACATACGGACGCGCGATCACACGACCGACACCGTGCTCCCCGCGCAGAAGCTCACGCGCCTTGTGGCAGGCATCGTAAAGCTCTTCGAGCGGGATGAACTCCTCGTGCGCGGCGACCTGAAATACGGAGTCGGCAGAGGTGTAGATGATCCAGTCGCCCGATTTGATCTGCTGCTCGCCATAGTCGCGGATGACATCCGTGCCCGAATAGGGGAGATTGCACAGACAGCCGCGACCTGTTGCCGCGCTGAATGCATCCAGAACCTCCTGCGGGAAGCCATTGGGATAGGTCGGCAGGGGCTTCGGCGATACTACGCCCGCGATCTCCCAGTGACCGATGGTCGTATCCTTGCCCATGGAGCGCTCGGTCAGGCGCGCATATGCGCCCGTTGCTTCCACTTTCGGCAGGCACGTAACGCCGTCGATATTGCCGAGGCCTGCGGCGATCATGTTTGGCACATGGAGCTTCGAGGAAGTCGCGCACGAGGCGAGGGTATTGACACCGATATCACCGAATGCCTCGCTGTCGGGCATTGCGCCAATGCCGAACGAATCGAGAACGATCAAAAATACACGTTTCATAATGGAACTCCTTTTCGTTTCGGGGTCAGATCACTTGTTTTCCATGGCAACGGCGACATCGAGCGCAACGCGCATCATATCGGTGAAGGAATTCTGGCGCTGCTCGGCGCTCGTTTCCTCGCCCGTGAGGATGTGGTCGGAGATGGTGCAGATGCAAAGACCGCGCTTGCCGTAGCGGGCGGCGTTCATGTAAAGTGCGGCAGCTTCCATTTCGAGCGCCATAACGCCCATCTTCTTCTGGTTGTAGAGCGTGTCAAGCCCTGCGGGGACTTCCGCATGGTCGCCGTAGAAGCAGTCGGAAGAATTGACATTGCCGACGTGGTACACACAGCCGTTTGCCTGTGCGGCTTTGACTGCCTCGCTCACAAGCTCCCACGATGCGATGGGGGCAAATGTGCCAGGATAGTGGAACTGTGCGGCATAGTTCGAGTCGGTGCAAGCGCCCTGTGCGATCACGAGATCATAAAGGTGCACATTTTCTTGGATCGAGCCAGCCGAGCCGACGCGGATGATGTTCTCCACGCCGAAGAGATTGAAAAGCTCGTGCGAATAGATGCCGATGGCGGGCATACCCATGCCAGATGCCATGACGGACACTTTTACGCCCTTATAGTAGCCCGTGTGACCCTGAACGCCACGGACATTGTTGACAAGGACAGGATTTTCGAGGAAGTTTTCCGCGATGAATTTTGCACGCAGGGGATCGCCGGGCATCAGAACGGTCTTGCCGAAGCCGATCTCGTTTGCGACATTGATATGGGGCGTGGTGGGAAAGTTAGCCATAAGAATGATCTCCTTTTCTTAAAAATCAGTAAGTTCCGTCGTTTTCCAGTCCCTTTGCGATCTTGACGATGCGCGAAGTGCCGAGGCGGGATGCGCCGAGGGCGATGAATTTCTCGGCATCTTCGATGCTCGAAATGCCGCCCGCCGCCTTGATCTTCACGTGCGGAGCGACGTGTGCGGCGAACAGCTCTACATCGTGGAACGTTGCGCCCGCCTTAGAAAAACCTGTGGAGGTCTTGATGTAGTCCGCGCCAGAATCGGAGACGCATTTGCAAAGGGCGATCTTCTCCTCGTCCGTCAGCAGGCACGTCTCGATGATGACTTTCAGGAGCTTGCCGTGGCAGGCTGCCTTGATCGCGGCGATCTCGCTTGTGATCTCGTCCCACTTGCCATCCTTTGCCCAGCCGATGTTGATGACCATGTCTACCTCGTCTGCGCCATTTTCGACCGCGTCGGATGCCATGAAGCACTTGGCGGCGGTGGTGGCGTAGCCATTCGGGAAGCCGATGACGGTGCAGATGGCAAGGCGGTCGCCGACGTACTGCTTCGCCTGCTTTACATAACTTGCGGGGATGCACACGGATGCGCAATGATACTTCATGCCATCGTCGCAGATGGCGCGGATCTCGTCCCATGTTGCTGTCTGGGCGAGGAGGGTGTGGTCGCACTTAGCGAGGATCTCAGAAATTTCCATACTTAATACTCCTTACATACGATTATCATTCCTGCCCATGCAGGCGGATTTTCTTGTGTTCGCGGATGCCGTTTACATAACACCGATGGCACATGGCGATATAGCTATCATTGCCACCGAGCACGACTTGTGCACCCTCGGTGACGATGTAGCCACCGCTGATACGGGCGTTGACTGTCGCCTTTGCGCCGCAGTCGCAGATAGTTTTGATCTCCTGAATGGTGTCGGCGATCTCCATCAGGCGGCGCGATCCGGGGAACAGGTGCGTCTGGAAATCGGTGCGCAGACCGAAGCACATCACAGGGATGTTGAAATCATTGACGATGGCGCGGAGCTGATCGATCTGTGCCTCGGTCAAAAATTGACATTCATCCACGATGATGACATTGCAAGTGCCGTTTTGCGTCTGCTGAAAGCGCGCATATACGTCCCGTTCTGGCGGGATGATCTCGACAGTTGCCTCCAGGCCAATGCGACTGCGCAGGATCTGCGCACCGTCGCGCGTATCGGCGCTGGGTTTGATGAGCCATACATTGAGATCATTTTCTTCGTAATTGTACTTGGTGATGAGCGCTTGGGCGGTCTTGCTCGACCCCATCGCGCCATACTTAAAATAGAGCTTCGCCATACAGCGGGTCCTCCTCTCTCTGGGTTTTACCATTGTACCAAATCCGCAGGAAATATGCAAGAGCAAGTTGGAGAGTTTTCACAACTTGCGAAAAGAAAAAGATATACTTCCTGCTTGCAAATACTCGTTGCATTTTTGATGATATGATGGTACTATTGTGATAGGAATCGCAATGCTTTTGTACTTCTCAAAATTAACATGGAGGATCGAATATGAGTCAAGAACAGATTTCTTTTCCTGAGGAATATGACCGCAGGAAACTGAACGCCCTCTATCGGGAAATTCCGCTGAAGGACACTACATCCAGATTACTGCGCAAATATTTTAATGCCATGGCAGGCCTTTATGGCATTATCCCTTTGAAAAAAGCTTGGGAAATCATTCATAGCCAGTGCCAACGAGCCATTACGGAACGGGAATTCCTTGCCTTTGCGGAGATCGCTCGGCATGAATGTGAGTATTTCTACATTCTCGGCGATGATGAGCTATATGTAGACGGAAAATTGACGGATCCGTTTCAGCGTGAGATCATCTGCGTGGAGATGTTTGGAATGGTGGAGGATCTATATTTCCTCACCAAGAAAAATCAGCAAGGGAAGCCCTACTATATCCCCGATAAGCAAGAGTTGCTTCGCTATGCAGACCCATTCTATGTGGAATTGACGCCAGAAGCGGAAAATCTTCGCGATTTTTGCATCAACGAGCTGAAAATGGACGAGCGGGAAGCAGGTTTGTTTATACTTACTATGGATGATAAGATCCGTTTTTTGAATCCGAATCCTACCGACTGGTTGCCAGATTGGGAAAAAATGGGGATATCGTTTGTAAACGAAAAGCAACTGAATGACTTTCTGAACCGTTGCCAAGCCATGTATAACAACGGACGGATGCAGTGCAATCGTGGGCACACGCCCAAGGAAATGTGGGAGATGTGTCCTGCTGAACATCGTATTCCCAAGGCCTTGAGGTTTGGTCCGAACATTCGCAAATCCATCGCCGACGGTACAATGGATGCCGATGAGATGCGTGCACAGATTTTTAGCATGAAACTGCCCAGTGAAGAATTACGACTGGATATGCTTCGTCAGATCGACGAAATCGAAAGTAAAAATCGCCCCAAAACGATTTCTCGCAATGCACCATGTCCTTGCGGTAGCGGAAGAAAGTATAAAAACTGCTGCGGACGAAAGTAATATTAGAAATACTGAAAACCCGATCACAATACGGATGGACTTCAGCAAGGTATCGGGAAGAATGATCTATATTACCGCAAATGCGGAGCGGAAGGCACAGTACAAGACATATTTCGCTAAAAAATCCCCGTGCAGATGGTTCTGCACGGGGATTGATCATGCGTTTTCGAGCGCCATTACTTTATCGATCCTGCGCTGGTGGCGGGGGGCGTTGGAAAATTCTGTACCGAGCCATGTATCGGTGATCTCGAGGGCGAGCATTTCGCCGACGACACCTGCGCCGAGCGCCATCATGTTCGTATCATTGTGCTCACGGGTCAGGCGGGCAGACATCACATCGCTTAAAAGGGCACAGCGGATGCCGTGGACTTTATTGGCGGTGATGGAAACGCCGATGCCCGTCGTGCACAGCACGATGCCACGCGCACATTCGCCCGAGGCGACGGCACGCGCCGCGGCGGCGGCAAAATCGGGGTAGTCACAGCTCTCGGTGCTATGCGTGCCGAAGTCACGGACGCAATAGCCCTTCTCCGTCAGGTGGGCAACGAGCTTCTCTTTCAGCGCAAGTGCGCCGTGGTCACAAGCGATCGCAATATTCATAGTATCTCTCCTTAAATCACAAACCCGCCATTGACGGGCAAAACTTGTCCAGTAATGAATTCTGCATCGGCAAGGTATGCAAATGCACGCGCCACATCCTCGGGCGTGCCGTTGCGCCCGACAGGGGTCTCTTCTGCCATGTCCGCGAGCACTTCGGGGGCAACGCTGGCGCACATATCCGTCAGGATCACGCCGGGGGCGACGCAGTTGACACGGATGCCACTCGGACCGAGCTCTTTGGCAAGGGCTTTCGTCAGAGCGATCACCGCGCCCTTGGTCGCGGAATATGCCGCCTCACACGAAGCACCGACCTGCCCCCACATGGAGCTGACCGTGATGATACTGCCTGCATGGTTGCGCAAGAATGCGGGCATGGCGGCATTGACGCAGTTGTAAACGCCCTTGACGTTGACGGCAAAAATGCGATCCCACGCCTGCTCGCTCAGGTCGCGCATCATGCCATATTCGCAGATGCCTGCGCTACAAATGAGCGTATCGATCTCGGAGATGCGGGCAAATGCCGCTTCGACCGCCGCGCAGTCAGCAACATCACAGCAGATGGGCACAGCGCCCGTGGCGCGGGCGACGGTAGCGGCGGCCTCGTGATTCTTTTCGTACAGAAACCACACGCGATCTCCACGCGCGGCAAAAAGCGCGACAGCGGCAGCGCCGATCCCTCGGCTTCCGCCTGTTACGACGATATTCGACATAAAGCGCCTCCTTTTCACGTGCATACATTAGGGCTGTTGCGGTGTGCAACAGCCCCGATCCGTTAGCGTCTTCTGCTCTTCGTGCGGTGGTCTGCGCGCATGGAAGAGAGCTTGTTGTCCGATTCGGACATGAATGCTTTGAGCTTTTCCTCGAAAAGCTGATCTGCCGTCTTAGGCGCGGCGGGCTGAACAGGTGCGGCTGCACGGACGGGGCGGGATGCACCGTTTGCCGAGCCCTCGCGGCGCTGAGAAGCACCTTCCCCTTTGCCACCTTGACCTCTTCCGCCCTCGCGCTGTGGCTTGGGCGCAAGGCGCTTGATGGAAAGATTGATCTTGCCGTTTTCTGCACCGATGACCACGACCTTTACATCCTGACCCTCGGTAAGGTGCTCGCGAATGTCGCTGACGTAGGCATTGGCGACCTCAGAGATATGTACCATGCCTGTCTTGTTCTCGGGCAGAGCGATAAACGCGCCGAAATTTGTGATGGACTTGACTTTGCCTTCTAAAACGGCTCCAACGGTTAACTCCATATTTTGCTTTGTTTCCTCCATTTATTTACCCGACTTCGTCGGTGTCAATGATAATTGCGTCGGTGGGAACCAGCCCCAGTTCATCCTCCGCCACTTTCTCGATGCCCTGTACGGTGTCGAGAGAGTCGATGCGCTGTGCCATCTCTGCGTTTTCCTTTTGCAGAGCGGCGGCCTGACGGTTCATCTCGTCGGTCTTGCGCTCGATGCGTTGCATACAGATGTGCAGCGCCGCAAGTGCGACGATCGCGAGAACGATCGCGATGCAGGCGATGATCTTCGTCGTGCGTTTGCTGTGGTGGATGGTGAATTTGATTCGGCCCGTCTGTGCCATGGGAATTGCCTCCGTGCGCCCGCTTCCGCAGGAAACGGTTATTCCATTCTATTGTAACCGATTTTCGCGCAGATGCAAACAAAATTTTTGCGATTTTGAAAATTTTTTTCGCAGGGAGCAGGATGCATCTGCAAAGGACATGGAGCGCGTGCCAAAACCGCTCGAAAAACGGCTGAAACGCGCGCCCGAATGCCGTGCTCCAAACCATCGCACCGCCCCAAAGACCGACAAAACATACCACGCGGATATCGCCTGCGCAGATGGCGAAGCTGTGGTAGATCCATGCTATCCATGCGGATGTGATGAATGCGAGATCGCAAAGCGTCTGAAAGCGCGGACGCAATGGGCGAAGCAACTCGTAGACCGCGCCAAGCAGACCGCCGAGCGCAAGCGCCCAGCCGAGCTGACGCGCCGCCTCTGCGGGCGCGCTCATGCGAAAAAGCGGTGCAACCATCCGCCTGTGCGTATTGCCTCATACGTAAGCGCTGTGACAGTACCGACGACTTCCACCTGCCCGCCATCGACCGAGAGCGTTTTGAGCTGTAGCCCGTCGCCCTGTACATGCAGGATGCCCAGCGCCGTTTCCAGAACGACGAGCGTTTCGTCAAAGGATATGATCTGCGCAACGCCACTCATGGTGAGCCTTTCGCGATTTTTGAGTGTCAGGGTATGCTCCCGCATCTCCTCCGCCATCGCCATCCCTCCTTGCACGTTAGCTTATGCTAGAATAGATGCGCGTAGAACAAAGGTGATTTTGATTCTAGGATGGGGAAACACACCACCCGCGTTGCGACAACGAAAATCTCCCGTCCCAGACCGTAGGGTGGGGGTACACCCCCACCGACGCAGTATCGATACCTGCAAGGTCGGTTTTTTCGCACCAACCGTCGATGATTGAGGAAAGCCTTCTCCCCAAGGAGAAGCCTTTGGTGGTAGTCGGTAGTCGGGCAGAAAAACAAGCATTTCTATCGTCGCAACATGGTCGGTGGGGGTATACCCCCACCCTACAATATAATAGGATAATAGGCGGGTGCGGTGTGATATGCTCCCCGCTCCATCAAATGAGGGAGATCAAGCCTGTGCCCAGTGTTCTTTGTGGTAAAAAAGGAGCGACAGGGCGGTGGCGGTGCACCAACCGATCGGCCATGCGCACCAGATGCCCGTTGCGCCGAGAGCGGTTTTCGACAGGACGAATGCAAGCACTACACGCAACAGTAGATCCGTGAATGTTGCGGTCATGAACTGCTTCATCTGACCTGCACCGCGCAGGATGCCGTCTGCTACGAGCTTCGTGGACACGACAAGGTAGAACGGCGACAGGATGCGCAGGAAACGGATGCCCGTCTGCATGGCAAGCTCGGTCGGCTCGTCCATGAACAGCGTCAGCAATGCACGTCCACCGCAGAAATACACGATCACGAGCGGCACGCAGAGCATCCAGACCATTTTCAAGCCAACGCGGAAGCCTTCACGGATACGGTCGAGCTTATACGCGCCGAGATTCTGCGCGGTGTAGTTGGAAATGCCGTTTCCGATCGTGGTAAAGGAGGTGACGACAAGGTTATTGAGCTTGACGGCGGCGGAATAGCCCGCCATAACGGGCGCGCCGAAACCGTTGATGATGCTTTGGATCACGATGTTGCCGAGGGAGATGAAGCTCTGCTGAAGCGTGCTCGGCACGGCGATGGTAACGATCTGCCCCAGAAGTGCGCTGTCGAAAATGGGCGCTTTTTCGCTTCCGCCGATCTTGTGCAGGCGACGAAACACCGTCCATACCGCGAGCACACAGCTCACGCCCTGACAGAGGAACGTTGCCCACGCAACACCTGCAACGCCCATATCGAACATGGTCACGAAGCAGATATCCACCGCAATATTGGAAAGCGAGGACACGGCGAGGAAGTAAAACGGCGTTTTGGAATCGCCGAGTGCCGAGAAAATTCCCGTCGATACATTATAGAAAAATACGAACGGAAGCCCCCACACGTAGATGTCGAGGTAAAGCGCCGAATCAGCGAATACCTCTTCGGGCGTGCGGATGAGGTGCAGGAGCGCGGACGCGCCACCGATGCCAATGCCCATCAGCACCGCGCACACCGCCGCGCTGAAAATGCAGGCGGTATAGACGGCGGTTTTCACGTTTTGCATCTGCCCTGCGCCGAAAAGTCGCGATACCACGACTGAGCAACCCATATTGCATCCGAATGCAAAGGCTAGGAAGATCAGCGTGATCTCATAGCTGTTGCCAACGGCGGCAAGTGCGTTTTCTCCGATGAATTTGCCCGCAACGAAGCTGTCGGCAATGTTGTAAAGCTGCTGAAAAAGGATGCTTCCAAAAAGCGGAAGGCAGAATTTCCACAGCACGGTCTGCGGTTTTCCCATTGTTAGATCCTGATTCATATGTATTCTCTCCCAATTCCTGATTTCTTCCGTATTGTAGTTCTTCTTGCGAAAAAAGTAAAGAGCCAGACTGTACAGGAATTTTGCACGCTTTTTCTGCACAGCGTGCAAAATCGCCAAAATTCGGGGCGCTATCTCTCCCATTTTGATGGTTGCCATTATGGGGGGAGATTCGTTATAATAGAGGAAAATCAGAACTGGAGGAAAATCGAATGCAAGAATTGACCGATAAGCTCCACGCATTGCTTTCGCAGGCGGTCGCGCGCGGCGAGATCGCGGGTGCGAATCTGCTTATCCTGAAAGACGGCGAGCCGATCGTCTATACCGATGCTGGCTTTGCGGATGTGGAGGTGGGCGTGCCGTTCGCGCACGATACGATCGTGCGCCTTTACTCCATGACGAAGCCTGTGACCGCCGCCGCGGCGATGCTGCTCGTTGAGCGTGGCGCGCTCGACCTCGGCGCGTGGGTCAGCGACTATCTGCCGTGCTATCAGAATATGCAGGTCTGGGAAAACGGCGAGAAAGTGCCCGCGCGGCGCAATATCACCGTTAAGGATCTGCTGAATATGACCTCGGGACTTTCCTACCCGAGCACCGATGAGGCGGGGCAGGAGAGTGCCCGCGTATTTGAAGAGGTTTGCGACCGCCTTTATGGCGATGCGCCCCTTTCGACGCAGGAGATCGCCGAGAAACTATCTCACGGCGGTTTGAGCTTCCATCCAGGTGAAAAATGGATGTACGGCACGTCTGCGGATATCCTCGGCGCGGTGATCGAAAAGGCAAGTGGGATGCGTCTGGGAGAATTTCTGGAAAAAGAATTCTTCGCCCCGCTCGGGATGCACGATACGGCGTTCTATGTCCCCGCAGAAAAGCAGGCGCGCCTTGCCAAAGTCTACGAACAGACCGAAAGCGGTGTGCGCCACTATGTAACGAACAATCTTGGCATCTGCTACACGGCGCACCGTGCGCCCGCATTTGAATCGGGTGGCGCAGGATTGTGCTCCACGATCGATGACTATGCAAAATTTGCCACCATGCTCATACGCGGCGGCGCGGGCATCCTGAAACCTCAGACGGTCGAAGCCCTCGCGGGTGGTGCGCTCACCTCGTGGCAACGCAGAACGTGCGAACAGGCGTGGGAGAGCATGCAGGGCATGACCTATGGCAATCTCATGCGCCATATGGTAGAGCCCGGGGCGGCGATGTACTGCGGCTGGAAAGGTGAATACGGCTGGGACGGCTGGCTCGGCACGTACTTCTGCAATAGCCCGAAAAACGGCATCTCGATCCTTATGACGACACAGCGCCGCGACGCTGGCACGATGCCGATCACGAGAAAGCTTCGCAATGTGATCTACAGCAACCTTTGATGCTGATATGGAGGGAAAATTATGAATCCGAACAAAGAAAAGGAGATCCTACAGACCGTTGACCGCATCATTGCGGAAGGTCCGTTCAAACCGAACTGGGCATCGCTCATGCATGCGCGCGTGCCTGAATGGTTCCGTGAGCGCAGACTGGGCATTTTTATCCATTGGGGCGTGTACAGCGTGCCCGCAAAATTCCACGAGTGGTATTCGCGCAATATGTACATTCAGGGTGGCGCGGAATTTGAGCACCACGTCAAGACCTATGGCGCGCACAAAGATTTCGGCTATCAGGACTTTATCCCGATGTTCCGCGCGGAGAAATTTGACCCGAAAGCATGGATCGAGCTATTCCAGAATGCGGGCGCGGGCTATGTGTTCCCTGTGGCAGAGCACCACGACGGCTTCCAGATGTATGCAAGCGAGCTTTCGGACTGGAACAGCGTCAACATGGGACCTAAGCGCGACGTGCTCGGCGCGCTGAAGGCAGAAGCCGAGGCACATGATATGATCTTCTGCACCTCGTCCCATCGTGCGGAGCACTGGTGGTTCATGGGACATGGCAAGGAATTTGCATCCGATATCCACGAGCCGCTGAAAAAGGGCGATTTCTACTGGCCGTCCATGCCAGAGCCTGACAATCAGGATCTGTTTGCCGAGCCGTACCCCACCGAGGAGTATCTCGATGACTGGCTTGCCCGCACGGCGGAGATCATTCTCAATTACCGCCCGAAGCTCCTGTATTTCGACTGGTGGATCCAGCACGAGGCGTTCAAGCCGTACCTCAAGCGCCTTGCGGCATTTTACTATAACTGTGGCAGACTTTGGGGCGAGGATGTGCAGATCTGCTATAAGCACGATGCTATGATGTTTGGCACGGGCATCGTCGAGGTCGAGCGCGGTGGACTTGCCGACGCGAAACCCTATGCATGGCAGACCGATACGGCGGTGGCGCACAATTCGTGGTGCTATACGGATTCCCTTGATTATAAAACGGGCAACGAGATCGTCTGCACCCTCATCGACACCGTGAGCAAGGGTGGCAACCTCCTGCTCAATGTCGGTCCGAAGGCAGATGGTACGATCCCTGATGGCGATCGCGAGATCCTCGAAACGCTCGCGCGCTGGATGCGGGTCAATGGCGAGGCGATCAATGGCGCAAAGTGCTGGCGGCGCTTCTCGGAAGGTCCGACGAAAAAGGCGGAGGGCTATTTTCAGGAGATGGACGGCGTTTTCACGCCCGACGATTACCGCTTCACCTGCGGTAATGGCGCGGTGTATGCATTCTGCATGAAGTGTCCTGAGAGTGGCGATTTCACCATCCGCGCCCTTGCAGACAGCGCCGACCAGAATGTGCCAGAATTCCACGGCATCATCGAGGATGTTTCGATCCTCGGCTTTGACGGCGCGCTCACATGGGAAAAGGATGCACTTGGGCTGCACGTGCACGCCGCGGGCATTGAAAGCGACCTGCCCGTGACGCTCAAGATCACCATCGCGTGAGGATAAAGGAGAATCAGGATGTACGAAAAACTCTGGAAGCATGATAAGATCGCCTATGGCGGCGACTATAACCCCGAGCAATGGGACGAGGCAACATGGGCAGAGGATATGCGCCTGTTTCGCCTTGCGCACATCGATACCGTGACGCTCAATGTTTTTTCGTGGGCGGCATTGCAACCGAGCGAGGACAGTTATGATTTCTCCAAGCTCGACAAGATCATGGCGCTTTGCCACGAAAATGGGCTGAAAGTCGTGCTTGCGACTTCTACGGCGGCGCATCCTGCGTGGATGGCGAAAAAATACCCCGAGATTTTGCGCGTCGAGCCTGATGGACGCAAGCGCCAGTTCGGCTCGCGCCACAATTCCTGCCCCAATAGCCCCATTTATCGCAAATATTCGACCCGCCTTGCCGAAAAACTCGCCGAGCGCTACGGACACTACGATAATATCGTTGCGTGGCACATCTCCAACGAGTATGGCGGCGAGTGCATCTGCGAAAACTGCGCCAATGCATTCCGCACATGGCTCAAAAAGCGCTATGGCACGATCGAAAATGTCAATCGCGCGTGGGATACGGCATTTTGGTCGCACACGTTTTACGACTGGGACGAGATCGTGCCTGCAAGCTATCTGAGCGAGCACTGGGGCTGGGAGCGGACGACGTTTCAGGGCATTTCGCTCGATTACCGCCGCTTCAATTCTGATTCTATCCTCGATTGCTACCGCATGGAGTATGACGCGGTGAAGAAGCACACGCCCAATATCCCTGTTACGACGAATCTGATGGAGTTTTATAAGCCCCTTGACTATCAGAAATGGGCAAAATACATGGATTTTGTGTCGTGGGACAGCTATCCGAGCCCCGACTATACCCCTGCACAGATGGCGCTGAACCATGAGCTGATGCGCGGACTGAAAGACGGAAAGCCCTTTGTGCTCATGGAGCAGACTCCGTCGGTGACAAACTGGCAACCGTTCAATTCCCTCAAGCGACCGGGGGTGATGCGCCTTTGGAGCTATCAGGCAGTCGCACATGGTTCGGATTCGGTGATGTTCTTCCAGATGCGCCGCTCCATCGGCGCGTGCGAGAAGTATCACGGCGCGATCATCGACCATTGCGGGCATGAAAATACCCGCGTCTTCCGCGAAGCGACGGCGCTCGGCGGGGAGCTTGCCACGCTCGGCGATCGAACGCTCGGAAGCCGCATCCATAGCCAGATCGGCATCGTCTTTGACTGGGACAACTGGTGGGCGGTCGAGTATTCGGCAGGTCCGAGCGTACTTCTGAAATACCGCGACGAGGTGCAAAATTATTATTCTGCGCTCCATGCGCGCAATATCCCTGCGGATATCGTGGGCGTGGATGCCGATTTCAGCAAGTATAAGATCCTCATCGCCCCTGTGCTGTATATGATCAAGCCAGAGGTCGATGTGCGTCTGCGCGAATTCGTGCGTGCGGGTGGCACGCTCATCACGACGTTCTTCTCGGGCTATGTAGACGAGAGCGACCTCGTGACCGTCGGCGGTTATCCGGGGAAACTGCGCGAATTGCTCGGTATCTGGGTCGAGGAGAGCGATGCGCTCCCCGAAACGGGCGCGAACCACTTCACGTGGGAGGGCGAGCGCTATGATGCGACGATCCTCTGCGATCTTCTGCACAGCGAGGGCGCACAGGTGCTTGCGACCTATGAAGAGGATTTCTATGCGGGTATGCCCGTTTTGACGCGCAACGATTTTGGTGCGGGTGAGGCGTGGTACGTCGCGACCCGCCCGAATGCGGCATTTTACGACGCGTTCTTAAAGAAGCTTTGCGATGCACGCGGCATCGTGCCTGTGCTCGATACTCCCGCGCTCGTCGAAGCAACGATGCGCGAGAATGAGAAAACGCAATTCCTCTTCCTGCTGAACCATTCTGGAAAACCGCAGAGCGTTCCGCTTGGCGGCGCATGGACGGACAGCCTGACGGGGGAGACCTGCACCGAAGCAGAGCTTCCTGTGGCGGGCGTGTGCATTTTGGAGCGCGATAGGGCATGAAGCAGCATTTTTTGCGCAGAAAGCTGGGGAATTTGAAGAATCTGAAGATCAGACGGCAGATGTATGCGATCTATGCGCTTGCGCTTTTCATTCCGCTGAGCATCCTCGGCGTGTTCCTGCTCGCATCTGCGAACAAGATGCTCAATGAACATTGCATCGAGCTGCTGGAAGCGGACAATCGGCGCTTAAAGACCCTCGTTTCCGAGATCACGACGCAGGCGTATACCGTTTCGGATGAGATCTTCTACGATCAGTCCATCAAGCGCCTGCTTGTCACGGAGTACGAAAGCAACATGGCATTCATCACCGAGGTCAATAAAAACAGTACCATCGACAGCCTGATCTACAATTCCCCCGAACTTGACGGCATCTATATCTATACCGACAACCCGACGGTGTATACCTACAAGCAATTCCGTCCCATTACGGACGAGATCGCGGAAGCGGAATGGTATCAGACGGCGCTTGCCAGCACGAATGCCATGTGGGTGAGCATCCCAGACGATGGCTATGGCAATAAGATGAGCAACCTCTGCCTTGTGCGGCGGCTCGTCCTGCCCGAAAGCGAGTACCATGCCGTCGTCGTCACGCGCGTCGGCGATCAGTATATCCGTTCGCGCATCGATTCGAGCAGCATCATCGATGCAGTGTCGGTGGACAATGGCGGGATCGTCTACAGTTCCAAGCGCGCATGGTATGGGCAGGAGCAGGTCGTTGCGATCGACTATACCGAGGATTTCTACCGCTATTCGGGCAAGGTGAAAGTGGAAGATGTCGAGTATTTTGCTTCCGTTTCGACGTTGCATATGTATAAGACGAATTCGCGACTGTACGTGTGCACGCTCGATGGGAGCGGACTTGCATCCATCGCCTCGATCATGGATAGCTGGCTGATGCTACTCATGCTTGCGGTGCTCGTTCCTGGAATGATCCTTATTCTGTTTGCGAATTATTTTTCCCGCCGCGTGGGTCTGCTCCGTGCCGAGATGCATAAGGCGCGTTCGCAGGACTACAATATCATTTCCGATTTCTCTGGACACGATGAACTGACGGAGGCGTTTGAGGATCTTAAATTCATGGTGCAGGACATCAAGCAGAAAGATGCGAAGATGTATGAAGCGGAGCTCAATGAGAAAGAATTGCGCACGAATCAGCAGATCATGGAGTATAAAATGCTCGCAAGCCAGATCAATCCCCATTATCTTTACAATACCCTCGAAACCATCCGCATGAAAGCGCTCACAACGGGCGACCGTGAGGTGGCGGATGCGGTCAAGCTCCTCGGAAAGACGCTCCACTACGTGCAGGAAAATACGGGCACGTCTTACACGACCCTCAAGCGCGAGCTTGAGCACGTGGAGAGCTATCTTGCCATCCAGAAATTGCGCTTCGGTGAGCGCATCAACCATCGCATCACCATCGATCCGAGCGTTGACCCCGCGACGTATCCGATGCTTCCGCTCCTTTTGCAGCCGTTGGTCGAAAATGCAGTGGTTCACGGGCTGGAAGATATCAGCGGGATCGGCATGGTGGATATCGAAATTTCCCGCACGGATGCGCACCTGCGCATCTGCATCCGCGACAGCGGAAAGGGGATGTCCCTTTCTGAAGTTCTGGCGTTGCGGCAGAAGCTCGATTCGCCCAATGCGCCCGAAAGCTCCATCGCGCTTTATAATATCCATCGCCGTGTGCGCCTTTCCTGCGGTGGGGAATGTGGCTTGAAGATCGAGAGCATCCTCTCCCAAGGCACGACCGTCACCCTGCTCCTCCCCGCCAATCCCAAACCGACTGCACAGATGTAATGCACCGCACCCGCCTATTATACCGTAGGGTGGGGGTGTACTGTCAAGAGGCACATGGTTTACACTTTGTGTAAGCACATCAT
>CAZVJJ010000033.1:0-18259 GCA_964627295.1 uncultured Oscillospiraceae bacterium | reverse complement strand
CGTGGGCGATACCGTTCGTGTGCACGTTCGCATCAAGGAAGGCTCCCGTGAGCGTATTCAGGTTTTTGAAGGCACCGTGATCGCCCGCAAGCACGGCGGCATCACCGAGACCATCACCGTTCGCCGCATCTCTTACGGTGTCGGCTGCGAGAAGGTCTTCCCCCTGCATTCTCCGCACGTTGCAATGATCGAGACTGTCCGCAAGGGCAAGGTCCGTCGTGCAAAGCTGTACTACCTGCGCGACCGCTTCGGCAAGGCTGCAAAGGTCAAGGAGAAGGTCTAATCTTCAAGCTAATAAAAAAAGAGGGCATTGCCCTCTTTTTTTATTGCCCAAAAAATTCACACAAAGCTATGGAAATGTTCTTTTGAATATGGTATGATGGTATTAGTAACATTCCGCGCATTTGGAGGAGATCGTATGGACGAGGAGCAAAAAGAACCGAGCGTTCGCGAGCAGGTCGTGCAGACGCTGCATGACATCGCTGTTTGCCTTGCTGTGATATGCATTCTATTTTTACTGATTTTTCGCATCGTGATCGTTTCTGGCACATCGATGAATCATACGCTGCTCGATGGCGATTATCTGCTACTTGTCAGCAGTCTTTTCTACCGCGAGCCACAACAGGGTGACATCATCGTTGCAAGCAAGCAATCGTTTGAGGACGGAAAGCCCATCGTCAAGCGCGTGATTGCGACAGAGGGGCAGACGGTCGATATCGACTTCGACAACAGTATTGTTTATGTGGATGGTGTGGCGCTCGAAGAGGATTACGTCTGGTCTCCGACAGTAAATTCGGGCGGTGTCTCGTTCCCCCTGACCGTTTCTGATGGCTGTGTATTCGTAATGGGGGACAACCGAAGCAATTCCCGCGATAGCCGATTCCTTGAGATCGGGCTGATCGACACGCGACAGATCATCGGAAAGGCGATCTTCCTTTTTCTCCCAGGGACGAATGGAACGAATGCCTACGGTGAAGCGAATGAGGAACGTGATTTCTCTAGAATAGGAGTGATCGATTGATGGATAATGAAAAAATGAATATTCAATGGTATCCCGGCCACATGACGAAGACCCGCCGACAGATCGAAGCGGATCTAAAACAGGTCGATGCCGTTTGTGAGATCGTGGATGCACGCATCCCGCTTTCCAGTCGCAATCCCGATATTGACAGCATTTGCGGTACAAAGCCACGGATCATCGTTCTTAATCGCATGGATCTTGCTGATCCTGCGGCAACGAAGAAATGGATGGCGTATTTCCGCGAAAAGGGGATGGCTGTGCTTGCAACAGACTGCAAAACCCGAAAGGGGATTGCGGATTTTACCCCCGCCGCCCGCTTTGCGTGCAAGGAAAAGCTTGCGCGTGACGCGGCACGTGGCATGAACCGTCCGCTTCGCGTGATGGTCGTTGGTATCCCCAATGTTGGAAAATCCACGCTCATCAACCAGATCTCGGGGCGCAAAGGCGCAAAAGCGGAGAACCGCCCAGGTGTCACGCGCGGCAAGCAATGGGTCACGGTCGATGCAGGACTTCAGCTTCTGGACACCCCTGGCATCCTTTGGCCGAAATTTGAAGCCCCCGAGGTGGGCATGATGCTTGCCTACACGGGTGCGGTCAAGGAGGGTGTCATTGACATTGAGGAGCTTGCGTGCAGGCTCATGGAACTTTTGCACAAGTTCTATCCGCAAGTTCTTCTTGAGCGCTACAAGGTGGATGCGCCCGAGGGAACACAGGGCTGGGAACTTGTCGAAATGGCAGGCAGAAAGCGCGGATATCTTGTTTCGGGTGGAGAGGTCAATACAGAGCGTATGTCGAAAATGCTGCTCGATGAATTCCGCAGTGGCAAGCTTGGAAAATTTACGCTCGAAATGCCGGAGGAAATGCAATGAGTACCGTAAATATGTGGGAGATCGAAAATTCCTTTTATGAAAGCGGCTCGTATCAAGCCATTTGCGGCGTGGATGAGGCGGGCAGAGGTCCGCTGGCTGGTCCTGTATGTGCGGCGGCGGTCATATTGCCACGTGGGCTTGTGATCGATGATCTGACCGACAGCAAGAAGCTGACTGATAAAAAGCGCCGTGAGCTATTTCCAATCATCAAGGAGCAAGCGATCGCCTACGGCATCGCATTTGCGTCCGAGCAGGAGATTGATTCGCTCAATATTTTGCAGGCGACGTTCCTTGCGATGCGCCGTGCGATCGATCAGCTTGGTGGGCGCGCAGATTTTGCGCTCATCGATGGAAATCGGGAAACGGATTTTGGTATTCCCGTCAAGACGGTCGTAAAAGGGGACAGCCTGAGCGCAAGCATCGCGGCGGCATCCATCCTCGCAAAGGTCACGCGTGACGATCTTATGATCGAGCTTGCGAAAACGTACCCCGAATATGGCTTCGAGATCCATAAGGGCTACGGCACAAAAGCGCACTACGCTGCGCTCGATGCCCATGGTGTAACGCCCATCCACCGCATGAGCTTTTTGAAGAAATACTATGGGGAGAAATAACCTTTCAGGTGCGTGGGGCGAAGCGCTCGCGGCGGAATATCTGCGAAAAAAGCGGTATACCGTCGTCGCATCGGGGTATCACTCTCGCTTTGGCGAGATCGATCTGATCGTGCGCGATCGAAAGTATCTCGTATTCGTCGAGGTGAAACTGCGAAAAAGCGGAAATTTTGCGGCGGCGATGGAATATGTTGATCGCAGGAAGCAGGATAAACTGCGCATGACAGCTTCCCTCTATTTGAGTGAATATCCAACGGAACTTCAGCCACGATTTGATGTGATCGAGATTTATGCACCCGAGGGATCGGCTACAAAGAAACCAGAAATACGACATATGGAGGATGCATTTGCATGAATATTCCCGTATTTGATTTGCATTGCGATACTGTAACGGAGTTGATCGGTCGTGATCTCAATGGCAACGGCACGCTTCGCGAAAACGATCGCCATATCGATCTCAAGCGCGCCAAAACGCTTGCAGGCTATGCGCAATGCTTTGCATTTTGGTCTACCACCGATCTGCCACTTCCGCGCGGTATGAAGCCGAGCGACATTTTCTGGAGTGAGCTGAGCGCGATCCAAGATGCGCTTGTCCGCAATTCTGACATCATCCGTCAGGCTCGCTCGGCAGAGGATGTGCACAGAAATCACGCAGAGGGGAAGATGTCTGCGATCTTTACGCTCGAAGGTCCTGCGGGCATCGAATTTGACCCTGCGAAGCTCGAAAAGCTTTATAACCTGGGCTTTCGCATTTCGACCCTCGGTTGGAATGAAAAGAACCCACTCACAGGCTCGCACAAAACAGGCGGCGGGCTCACGAAGCGCGGACGGCAGTTTGTGCAGGAGTGCCAGCGCCTTGGTATCCTTGTGGATGTGAGCCACATCAGCGATGAGGGCTTCTGGAATATCATGGACATCACCGAAGCACCCGTCATCGCATCGCACTCGAACAGCCGCGCCGTGTGGGGCGAAAGCCGCAACTTGACAGACGAGATGTTCCTAGCGATCGCGAAAACAGGCGGTGTTGCGGGCTATAATCTCTGCGCGGAATTTACAGGGGAGCACCCGACCATCGATACGGCGTGCGACCATATCCTGCATTTTCTGAAGCTCGATCCGAGCGGCAAACATATTGCGCTCGGCGGTGATCTTGATGGGATCGAGCATATGCCTGAGGGCTTCTGCGGCGTGCAGGATTATCCGAAGCTTGCCGCGCGCCTTTCCGAGCGTGGCGTAGCAGAAAGTATGATAACCGACATTTTCTGGAACAATGCTTTGGGAGTGATGGAAAATGCTATACGGAACAACGAGGGCAAACGCTGATATTTATACAGCCAATCACGCGCTTTGTGAGGAAAAGGCGGGAAACGGCGGGCTGTTCGTGCCCTATAAAATGCCACAGTATACAGCCCAAATGCTTGCTGATCTTGCAGAAATGTCTTTTTCTGAGCGATTGCAGGCGGTGCTTGCGCCGCTTTTTGGCGCGAAGCTTTCGGCGTGGGATATCGAATGCGCACTTGGCCGCGCACCGATCCGCCTTGCATCCATTCAGCGCAAGACGCTGATCGCGGAGTGCTGGCACAATCTGGGAGAAAGCTATGCATATTTCGTCGATGCACTTTCTCAGCTCCTATCTGAAAAATGCACGCACGCGTCGGAGTGGACGAAGATCGCAGTCGATGTAGCGGTACTGTTTGCTGTTTTCGGTGAGCTACCTGCCTCTGACGAAAAATGCACCGATGTGGTGCTGTCGGATGAGGAATCGACGTGGCTCATGGCGGCATGGTATGCCCGCGAATGGGGTCTGCCCATTGGGAACATCGTGCTCTGCTGTCGCGAAGATGCGCCTGCATGGTCGCTTATCCACCGCGGTGTATTGCCTGTACAGGCGCTTTCTGAGGTGACCTATGAGCGTCTTCTGTTTGCTTGCGGTGGCGCGCGTGCGGTACAGACGCTTCTGGATGCCCGTGGGGCGAACGTGCCTTGCACGCCGTCTGAACGTGCGCTCACGCGCATTCGCGATGGCGTTTATGCGACCGTCGTGAGCGATGTGCGCGCAGGCGCGTCGCTTGCGCACATTCAGCAAACCTATCCGCAGGGGGCGGATCTCGCGCTTGCACGAAAGTGTAGCGGGATCATGGATTACCGTGCGGTAACGGGCGTGAACCGTATGGCAGTCGTTTTTCTGCCAACTAAGGAAAATTAGATCCCCTAAGAATAAAAAATTGGAGGTGTGCTATGGCACTTTATGCCATTGGCGATCTGCATTTATGTCTCGGTGCGCCGAAGCCTATGGATATTTTTGGCGGAGCGTGGGTCGGGTATATGGACAAACTCAAGCAGGGCGTGTCCGTGATCTCGGATGAAGACACCACGGTGCTTCTCGGCGATCTTAGCTGGGCGCTCGACCTTGAGGGTGCAAAGGCGGATTTTGCGTGGATCAACGAGATCCGTGGCAGAAAGATCATCTTAAAAGGCAACCATGACTACTGGTGGTCTACTGCTGCGAAATTCACGAAGTTCTGCGACGAAAACGGATTTGAAAATATGCACATCCTCAATAATAACTGCTATGAATATGGGGATATCGCCATTTGTGGTACGCGCGGGTGGTTCTTTGAGGAGGAGCGAAGTGGCGAACACGACGAAAAGGTATTTCGCCGTGAACTTTGCAGGCTCGAGGCCTCGCTGAAAGCGGCAGGGGAGAAGCAGAAATATGTGTTCCTCCACTATCCACCGCGCTATAAAGGGTACGAATGCCATGAGATCCTGAACCTGCTTGAAAAATACGAGGTTCGCCGCTGTTTTTATGGACATTTGCATGGTGGAAGCCACAAACTTGCCATGCAAGGGCTTTGGGATGGGGTCGATTTTCAGCTTGTCGCCGCTGATTACATCGGATTTTGCCCTGTGAAGGTAATTTCATAAAGAATTTTTCAGAAAATAGTGGACAATTCCATCTTTTTCTGATAGAATAAATCGGCTATGTAAAAATATATAAGGTTTTGCTATGCAAAAGCCTATTAGGAGGATTACTTAATGAACGTTAAGAGCATTGAAAGAAATGGCAATCAGGCAACTGTCGTTGTC
This sequence comes from uncultured Oscillospiraceae bacterium, assembly GCA_964627295.1. Classification (GTDB taxonomy): domain Bacteria; phylum Bacillota; class Clostridia; order Oscillospirales; family Oscillospiraceae; genus Faecousia. Next base: position 12,668 of record CAZVJJ010000033.1, on the reverse strand, counting down.
GAGATCGACAAGGAACTCATGGAGAAGGGTGTCAACGCCGCTTACATGAAGCAGCGCAAGAACATCATGATCCCTGGCTTCCGCAAGGGCAAAGCACCCCGCAAGGTGATCGAGAGCATGTACGGCGCTCACGTCTTCTATGAAGACGGTCTCGAGGAGATCTTCCCCGAGGTTTACGAGGAGTCCATTGCTAAGCAGGACTTCAAGGCGATCGGCCGTCCGAGCCTTACCGATATGCAGATCAGCGAGGACAATATCGTCACTCTGACCCTCACCACCGATGTTTACCCCGAGGTCACTCTGGGTCAGTACAAGGGCCTTGAGGTCGAGAAGGCAGAGGTTTCTGTCTCTGACGAGCAGGTTCAGGCTGAACTTGACCGCATGGCACAGAATGTTGCTTCCACCGAGACCGTCGAGCGCGCTGCCGAGATGGGCGATACCGCAAACATCGACTTCGAGGGCTTCGACAATGGCGTTGCATTCGAGGGCGGTAAGGGCGATAACTTCGATCTGAAGCTCGGCTCTCACCAGTTCGTCCCCGGCTTCGAGGAGCAGATCGTTGGCATGTCCGCTGGCGAGGAGAAGGACATCAACATCACTTTCCCCGAGGATTACCACGCTGAGCTCGCTGGCAAGGCAGTCGTGTTCCACGTGAAGGTCAACAAGGTCACCGTCACGAACGTTCCCGCACTTGATGACGAGTTTGCAAAGGACGTTTCCGAGTTCGAGACGCTCGAGGAGCTGAAGAACGATATCCGCGCAAAGGCTCTGGCAAATGCTGAGAAGCAGGCACAGTCCGCTTTCGAGAATGCATGCGTCGAGAAGGCAGCAGAGAACACCACAGTCGATGTGCCCAACGCACTCGTTGAGAACGAGCTGGACACCCAGATGGAGCGCTTTGCATATCAGCTTCAGATGAGCGGCTACTCCATGGAGCAGTACGCGAAGATGATGGGCGGCGACGTCAGCACCATGCGTCAGGCATTCCGTCCCACCGCTGAGAAGCAGGCTAAGATCACCGTCACCCTCGAGAAGATCGTTGAGGTGGAGAATATCTCCGTTTCCGATGAAGAGATCGAGGCTGAGATCAACTCCCTTGCAGAGCAGTATCAGCTCGAGGCTGCTAAGGTCAAGGAGATGGTTCCTGCTGAGGAGCTGACCGCATCGCTCAAGGTTCGCAAGGCTACCAAGATCATCACCGATTCCGCAGTCGCTGTTGCACCCAAGGCAGAAGAGAAGACCGAGGAGTGATCCTTTCGCAATAGGATTTCCTGTTTTGCGGACAGGTAACTGTCCGCAAAACGTTTATCATGCTGATTTTCAATGAAAGATCGTGTTCGGAAAACAGTATCAAACCTCACGGCGAGGAATAACCTTCCTCTGAAATGGTTAGAATGTTTTAGCCTTTAAGAAAGGAGACATCACCATGAGTTTCATTCCCTATGTTGTCGAGCAGACGGGGCGCGGAGAGCGCAGCTACGATATTTTTTCGCGTCTGCTCAATGATCGTATCATCTTCCTGTCTGAGGAGGTCAACGATACGACCGCATCCTTGATCGTCGCCCAGCTTCTTTATCTTGAAGCGCAGGACCCCGACAAGGATATCCAGTTCTATATCAACAGCCCCGGTGGTAGCGTGACCGCTGGCATGGCGATCTACGATACGATGCAGTATATCAAGTGCGATGTTGCCACGATCTGCGTCGGTATGGCGGCATCCATGGGCGCATTCTTGCTCAGCGCAGGCACGAAGGGCAAGCGCATGGCACTTCCCAATTCTGAGATCATGATCCATCAGCCCTCCGCTGGTGCACAGGGTCAGATCACCGATATGGCGATCCACATGAAGCGCCTGCAAACCGTCAAGGAGCGCATGAACCGCATTCTTGCGGAAAACTGCGGCCAGAGCATCGAGACGGTCACAGCCGCTTGCGAACGCGACAATTTCTTGACCTCCGAAGAAGCGAAAGCATTTGGTCTGATCGACCGCGTGCTTGCGCATCACTAACAGAAAGGCGACCGACTTCATGGCTACGAATACAGAACAGCCGATCCGTTGCAGTTTCTGCGGCAGACGTGAGTCGCAGGCAAGCAGACTGATCGCAGGACCTGGTGTGTATATTTGCAGCGATTGCGTGCAGGCTTGCAGTGAGCTTCTTGCTGACGAGCTTGACCTTGAACCGAAGAATGCATTGCAGGCTCCTGAAAAGCTTCCAACTCCTATGGAGATGAAAGCATTCATGGATAACTATATCGTGGGTCAGGAGGAGGCGAAGGTCGCCCTTGCTGTCGCGGTATATAATCACTATAAGCGCATCTATTTCGGTGCGGACTCCGATGTGGAACTGCAAAAGAGCAACATTCTGCTGATCGGACCGACGGGCTGTGGCAAGACCCTCTTTGCGCAGACCCTTGCAAAGATCCTAAATGTTCCTTTTGCCATCGCCGATGCGACTACGCTTACCGAGGCGGGCTACGTTGGCGACGATGTGGAGAATATTCTTCTGCGCCTTTTGCAGGCGGCAGATTTTGATGTCGAAGCGGCTGAGCACGGCATCATCTACATTGACGAGATGGATAAGATCGCCCGCAAGAGCGAAAATACCTCCATCACCCGCGACGTTTCGGGCGAGGGTGTCCAGCAGGCACTGCTGAAGATCCTTGAGGGAACGGTCGCGAATGTTCCTCCGCAGGGCGGGCGTAAGCATCCCCAGCAGGAGAATATCCCGATCGATACGACCAATATTCTCTTTATTTGCGGCGGTGCATTCGACGGTCTGGATAAGATCATCGAAAAGCGCACGGAAAAATCTGCGATCGGCTTTGATGCGCCTGTCGAAAGTAAGCGTAAGCGCGATGTCGGCAAGCTTTTTTCGCAGGTCGAATCGGATGATCTGGTGCGTTTTGGCATCATTCCCGAGCTTGTTGGTAGAATGCCCGTGATCACTTGCCTGCAAAATCTTACGAAAGAAGATCTTGTCCGCATCCTTGTCGAGCCGAAGAATGCCATCACGCGGCAGTATCACAAGCTGTTCGCGCTGGACAATGTCTCGCTTGAAATTCAGGATGAGGCGCTTGAAATGATCGCGCAGAAAGCGGTCGATCGTCAGATCGGCGCGCGTGGCTTGCGTGCGATCATGGAACAGCTCATGGTGAAGATCATGTACGAGATCCCGTCTGACCTGACCATCCGCAAAGTTATTATTACTCCTGCGTGCATTCGCGGCGATGCACCCGATATCATTCGCGATGCCGCACATCCCCGAAAGGCACTTTTGGGAAACAAATGATGTAAGAGGGGGTAGCTTGCTGCCCCCTTTTTTCTCTTAGCAAAGGAGGGAGATCCCCTTGACAGAAGTATTCCACTCTGGGAAACTGCCTGTTCTCGCGCTTCGCGGGCTCGCGGTGTTCCCGAATCAGACGACACATTTTGATGTGGGTCGTGACAAGTCCGCAAAGGCACTTGAAGCGGCAATGAAAGGCGACCAGATCATTCTGCTCGTCCCACAGAGAGATATTATGGATCAAGACCCACATGAAGAGGGTCTTTTCCCCATCGGCACGGTCGCGCGCGTCAAGCAGGTGCTCAAATCGCAAGGCGAAAATCTGCGCGTCCTCGTCAGCGGCATTTGCCGCGCGGAACTTACGCGCCTGACGCAGTATGAACCCTATTTAAGCGGCTTTGCAGAGGAACTTCCTGATCAGGAAGTTCAGAATACGCTTCGCCTCCACGCATTATTGCGCGAAGCGAATAATCTCTACGGCGCATACATCGATATGACCGACCATCCTCCGCAGGCGCTGATGCTCCGCATGATGGCAAGCGACGATGCGGGCTTTGTTGCCGATGCCATCGCGCAAAATTCAAATATCGATTTTCCGCAGAAGATCCAGCTTTTGATGCAGCGCAATCCTGTGCGCCGCATTGAGATGGCGATCAAGTTCCTGCGTCGGGAAATCGAGATGCTGCACCTCGAAGAGGAGATCCAGGAAAAGACACGCGCGAATATCGACCAGAATCAGCGCGAGTATTATCTGCGTGAACAGCTACATACCATCCGCACCGAACTTGGTGAGGAAGAAAATGAGGACGAGTTCGATATATATGCGCTCAGGATCCATGTACTCCATTTCGATCGCGAAACGGAAGAGAAGCTCCTGAAAGATGTTGAAAGGCTCAAAAAACAGCCGTTCGGCTCTGCGGAAGGTGCTGTTTTGCGCAATTATCTCGATACCGTGCTGGAGCTTCCGTGGCATGAGCACACAAAGGAACGTGTGGATGTTTCCGCGGCGCAAAAAGTGCTTGCGCGCGATCATTTTGGCATGGAAAAGGTAAAGGAGCGCATCCTCGAAACGATCGCTGTGCGACAGCTTGCCGAGAATATGCCACCGCAGATCCTTTGCCTTGTTGGCCCTCCCGGTGTCGGAAAGACCTCCATTTCCTATTCGATCAGCCGCGCGCTCAATCGCAAAATGGCGCGCATCTCGCTTGGCGGCGTGCACGATGAAGCGGATATTCGTGGTCATCGCAAGACGTATGTCGGCGCGATGCCCGGCCGCATCATCTCAGCGCTTACGCAGGCAGGCTCGATGAATCCTGTCATTTTGCTCGATGAGATCGATAAGATGGGTGCAGACCATCGCGGCGACCCGAGCGCGGCACTTCTTGAAGTGCTCGATGGCGAACAGAATCACAATTACCGCGACCATTATCTCGAGATCCCTGTTGATCTTTCAGATGTCCTTTTCATCGCAACGGCGAATACGCTCGATACCGTCCCGCGCCCGCTCCTTGACCGCATGGAGATCATTGAACTGAGCTCCTATACGGATGAGGAAAAACTGATGATCGCAAAAGATCACCTAATTTCCAAGCAGTTGAAAAAGCATGGCATCAAGCGTTCTCAGCTTCGCGTGACGGATGACGCGATCCGTGAAATGATCACCTGCTATACGCGCGAATCGGGTGTTCGTTCCTTGGAGCGCAAGATCGGCGAGGTCTGCCGTAAGGCGGCGATGGCGATCGTAGCGCAAGAGACCCCGAAAAAGATCGTCGTGACCCCTGCAAACATAGAGGATTTTCTCGGTGTCCGCACGTTCTTACCTGATAGAATGCGCAATGTGGACGAAGTGGGACTGGTCACAGGTCTTGCTTGGACGAGTGTCGGTGGTGAAACGCTTGAAGTGGAAGTCAATGTGATGGACGGAAACGGCAAGCTCGAACTGACGGGAAATCTTGGCGATGTGATGAAAGAATCTGCACATGCGGCGCTGAGCTATATCCGCGCGAATGCGCAGAAGCTTGGCATTGATGCGGATTTTTATAAAACGAAAGATATCCATGTGCATTTCCCTGAGGGTGCAGTACCGAAAGATGGTCCCTCTGCGGGCATCACGGTGTGTACCGCCATCGTTTCTGCCCTTACAGGTCAGCAAGTACGCCGTGATGTTGCCATGACGGGTGAAATTTCCCTCCGTGGCAGAGTGATGGCGATCGGTGGACTGAAAGAAAAGACGATGGCGGCGCTTCGCCACGGCATCCACACGGTCATCATCCCCGAAGACAATGCACGCGACCTTTCCGAAATCGATCAGACGGTGCGAAATGCCTTGGAATTCATTCCTGTTTCTCACGTCGAGCAGGTGCTTCAGGTGGCGCTGAAGCCGAAAGCTGAGGTCGTACCGACCATCCTTTCGGACATTCCGCAGGAGCTGAAACGCAGTGTGCACAAAACCGCGATCCGTCAGTAAGGAGGAGCTATGAATTTTCAAAAAGTTGATTTTTTGATCTCTGCCGCATCCCCCAAGGACTTTCCGAAAAACCGTCTGCCCGAAATTGCATTTGCGGGCAAGTCGAATGTTGGAAAATCTTCGGTCATCAATCGAATTTTACAGCGGAAGAATTTTGCCCGCGTGGGTGAAAAACCGGGCAAGACCATCCATGTCAATTATTTCACCGTGGACAGCCGTTGCTACTTCGTCGATCTTCCCGGATATGGCTATGCAAAGGTGTCGGAAAGTGAAAAGGCACGTTGGGGAAAGCTCATGGAGGATTATTTCGCCGCGAGCCGCATCGATTTGGGCGTGCTGATCGTCGATTACCGTCACCCGCCGACGAATAACGACATTACAATGGCGAACTGGTTCATCGAAAGCGGTTGCCCATTCGTCGTCGTCGCAAACAAGATGGACAAGCTTAAAAAAAGTGAGCTTGCGCCCAATCTTGTGACCATCCGTGAGGATCTTTCGCTCCCTGAGGGCACGCCGATCATACCGTTTTCTGCGGAAAAGGGGAATGGACGTGATGAACTCGTAAAACGGATCATTCAGGCTGTCAAAGAGCGTCCCGATGCGGAATGATCGTTCCAATCAAATAAAAAAACGCGATGTGATCGAAACCACATCGCGTTTTCCATTTTTGCATTAAGCGCCGACCGCTTCTTTGAGTGCGCGTGCGAGCTGATCGGGGCAGGAGGTGGGACGACCACCACAGCTGATGCCTTCCACGCGGGCGATGACATCCTCAACTTTCATGCCCTCGACAAGTGCGCCGATGCCCTGAAGATTGCCGTTACAGCCGCCGATAAAGCGGAGATTCTTTACCTTGCCGTCCTCGATTTCAAACAGGATCTCACGGGAGCAAGTGCCGCTGGTTTTGTAGGTGTATTCCATTTCATTTGTTCCTTTCTATATTGTTATATCAGAAAACTTAGCAGCGGTCAGCTGCATAAGCCCATCTGGAGATAGAAGCATCTGATGCCCGCGTTCGCCTGCGGAAACGGCGATCACATCCCAAAGGGAAGCGGTTTCATCGATGGTCGTGGGATATTTCTTTTTCATACCGACGGGGGAGCATCCACCGCGGATATATCCTGTGAGTGCAAGGAGTTCCTTAACATGGACAAGTTCCATGTTTTTATCGCCTGCGGCTTTTGCTGCTTTTTTTAGATCCAGCTCACAGCAAACGGGAATGCAGAAAACATGGATGCCCGTTTTCGCTCCGCGCGCGACAAGTGTTTTGAAAACCTGCTCAGGGGGAAAGCCGATCGCTTCTGCGGCGTGCATTCCATTTAAGTCGTTTTCGTCGTATGCATAAAAGCGTTCGTCGCATTCGATGCCTGCAAGCTCTACAAGACGAACTGCATTTGTTTTTGCCATTTTTATCACCATTACCATTATACGATATCCTGTCAAGCCCTGCAAGAATGAAATGCACGCAATCGGATATCCTAAAGGCGAAAGGGGACGGCAGGCTATGAACGAAACCATTGAAAATGCAGATTTGATAGAGCAGGAACGAAAGCAGATCGTCGAGCTCGGGGCAGATATCACAAAATCGAAAAAGGGAAATATCTATACCCTCACGATCATCGGTCAGGTGGAGGGGCATCAAGTTGCGCCCGAGACGGTGAAAACGACGAAATACGAGCATATTTTACCGCTTCTGGCAGGGATCGAAGAAAGCGACGAGATCGATGGACTGCTTCTGCTTCTCAATACCGTGGGAGGCGATATCGAAGCGGGGCTTGCGATCGCAGAAATGATCGCAGGAATGAAAAAGCCGACAGTATCGCTTGTGCTTGGCGGGGGACATTCGATCGGCATCCCGCTTGCGGTGTGCACCAAGCGTTCTTTCATTACGCCCACTGCAAGCATGACCGTGCATCCTGTCCGAATGACAGGGCTTGTGGTCGGTGCACCGCAAACATTTCGCTATTTTGGACGCATTCAGGAGCAGATCGTTGAGTTCGTTGTGAGCAATTCCCGCATCGCAAAGGGCGATTTTGAGCACTATATGATGGCAACGGGCGAAATGGCAACCGATGTGGGTACGATCCTCTATGGCAAGGAAGCGGTCACGTCAGGGCTTATCGATCAGCTCGGAGGATTGCGGGATGCCCTTGATGCTTTGCACGAGATGATCGAAAATCAGAAGAAAGAATGAAATTTTTCCATTTAGGGGTGGAAATCTTTCTGAAAATATGCTATCATAAAGTGTAAAAGTGTGAAATAAGGAGGGACGGGCGTGGATATCAACTGGCTCGAAGGAATTTTATACGGACTGTTTGCGGGGCTTGCGGATATTCTGCCTGTTTCTGCCAAGGCGCATCAGATGCTACTGATGAAGCTTTTTGGCGAGCGGGTCGAATCGCCGCTTCTGCGTTTGCTGATACATATTGCGACGCTTGCGGCACTTTATTATTGTTGTCAAAATCACATTCTGCGCATCAACCGTGCGCGAAAGCTTGCGAAGATCCCCAAGCGCAGGAGAAAGCGTCCGCTGGATCTTCCAGCGCTGATGGATATGGGACTTTTGCGAGTGATGCTCGTTCCGCTGATTTTTGGATTTATTTTTTACAATAAACTGAGCGGACTTGTATCGGGGCTGAGCATTCTTGCAATCACGCTGCTGATCAATGGACTGATCCTTTTCATTCCCCAGTTTCTTCCGAGCAGCAATAAGGATTCTCAGCTTATGTCGGCATTTGATGCGGCGCTTATGGGACTTGGTGCGACGGCATCGCTCATCCCCGGTATTTCCTGCGTGGGCACAGTTTGCTCGATCGCGATCGTTCGCGGTGCGGATAAGCGCTTCGCGCTCAATATCACGCTGCTACTGGATATGCTTGTTATGATCGGGCTGATCGTGATGGACATTCTCGCAATAATAAGCGGCGGTATCGGGATCGTATCGTTTTCTCTCGTGTGCAAGTTCCTGCTTGCGGCTGTTGCGGCATTCGGCGGAACGTGGCTTGGTGTCCTGCTTATGCGCAAGCTTGCGGCATCGGCAGGTTTTGGCGTGTTTGCGCTTTACAACTGGGGCGCGGCACTTTTCAGCTTTATTCTCTTTTTAACTGTTTGACAGCATATACGTTTCTGCGTATTTTCAATGAATCGATGAGGAGGTAACTATGGCTGCTAAAAAGAATACTTCTCAGGCGCAAAAGGCGGCATCCACCGCAAACCAAACAAAGAAGAAGGGAAGTTCTTCTGCAAAATCGAGCGCTACAAAAAATACGAAAGTAAAGACGGCAAATCAGGACTTTGAAAGCCCGATCCCGAAGAATGTCATCATTGCGCTCGTCAGCATCGTGCTTTTCCTTGTGTTCCTTGTGACGGCGATCAAGCCTGAGGGGTGGCTTCTTCTGCTGATCGGGTCTGTTGTAAAGGGGCTGATCGGTGTCGTTGGGTTCTATTTTTCCATCCCTGCACTTCTTTACATTTTCTTTATCCAGATTTTTGGCACGCGCTCGCGTGTTACGATGCGCACCGTTTGCACGCTCTTTTTTGTCCTGACCACCGGCTGTATTGCGCACCTTGCGGTCGAAACAGGCTACCTTTCTGTCTCCGTGAAGCTGGTCGGTGAGCTGTATGCGGGTGGTGCAGATGGAACGACGGGTGGCGTTATCTGTGGCGCGATCGCAATGCTGATACGTGCTTGCCTTGGTACACCGATCTCCTATGCATTTTTCATCGTCGCGGCTGTATTTACGCTCCTTGGGGCTATGCAGATCACACTTCCGAGCCTCATTCGTGCCATTCGGAATCGCCCGCGTGACGATTTTGACGAACTTGACGAGGACGAAGTAGATCCTGCGACGGTCGTTGTCAATCACATCGCCAACAAGCAGATCGAACGCGCACGCCAGAAGCGTGAGCGCATTCAGCTTGCCGAGCAGCCCATCTATATCGACGAAACTGCGCCTGAGATCGAGCAGGCAGACGCGCCTACTGTGCAGACGATCCAGAACCCGCCCGCGCGCCGCAAGGCGGTGAAAACAGGAAATGCACGCGCGGATGATATGATGTTCCAGATCGATGGTGACATCGGATCGCCAGTTGCGGCGGCATCGGAACACGTGATGGATGATGCGATCCTCAGCGATGTGCCCCAGATCCACAGTGAGCGCCCTGCGGAACGTCCGATCGTGCCGCCGATCGCTTGCGAGGAAGAGAAGATCCCAGAAAAAATGCCTGAGCTGATTTTGGAAGAAAGCACACCCGAAGCCCCGCCTCCCGAGGTGACGAAGCCGAAGAAAGTGCGCGTGACAAAGGAATCATCCTCCAAGTCTTCCAAAGTCACGGCAAAGGAAGCCGCGCAGTCTGCAAAGGAGGTCGCGTCCGAAATCGCCGAAACGCAAGCGAGCCAACAGAGCGTATATTGCTTCCCGCCGCTTGAGCTTCTGAATCGTCCAAGTCGCGGTGGTGCGGATGGAACGGAGGAAATGCGTGTCAATTCCCGCCGCCTCAACGAAACGCTTGCAAGTTTCAAGATCGATGCGCATATCATCAATGTTACCCGCGGTCCGAGCGTCACGCGATACGAGGTGGAGCTGGATAAGGGTGTCCGACTGAGCAAGCTCACTTCCTGCGCGGATGATATTGCGCTGAGCTTGGGCGCATCGGGCGTGCGCATTGCGGCTGTGCCTGACAAAATATCCATTGTGGGCATTGAAGTTCCGAACCGTGCGGTGACAACGGTCTCGCTTCGCGAAGTCATCGATTCTGACGCATTCAACCGTTCAAAGTCCAAATCCTCGTTTGCGGTCGGTAAGGATATTGGCGGTAACTGCATTGTTGGAAATATTCGCAAAATGCCACATATGCTTATTGCAGGTACGACGGGCTCTGGTAAGTCGGTGTGCATGAACTCCATCATTATCAGCCTACTCTACAAGGCAAGCCCCGAAGATGTCAAACTCATCATGGTTGACCCCAAAATGGTCGAACTTGGCATCTACAACGGCATTCCGCATCTTTTGATCCCTGTCGTCACCGACCCCAAAAAAGCGGCGGGTTCGCTACAATGGGCGGTCACGGAGATGTTGCGGCGCTATAAGCTGATGTCTGATGCAGGCGTTCGTGATCTGGAGTCGTATAACAGCATCGTGGAAAACGAAGAGGACGGCGCAGGGAAGCTTCCGCAGGTCGTCATCATCGTCGATGAGCTGGCAGACCTCATGCTCGTCGCGGCGAAAGAGGTCGAGGATTCCATCTGCCGCATTGCACAGATGGGACGCGCGGCGGGAATGCACCTGATCATTGCGACCCAGCGTCCGTCTGCGGATGTGATCACAGGCCTTATGAAAGCAAATATTCCCTCGCGCATTGCGTTCTCGGTCGCTTCTGCGATGGAATCTCGCATCATTCTCGATACGGTCGGCGCAGAAAAGCTCGTTGGTAAGGGCGATATGCTCTATGCCCCCATCGGTGCAGGAAAGCCACTCCGTGTACAGGGTTGCTTTGTGACGGATTCCGAAGTTGAAGCAGTCGCAAGCTATGTCAAGACAAATTATACGGCGGAATATAATCAGGATGTTCTGAAAGACATTGAAAAGAACGCCCAGCAGACAGGGAAAAAGTCCGCATCTGCCTCTGATTTTGAGCCGAATGCGGATGAACTTGATGGAGATGAAATGCTTCCTGCGGCGGTAGATGTCATCCTCGAAACGGGGCAGGCATCGGTTTCGATGCTTCAGCGTCGTCTGAAACTCGGTTATGCGCGCGCCGCGCGTATCGTGGACGAGATGGAAGAAAAGGGCATCGTTGGTCCGTTCCAAGGCAGTAAGCCACGCGCCATTTTGGTAACGAAAGAGCAATGGGCGGCAATGCGCGGTGGCGCAACGCAGATGGACTTTGACGATCTGCCTGCCTATGACGCAGAAGACGAAAGCGACGAATGACCCTTGCGAGAAGTGCTCCGATCCATGTTCAAAAAATAGAAAAAGCAGGGACGCAATGAGCTCCCTGCAGGTATAATAGAAATTCGCATTTTTCTTGGAACAGGCATGATTTTGGTCATGCCTGTTCTGCTTTTAGAAGTTCGTATACAAAGAATTTGACCTGTATCGGTCGTTTGCGGTTTGCGGTAAATGGCATAATGCTTCCTCATTTCTTGCTTGGTTTACTCTATTTTGGATTCCATATACCTGCGATAGGTTTGAAATCCGACCGACTCATAAAATTGGATTGCGCCTTCATTGAACGCCCATGCATCCAGTTCCATGCGGTCAAAATGCATCCGCTTTGCTTCACTGCGGCAAAAATCGATCAATGCGGTTGCCACACCGCAGCGACGGAAGGCACTGTCCACGCCGAACTCGTGGATTTGATAAAAGCGTCTTGCAAGCTGATAGGCTGACTGCGGCTTGTCGATGTACTCAACCATAGCAAATCCACAGACCACGCCATCGATGCACGCTACGATGACATCGGACTTCTGTGCTTCAAACACCTGATACACATGCTCCCGAATTTCTTCACAGAAGCCGGGGCGAAAAATATCCGGTCTGTTTTCTGCGTGAAGGTCATTGACCATTTTCCTCAGTTCGTTGACACGTGCCAAGTCCTCTCTTTTCGCATATCTGACGGATATATTCATGCTACTTTCACTCCTTTTTACCGATTATCCGTAACAAAATACTTGACCGTATCCGCCCGATTTTTCAGCTCCGTTTTGAAAAATTCGGGGTACATTTTGACATTCTCATCAAGTGAAACCCACTTCAAATGCTCCTTGCTGTTATCTTCCGTGAAGCTCTCGCTGATCGGAGCAAAGTCACTCGGCACTTTCATATAGAAGAAAAATGAAATCTCATAAATCAGCTTACCAAGATTGGAAGGAGCATCACCGTAGAAATAGTTTTCGTGTACGAAGCCGAGACGGT
>CAZVJJ010000032.1:0-19201 GCA_964627295.1 uncultured Oscillospiraceae bacterium | reverse complement strand
GACCACTATGGATCTTTTTGTTCAACTGTTCAATTTGATTTTACAATTAACCAAAGAATTTGAAAAAATGCTTCCCCTTTCCGCTCATTTGTGCTATTATAAAAGAAAATGTGTTTTCTATGCACAAGGAGGTCGCTACCATGCCGAGAACGAGCAATAAGGCGGAGCTGATTTTGGAGTTTGTCAATCAATTCATTCAGGAGAATGGCTATTCGCCCTCCGTGCGCGAGATCGGCGCGGCGGTGGGGCTTCGCTCGACGGCATCCGTCAGCTATCATCTGCAAGCGCTTCAGAACAAGGGGCTCATTCAAGTCCCCGCCGCGAAGGGCTGTAAGCGTGCGCTTGTGACGGGCGCGCGGCAGGGGCAGATCCCAGTTGTGGGTCTTGTGACGGCGGGTATGCCCATTCTCGCGGTCGAAAATCAGGAGGGGAGCGTCAGTTGGGACGAAGCGGGATGCTTTGCCCTGCGCGTGCGCGGAGATAGCATGATCAATGCCGCGATCCTCAGCGGCGACCTCGTGGTCGTTCGCCCGCAGTCGAGTGCCGATGACGGACAGATCGTCGTCGCGCGCATCGGCGACGAGGCGACCGTCAAGCGCCTCTCCCGCCGCAACGGACAAGTCTGGCTCATGCCCGAAAACGAGAACTATCCCCCCATCGACGGCTCAGAGGCAGAACTCATCGGCATCGTCCGCGCAGTCATTCGCGAATATTAAATTGTGAAAGGGCTTCTCGACTGATGATATACTCCCCATAGTGTAGTCTCGAAATTTTTGTTATTTCGAGTGTCTACTCTATGGGGAGCATATCACGTGAGAAGCCCTTTTTGCGTTTGAGAAAGGTTTTGCGCCAACAGGCGATGTCTTTCAACCTAAACTGAAAGAGTTTAAGTTGAAATCAGTATTAAATGCTCCATTTGAGGACAAATTTTATCAGGAACTTTGCGTTTTGTTCCAAGGTGGCGCGGGGGAGGGTGCTTGCGTGGGCGGCTTTGCGCAGGGTCTTTACGTATTTTGCGCCGCCCTCGGTCAGCCAGCAGTTTCCAGCTTTTACCATTTCTACGGGGTCAACGGTATCGTAGCAATTCCAGTCGGTCATGATGAGGCTGTCCAGTTTCCACTCTTCCCGCAGGAGGGTTTGCAGGATATCCGCATTTTCGGCGGGGTAGATGCCGTTGACGGCGTTGTAACTCGTCATGATGCCAGAGGGTTTTTGGATCTGTGTGGCGATTTCAAAAATTTTGAAGTAGATCTCACGCAGTGCCCGCTCGGAAACGATGGAGTGACTTGCCTTTCGGGAAGTTTCGGAATTGTTGCAGAACAGGTGCTTATAGGTACATCCGCAGCCGTTTTCCTCCAAGCCCTTTCCATGATATCCCGCCATCGTGCCGCCGAGGAGCGGGTCTTCCGAGAAGTATTCGGGGTGTCGACCGTTGAGGATGTTGCGCTGGATATTCATGGCAGGACCGAGATTCAAGCCGATGCCCATTTCTCGCGCTTCTTCGGCAATAACTTTTCCAACTGCGTAGGCAAGGTCTGTATTAAATGTTGCTGCTACGGTCGCGCTGCTGGGGAATCCAATGTTGCGCTTTTTCAGATTCAGCCCCGTGTTTCCGTCAGAAACGATGACTTTCGGCAATTTATACTTGCGCAAAACCGCCGTTTTTCCTGCCGCGCCACTCTGCCACGGCAGATACCAGTCAGCGCCACCGCAAACGTTCAGTCGGCACAATTCATCCGTGGTCATCTGCGCCACGAACGCATCGAGCAGAGACGCATCATTTTTTAGCTCCGCGAAGGTGATCTTCTTTCCGTGATAGGCGGGGAGTGTATTCGGCTGATAGAGCGCTCTGGGCGCTGGCGTTTCGATGCGGTTTTCTAAGGGCAATATCTTGGAAACTTCCGTAACCGTGGGGTCTTTCTTCGTCAGACGGTGGAAATCTTCCATCGGCGGAGCGATCCGATGCACCCTTTGCACGACTTTTCTTTCGGATATGGAAAAACTTCCAATCATTTTTGCGCGCTCCAAGCTCTCACCCAGCCACACATGGTATTCTCCTGCTTCCAGAACGAATGCGGAGGCACGCTCATCAAAAGAGGCGAATGCCAGTTCGGGCACTTGCAGATGCAATCCTTGCACCTCACCAGATGCGAGGGCGTGCGTTTTTGCAAAAGCACCCAGCACGCGCCGTGGCTTCTCCAGATCTCCATCGGGTGCTTCGATATAAACCTGAACTGCCTGCTTCCCTGCACGCGCGCCTGTGTTCTGGACAGTCAGGTCTAGCGAAAGCGTGTCGTTTTTCCATTGCGGTGCTTGTGCAGTCAGGCAGAAATCTGTGTAGCTCAGTCCGTGACCAAAGCCGTAGACCACGGGCTTTTGGAATGTGTCAAAATAACGATATCCCACATAAATATCTTCTTGATAGACGATTTTAACGCCAAAATCTTTCTCTCCGACCTGCTTGTGCTCAGCGGGGAGATTGATGAAATTGCGCGAGGCAGGGTTGTCGTAATAATCGAAGCACCATGTGTAGGGAAGCTTGCCAGAGGGGGCGGTGCGTCCGTCCAAGATCTCCATCAGGACATATCCCGCGCCCATGCCCGCAAAGCCCGTATAGATCACGCTATCAATGCCGAATTCATCGATCCAGCCCGCCTCGATGGGATAGCCCGTGTTGAGGATGGCGACGGTTTTCGGAAATGCCTTGCTGACCGCCGCGATCATGGCACGCTCGTCGTCGGTCAAATAGTAGCCACCCTTGACGGCGCGATTGTCGGAAAATTCGCCCGCGTGGCGGGAGAGAATGATGAGCGCCGTGTCGGACATTTCGCGCGCGCGTTCGAGCACCTGCGCGCTCGGCAGGATATTTTCGAGCGCCACATACAGCTCGGAAACTTCGCGATTGATGCGGAAATCGCTGTGTTCTTTGATTGATTGATGGAAATTTGCCTGCCAGCGGGGATTGATCAGACCTGCACCCGTTGCGGTATTGCGGAAGCAGAATTGCGCCGCACCGAAGCAGTTCAAAATGGTATTTTTTGGCAGGGGTAGGAGATGATCGTTGTTTTTCAGCAGGATCATACCTTCGCGCGCCACGTCCAGCGCAATGGCATCATGGGCATCATAATTCGGATCGCGTTCGGGGCGGGGCATGGTTTTGAATTTCAGCGTGGTATCTGGAAAGCGCGTGCCATTTTCTGCCACAAAGCCTGTCAGATGCATGGCATATTCCTTTCCGTATTCTCTTGCCACGCTACCGACAGGGATCATCAGGCAATGCATCTTCACCACGACATCCATCAGAAATTCCGTCCCTTTCGGCACGGCAACACCATCGACGGTGACCGTGCCATAGCCATCTTTCGCCAGAGGCTTACTCATCTTCAGCGTAACCGCATAGGGAACTTTGGCAAAGGCGGCAAAACGCCCCTCGATCTGATCGAGATTCAGATTTTTTCCATCCAAAATTGAAAATTTATTTCCCATCTTCTCATCTCCTATCAATGATATCGCATTCGTTCCGAATGGGGATCTCAGCGGTGGCGTTTTCTCCGCTTACGCAGAGAGTCACGTTGCCGCTTTTTCCCGCGCGGACAACGGCGAGCGCACGACCGCGATAGGTCGTAAATGTTCCTGTATGGTACTGTTCTTCGGTGCAGGGGTTTGCAGAGCCGAACGCAAGCAATCTACCACCCTGAACGGTGACGGTGAGGGTCTTGTCGGCATTGCTTTCCACCACGCCGTTCTCTCCGCGGATCTCAACGGGAATGTAGAGGATCTCATCGGGTTTTGCCATATCCTTTTCAGGGGCGACGACCACTCTCTTCGTTCCCGATGCGCTTTGGAGGCTTCGGCGGGAGATTTCTTGTCCTTTATCGTCATAGGCGATGGCGGTGAGTGTGCCAAAAGCATATTTCGTCTTGAAGACCGCTTTCATCTCCTTTGGGTGCTTTTTGCCCAGCGATTTGCCGTTTAAGCAAAGCTCGACGATGGCGGCATCGGAATAGACTTCGATCTCTGCCTTGTTGCCGTCACAGCCAGACCATGCCCAGCTTTCGATGGCATTCGTGCCGCGCCAGACAGATTTGCTCACGCGCACGTGCGGGTGATCCACGGGCTTGACCCCGATGCGCGGTGCATTTTCCAGTCCCCACACGGTCGAGGCATAGCGGCAGGAAGCGTCGGGTGTACCGCAGATATCGATCACGCCTGCACCCGCCAGAACCCACGGATAGGGGCGATTAAAGGGCATACCGCCCGTATAGCTCCATGCGCCAATGCCCGCTTCGCCTAAGTAGTCCCAGCTCGTCCACATGAAATCGCCCAGAATATAGGGGTGCTTCTTCACTTGTGCCCAGTTTTTATAGATATCTTGTGGAAATGTCTCCGAGCCGAATATGATGCGCTCAGGATGCTGCTTTTCTTCGAGTGGATAGCGACCAGAACCGTAGTTATAGCCCGCAATGTCCAACGCTTCGATGATGGGCGATGCGATGGCATCGACTTTTGGAGAATTGCCACCCTTGTTCATGCCTGTACCGATGAAAGATGCCATGATATTAAAGGCAAGACTTCCGTTTTGTACTTTTTCCTCTTTCTTGGGCGCGTCGGGTGCATTCGTTTTCTGCTCGCCATCCTGATAAATGCCTTGCCCCTTGGCGGCGCGGCTCATGACCATCAGATTCAGACCGCAGGTGACAGGGCGGGTCGCATCGAGGGTGTGGATGAGATCGATCTGTTGTCTGCCATATTCCAGTCCTCTCGCTTCTGCTGGCTCTGCCACCTCGTTGCCGATGGAATAGAGGATGACGCTGGAGTGATTGTGATCGCGCATGACCATGGCGGTGGTGTCCTCCTGCCAATGCTCGGCGAAATCACAGCCATAGTCGAACTTGTTTTTTCGGTTGTACCACATATCAAACGTTTCGTCCATCATGTACATTCCGTAGTGATCGCACGCTTCTAGCATTGCGCGGGAGGTTGGGTTGTGCGCGGAGCGGATGGCATTAAATCCTGCTTCTTTCAAAATGCGCACTCGCCGCCATTCGCTTTCATCATAGGTCGCTGCGCCGAGAATGCCATTGTCGTGGTGCACACAGCCACCGCGGAGCAGGGTTTTCTTGCCGTTGATGAATAGACCCTTTGTGCTCCACGCGATCGTGCGGATGCCGAATTTTTCTTCTACAATATCTTCACCACAGTTGACTTTGGCAGTATAGAGATGGGGCGTTTCGTCGCTCCAGAGCTTCGCGTCGGGGATATTGAGCTCGCAAAGCGCACCATGCCCCGATGCAACGCGTGTCTCACCGTCATAAATCTCCACCATCACATCGCCCGTCGCCTTGGTTTCTACCCTGATTTTCGCGGGGTCGATGGAGAGTGTGGTGATCTTTATTCCCTGATACTCGATGCTCTTTTCTCCGCCGATGTAGAGCCATACGGGGCGGTAAATGCCAGCACCCGAGTACCAGCGGGAGTTCGGGAGCTGAGAATTGTCGGCGACCACCGTCAGGGTGTTCTCCGCACCGTAATTCAGCCCCGTCAGCGCCACGGCAAAGGTCGTGTAGCCGTACTTATGCCCGCCGATCACGTTGCCGTTTAGGGAAACGGTGCTGTTTTTGTACACACCCTCGAATTCTACAAGAATTTCTTGATTTTCCCACGATTTTGGGGCAAAAAACGTCTTTTCATAGGTGTAAATGCCCGCAGGGAAATAGCCGTGTCCGCCGTTCGATGCGTCGGGACTGCGCGTTTCCGTGATCTGCGCATCGTGTGGCAATGTCACAGCGCACCCATTGCAGAGCCAATTATCGTTAAAAGAGATCTTTTGCATATCGTTTCCTCCTGATTTGCAAAAATGGGCGGCGGCATTTGCCGCCGCCCCCAAAAATTTTTGTTACTCGCCGAGCAATGTGTACAGGTTCTGTTGAAACTTAGGCGTCCACCAGTTTAAGTAGCCTGCTTGCGTGGGATGGATGGAGTCGTTCATATAAAGGGCATAGTCTGCTTCGGAAACCGCATTCATTTCGGGGTCGTTCCAAAGATCGATCACACCAATTCCCCACTTCTCCTGCAATTTTAGCAGTGCGTCCACCATTTCTCCATACTGCGTGCTACTATATTTTGTGCCTGTATAGAAAACCACGGGGCAGTCCCAGACTGACTGGCTGTAGGCGATGATGTATTCCATTGCACCGATTACTGTCGTTCGATCAAAATCTGCCAGAGTGGTAGAACTTGAGATTTCTCCCATTTTCTTTTTCTTGGTCGCATCGTTGGTGGAAAGTTGGCAGATAACGCAATCGAGTTCCAGTTCACGATCCACATTCAGTAAGCGGGAGGTATAGGCGCTACTTGTTGTTCCAGCAAGGGTCGTACCACTAACGGCTTCTTTAATGATGGTGCAACCATCGAGCTTTCCGATGTAGTCAGCCATCGATACCCCCAAAGAGGCATCTCCGTCTGTGACAGAAGAACCCAAAAATAGGAGTTTCTTACCATTTAAGGGACTGCTTTCTAAAGGCTTCACATTTTCTAAGTGGTACTGCGGTGCATTGCCTGCAGCATTTCTGATCCTGTTTTCCTTGATAAATCCCAGCGGACCGATCCCACCAAGCGCACCCAAAACCACAATTTGTGTAATAGCAAAGAAGCAAACGATTCCCAAAATGATCCAAAGTTTTTTCTTTTTCATACACTTCTCCCAATTATTTTTTCTTCTTAGCATCCTTTGCCGCGAGTTTTGCCTGATATTTTGCTTCCTCGTCGGCAAAATTCAGACCTTTCTTTGCGCATTTTGCTTTCAGTTCCTCGATGCGCTTTTCTTCAGCGATGCGCTCTTGCTCTGCGAGCTCTCTTGCCGCCTGCTCCTCGGGGGAGACATATTCTTCCCCACGCGCCAGCGCCTGCGCGCGATGGCGCTCGGCAATTTCACGCTGGATCTGAGGCAATTCTTTGTCCAGCTTGAAGAAGGAGCAAAGGAAGCCGATCAGAAACGCGCCCACAGCAGGGACAATGTACCAACCGATGACGAAGAAATTCTGAACTGCAGCACTCTGCGTCACAAACGTGCCGTCAGCCATGGGCGGCACATAATTCACCATGCCAAGGACGAGGTTGAACACGCCCGTGCTGATGCCCACGGTCACGGTCAGAATGATGCTGAAAACAGAAGAAGAGAATCCGTCACAGCGGAAGCCGTTGATCCACTCTACGTGATCGAGCGCATCTGCCAGCATGGACATGAGAACATAAGTGATCGGAAGCGTGCCGAAAGAACGTAATGCAAGACCGCCCAGAACAATGCCCATGTTGGTGGGGAAGAGCGCACATATTACGCTTCCTACGATCGCCAATCCGCTACCTGCGATCATACAGTTGGTTTTTCCGAATTTCTTGACCATCGGCCACAAGATCACGACACCCAAGCCAAGCGGTGCCTGTCCCACAGCGTTCATAAGTGTGTAAGTAATGCCGTCGTTATAAGTTCCCAAAACCCAGTTGGCATAATAAAGGGAACTAGTGACCTGAAAATTGTTGTACAGGTTATAAACGATAATGATCCCCATAATGACGATCCAGTATTGGCTCTTGAAGCAGCCTTTCAGCTGATCTATAAAGGAGATCGCATTTTCTTCCTTTGTAGCAGTCGTCTCTTCCGTGACACGCTCACGCGTGAAATAGTATTCTAGAAATACCGCGGGCAACGCAAGGATCGAGATGATGCCCATGACGGTGATCCATTTTCCTTGATCCACACCAATGAGGGGCAGGATGAGCATAGGGAACAGCATGCTCACGACCGTTCCTGGGATCATGGAGCTACCCATGGAAGTGAACATTGCCAGCACATCGCGCTGCTTGCCGTTTCGGGTAGAGAGCGGGATCATTAAGTTGTGGCTGATGTTATACATCGTAAATGCCAGACAGAAATAGAGATTATAGCTCACCGTGACCCAAATGACCTGCGTTGTCATGTCGGCGGTCGGAACGGCAAAGAGTAAAATGCCGCAAATCGCCATGAGCGGACCAGAAATCAGGACCCATGGTCTTGCCTTTCCTTGCTCAGTTCTGGTGCGGTCGATCAGAAGTCCCATCAGCACATTCGTGACGGCATCAATGATTTTGGATACGATCGGCAGAAGCGCCAAAAAGAGACCGCCACCGATGTGGCTCATTTTCAGCACATCCGTATAGAATGTATTCAGATAGCTCTGACCGCACATATAGTACATGCACATGATAAACGCAGGACCTGCGAAGTAGCCAAGCCACTTTTCGCTTTTCTGCACATTTGCGGAGTGTATCCGCGTGCGCAGAAGCGGTCGGTCGAACAACCGCATCTTGATCTCTTTTGCCATAATTTTTCCTCCATGTCACCCTTATTTTTATCAACTCCGCTAAACACAAAAATAAATATTCATCACGGTGTTGATTTTTTCTGACAACTTCATTATAATGGATAGTACTGGCAGGGGGCAATATACAAAGAAATTTTCTTTGTCGGTTTATGAACACTTTTTGAAAAATTGTTGAATAGAGGCGAGAAATTTGGAATATATGGACAATCGTGTGCGGTTTACCAAAACCGTTTTACAGCAGGCTTTACTAAATATCCTCAAGGAAAAGAATATCGACAAGGTGACGGTCAAGGAACTTTGTGACGAAGCCAAGGTCAACCGTGGCACGTTCTACCTGCACTACAGCACGCCGAACGATCTTCTCATGGAGATTGAGCAGCAGTTCATTTCGGACAATCTGCAAAGCTTCACGAATTATATGGAAACGCCTGACCAGACCGATCACATGGCGGCGCTTTTTGCGGGCATCCTGAAAAATCGGGAGCTGTGTCAGGTGATTATGGGCAAAAACGGAAATCCCAGATTTCTGGCACGCATCCGCGCGCTCGTTCGCGCGGGCGTTTTGGATGGCTGGTGCAAGGAATTCCCACGCTATCGCCGCGAGGATCTGGACTATGTATTTGATTTTGTCTTTGCAGGCTCTATGGAGCTGATATTAAACTGGATCGAGGACGATCGGGGGCTTTCCGCTGAGGAACTGGCAAACCGCCTCGATCGTCTGGGGCACTATTGCCATCTTGCTATTGCACAATTTCGGAAATAAATGCGCGCCTGCGCAGAAATATGGAGGGCTTGTTCCAATGCTACCACAAGAAAACCGTGTTCAGATCTATAACCCCTATCTCCCGAGCTGGGAATATGTCCCAGACGGAGAGCCACACGTATTTGGCGATCGACTTTATGTCTACGGAAGCCACGACCTGTTTGATGGGAACGATTTTTGCCTCGGCGACTATGTGTGTTGGTCTGCGCCACTGGACGACCTGTCCGACTGGCGCAACGAGGGCGTGATCTACCGCAAGGAGCAAGACCCCAAAAATCCAAAGGGCAAGATGCATATGTGTGCCCCCGATGTTGCCCGCGGAGCAGATGGTAGGTACTATCTTTATTATCAGCTCCACGAGCTGAACTACACGTCTGTTGCCGTCTGCGATACCCCTGCGGGAAAGTACGAATTTTACGGCTATGTTCAGCATCCCGATGGGCATCCGTGGGGAAGCAAAAAGGGGGATGTGTTCGCATTTGACCCAGGTGTGCTGGTGGATGACGACGGCAAGGCATACCTCTATGTGGGTTTCTCACCCAAGCCCGGATTTTTTAAGAAAATTCTAAAAATGCGGGGCAACAATGTGGAAGAGGGCGTTTGTCTGGAGCTGGAAGACGACATGAAGACGGTGCGTGGCAGCGAAAAGGTCACAGTCTTCGGAAGTAGTAAGGCGGTGGGCACAGAATTTGCTAGCCACGGCTTCTTTGAGGCAAGCTCGCCTCGAAAAATCGGCGGAAAATACTATCTGGTCTATTCTTCTGAGGAAAGTCACGAGCTTTGCTATGCGATCAGCGACCGCCCCGATGGGGATTTTCACTACGGTGGCACCATCGTAAGCATCGGAGATATCGGCTATCAGGGCAATACGACCCCTGTCAACTATACGGGCAATACCCACGGCGGACTGGTGGAAATAAAGGGGCAATGGTACATTTTCTACCACCGCCAGACAAACAAGCAGAAATGCTGTCGTCAGGGATGCGCAGAAAAGGTGACGATCCAGCCCGATGGCAACATTCCCCAAGTGGAGATCACTTCCTGCGGCTTAAACCGCGGCGCATTGCGAGGCGCGGGCACTTACGAGGCGCGGATCGCCTGCAACCTTTCCAGTAAGGACGGTACGTTTGCTTATGAAGCAGTGCGGGAAAAGGATAAAAAGCGGATGCACCCCTATTTCACCCAGAGCGGCGCAGATCGGGAAGATAACCCAGATCAATACATCGCCAATATGCGAGATGGTGCATGGGCGGGCTTTAAGTATTTCGATTTTGCTGATTTGAAAGCGATTTCTATCGAAATCCGTGGAAATTGTAGTGGCGTTTTCGAGATCCGTACAGAAAAGAACGCCGCCCCCATCTGCACGATCCCCGTAACACCCGCACCCAACTGGACGACTTTCTCCGCCCCCGTACACACCACCCCCTACGGCATCCACCCGCTCTATATCTCCTATAAAGGATCAGGCTATGCCGACTTCCGTTATTTCAGATTGGTGTAAAAAACGCTATAAAAATACCGAGGCAGTTGCAAAGAAATGTTTTGCAACTGCCTTTTGCTTTTTGAATGATGTCCACGTTCTACGGTTGAGCAATTCGATGAAATAATTAGTGCCTAAGGGTGAAGTGGACTAATATGATATTCAATAAAAAACTAATATTTTGTAAATAAAATAGATTTTTACAGGATCGTTTTGTCTTGACATATCATGTTTCATTAAATATAATAGTTTCACCGAATTGGTGAAACGTGGTGATTGAATGAAAGTTAAGTTGTCCGAAATGGAATACGAACAGTTAGCCGTTGAGAAGTTCCGCAAGGTTATGGAAGATATTCCGTTTGTATCGCGTGTTGAGATCTCCGTTGTTGGCTTTCAGTGGGGATTTGGAGATTTTCGCGCAACTGTTCTTTTCAAAGACGACAGGAAGCCCGCTGTTTTTGCAGTAGAAGTTAAGTCAAATGGTGAAAGGCGTTATGTTAACCAGTTTGTACAAATAGCCTCTCAGCATACGGATGACGATTATTCTTGCGTGTTTATGGCGCCGTATATTTCGGAAAGCTCTGCTATGATATTACGCCAGAATAACGTTAGTTATATGGACTTATCCGGAAATTGTTATATTTGTTCCAAGTATTTTGTCGTTCATTTTTCAGGTCAACCCAACCAGTATATTGACCACAGAGAAAAGCGGGACTATTTCTCCAAAAATGCAACAGCCGCATCTGTTGTGATGCGTACTATGTTAGACAAACCGCATGCAGGGTGGACGATCAAACTTCTTTCGGAGCTGACCGGAAAGGCGCTTGGAACAGTATTTAATGTAAAGAAATTCTTACAAGAACAAGACTGGATCGAAGAATACCCGCATTGTTTTGAAGTAAGGAATGTGCAGGAAATACTCTATACATGGGCAAAAAGTTACCATCTTCGGGCGGCAAGTACAGCAGAGTATTATTCACTTGACCCTATCTCCAAAATCGAATCAGATATTCAATTTTGCAATGCCACGCAAGATACCCATGCTGTATTAGGTGGTTTTTCTGCTGCGGCGCGGTATGCACCCACAGTTCGCTATAATAAAGTGCATGTGTACGTGGAGCGGAAAAATCTGGATGTATTTATACGTCAACTTGATTTGCAACCTGTCTCCTCTGGTGGCAATGTTGTCGTTACGATCCCTCACGATGAAACACCGTGCATGTTCGCACGAACGATCCATGGTGATCTTGTGACATCCCCTGTTCAGACCGTGATCGATTTACTCGGCAATCAGGGGCGTGGGGAAGAAGCCGCCGAAGCGATTATTCAGAAAGAGTTTCACTAGGAGAAATAAATGATCAGAGATATAGATTTGAAACAGGTAATTGATTATTCTGAAGGTCAGAAATGTGCTGCATATATGGTCTTGGGAGAGATCGTAAATCTGCTGAATGCGTTTGCGGATGATCTTCGGATCATTGGAGGCTGGGTTCCTACACTACTATACCCCAATAGCGGCCATATTGGATCTATTGATGTGGATATATTACTGAATCAGCTGAAGATCGATAAAACTGATGGCTATATGACGATCAAGCGGATCTTGGAGAAAAACGGCTATACACGACATCCCGAGAAGTACTTTACCTTTGTCAAAACCGTAGTGGTAGATGGCGTGAACTATGATGTCGATGTGGACTTCCTTTCTGGAAAATACGGAGGAGAGGGTGGACGCGTAAGTAAGCACGTAGATGGAGTGAAAGCGTTACCTGCTACAGGCGGTAATTTTGCTTTTGAGTTTCCACCAAAAGATGTTCCGATTTCGTACAAACGTCCCGATGGAGCGCTGGATGTGGGGCACGTAAATGTGATTTCTGTTGTCCCTTATCTGGTGATGAAAGCGGCAGCGCTTGGCCGCGGCAAACCCAAAGATGCATATGATATCTATACGACCTTGAAGCATTATTCGGGTGGCGTGAAAGCGCTGGCGAGTGAATTTCTCCCATACAAGGATAAGGAACTTGTTCGGCAGATGTGTCAGAAACTAGACGAGAAGTTTTTATCACCAACGCATGCTGGTCCTATGGATATCGTAGCGTTTCTTGATGTTCGGGATGAGGAAGAGCGCGAGCTTATCAAGCAGGATGCCTATCAGCAAGTTCACTACTTGATTGGAGCACTTACATAACGATCATTGCACGAATATTCCGCAATCGTTTTCCATCCCCCGCATTATCACATTTTTCGACATAGATGCATACGCTTTCAATAGAGGCCTCGAAAAAATTTGAACAGGAGTGTGCATCATGGCAACTTTTACGAACTATGCAACGCTAAGCTACAATGGTGGCGCGGTCGATTCCAACACCGTCGTTGGTGAACTGGTCGAGACGCTGTCGGTGGCGAAATCGGCGACACCGCTGACCTATGCGCAGGGGGATGTGATCACGTATATCGTATCCATCGTCAACAGCGGCTCGAGTGCAAGCAGCGCCCTGACCCTCACGGACGATCTTGGTGCGTATACGCTCGACGCGCTCACCCTCTATCCGCTCGAATACGTGGCGGATTCGATCCGCGTCTATGCTGGTGGCGTGCTTCAGACCGCGCCAACGGTCACGGCAGGGCCACCTCTGACGATCAGCGGCATCACGGTCGGCGCAAACAGCGACGTGGTCATCGTTTACCGCGCACGCGCCACGCAGACAGCCCCGCTCGGAACGGATGGACAGATCACGAATACCGTGCGCATCGCGGGTGGTGGCGCGTCCTCTGAGCTGAGCGCAAGCACCACCGTCACGGCAACGCAAAGCCCCGCGCTTCGCATCCGCAAGTCGCTCTCGCCGACGAGCGTTTCCGAAAATGGGCAGGTGACGTACACCTTCGTCATCGAAAATACAGGCGCAGTTGCCGCGGACGCGTCACAGCAGATCGTTCTGACGGACACCTTCACCCCGCGCCTGCGCGCCCTGAGCGCGACCTACAACGGTACAGCTTGGACGGCGGGGGTCAATTACAACTACAATGCCACAAC
Source organism: uncultured Oscillospiraceae bacterium (assembly GCA_964627295.1). Taxonomy (GTDB): domain Bacteria; phylum Bacillota; class Clostridia; order Oscillospirales; family Oscillospiraceae; genus Faecousia. The sequence continues at coordinate 5,564 of CAZVJJ010000032.1, read as the reverse complement.
GGGCGTTTTCACGAGCCTTGCAGGTCAGATCACCGTCCCCGCCGCGACCTATTCCCAGAACACCGACGGCACATGGCTCATCACCCCGGGCACAGCTACTATTACCGTGAGTGGTACGATCTAAGGAAAAAACGGCATCCGTTAGCGAGGAATAGATCCTCACAAGAAAAGTCGAATCTATACGAGACTATCAACGAAAAACTACTCCGCATCCCTTATGAAAGGGGGTGCGGAGTTTTCTGTTTCGCGAAATTTACAGCCCCTGTTGTAGAGCGAACAGCTACTACAATACAGGAGGCAAACCATGGATTTGCAAAAAGAGCAGAAAAAGTTGGAATTGATACAGATCGGTCAAACAATACTGGATAAATCTGTATATTCCCGCCTTGAAGCGTTCTTCAGGAACGCCCTATATTATAGGCGAGGGATGCCAACTATGAACAAGTATAAGACGGTCAAAGAAGTGTGTGAACTAACGGGTCTCACACGAAAGCACCTATATTACTTCCATCATGAAGGTGTTGTGCGGGCCGTGGCTTATGCAAATTACTCGGTGGAAGGCAATGACGGATACAAGCTCTATGACGATGATGCAGTTGAAAAATTACAACAAATATCGCTTTATTATCAGCTTGGACTGAAACGGGATGAAATCAAAGAAATCATGCTCACACCGGGCTATGATAGCAATGCAGTCCTGCATACCCTGCTCACGCTGGAGCAAGAAAAGCGCTTACATATCGATCGCAACATTGCGGCGTTGGAATATCTGGTGTTAGTAGGAACAAAAAATGGGATCGGCGGGTCACTTCAGGGCGTTTCCTTGGATGGTCTGGGGCGTGTTCTCTTGGATATTCATGGGATGGCAACGGAAAAATTCGCTTCTAATTCTATTCCCCCAAAAAGTGCCGAGCGATTTGCGGAAGAATTCTCAGCACAGATTTTGCAGTTTGCCAAAATTGACGAGGAGAGGTTACATTCTTCAGACGGCGATGCGGAAATTCAGAAAATCTTCGATTTAAGCAATCGCTATCTCGGTGCAGATAGTTCGGCATTTCTACTGGGATTATTTATGAGCGTTTTGGGCGAGGGAACGATCGCTCAGGAACTGAACGAGGAACTTACACCGTCACACGGTCGGGCAGTTATTTCGTATATGATCGAGCACCCACAGCTCTTTCATCATAATTCATCTGCGCAAAATAACGAAAGGGAATCATAACGTAAGGAGGAACAGAGAATGAAAAAGTTGGTCGCGTTATTGATGGTTGTTGCAATGTTGCTGTCTTTCACAGCCTGCGGAACAGGGAAAACCACCAATAAGAACTACAACATCAAGGATTTGGAAAGCGTGATATCCTACATGAAAACTGTCGGCGAAAATGCCTGCACGGAAACGGAAGATGAGACAGTTGCGCTTTTGGAAAAAATGGGCGACACCTACAAGGGGTATGACAAAAATAAGCAACGCATTACCGATTTTTACGAAGCCTTACAGGAGCGCTCTTCTGATCTATACGATACACTCTATTCTTGCGGTGTTGACTATTTTAAGGGCGTAGCGGCACAAGGATTAGATGACTATCGTACATGGGACAACGCAATGAGTGACTTCTATGATGCATGGAATGACATCATGGACGATTATTACGATGCATGGGACGATGCCATGGATGATATTTATGACAAGTCGGATGATCTGATCGAAGATGGCTATGACGATTTAGGCTATAGCGAATATTCTGATATTTGGTCAGCGATGTATAGGGGGCACTCTGATACTTGGTCGGCATTGTATAGGCTCTATTCCGATGCATGGAGCGAAACCTACAAAACGTATTCTGCCTGTTGGAGCGGTTTTTACAAGGGGAATACGGATGTGGATGCCATTGTTTCAGAATATAAAGCAAAAAAAGCCGAGGAAGCGGAATCAACGGAAATAACTGAAGCTACCGAAACGATTGAACCCACCGAAACGACCGAAAGAACCGAGCCGACAAAGCAAGAAAGCGATCCCAAACCGCAAAAGAATGGGTTTGATTCAGCCACGAATGAGGTTTATACGCTTGCAGGCTATACCATTGAAATACCGAAATACTGGAAATCCGAGGAAAAGGCTGATAGTGGGTTCAGTGCCTACGTGGAAACCAATGGAAAAGTCGTCGCTGTACTTGAAGCTTCGGCACAAGCCGAAACGGATGATAGCTATCCTGTGACTTTTGACGGTTTGATGGATGATAATGAAAATATGATTTCGCATCTGGAAGAATCAACCTTTGGAGAAATAACAAGTTATGAAGTTACCGATACGGGCGTTGTTAAGGGGATACTTTACAAAGGTACTCTTGCGAGTGATGTGTCTGCCTATGCGGAATGCTTTGTTTTTGCATCTGAAGAAAACAGAACGTGGGGCTTAGTATTTTTCGCTCAATCAGATAATACCGATTATTCCTATACGAACGACTTTATGAAAATTATAAAGTCGATCAAAGCAAGCAAAAATAATTCAAAGATCGATAACGCTTCTGGTATCGACCCTGATTTCAAAGCCGCAATGGATGCATACGAAGCATTCTATGACGAATACTGTGACATTCTTCAAGCGTATTCAAAAAATCCGACCGATATGACATTGCTCTTAGAGTATGGCAAGCTTATGGCGAAAGCGGTCGAGATGGATGAAGCGTTTGAAAAATGGGAAAGTGAGGACTTGAACAGCGAAGAATTGAAGTATTATTTAGAAGTTAATACTCGAGTAATGCAAAAAATGGTCGATGTTATGGGATAATAGGAGGAAATCATGGATAAGAACATAAAGAATCGAATCAAAAAGCAATTAACCGTTCCTGCAATGATCGCCTTGATCGCAACGGTATTGATGATCACATCCGTATTCCTGCCATACGGCGTGGCGATCGATGAACGGGCGGAATGGATCGAGGAGCATCCCGATTACGTTGTGTACAAAGATATGAACATTACCGCAAGCGATATGAAAAATGTATCTATATTGGAGTATACCAGAATTTACTACACGCTATGCGATGAATTTTGGCACGATTCCAGTTATGGCGCGTTCTATCTGGCTATTTTCTGCCTGATCGTCGGTCTTTCAGCCATAGCAGGACTGTTTGCGTTGGGCAGAAAGCCCATCGGAACCATCCTTTTTGCGCTGATGGCTATGGGCGTGTTCCAGATCCAAAATACAGATTATACCATGCGAGGTGTTTTGCCAAATACATACTATGATTGGGGAATTGCGCATTCCTTGTTCCCAACCGCCGTTGCGGTCGCCATTGTCGCTTCGGTATGGATGCTAGTGAAGAAAATCATAGTTAAGAAGCAAATAATGGCAACGCCTGTTGAAGAATTAACCGCTGAATAAAGGAAAGCCCACTGAGTAGATGGCAGATGCGCCAAATACCCAGTGGGCTTTATGCTCAGAATGCTTTGTATCTTATACTACTTTCCCTAAAATACGAATCTTTTTACCAAATAACCACGCGCTTAGATGGTGCGAGGTACATTTTATCGGATTTTTTGACATTGAAAGTTGCGTACCATTCGGGGAAGTTTCTCGGGGGGATATTGGCGCGCAGGTAGGCTGGGCCGTGGACATCGACTTGAAGCAGGAGCGCCTGATATTCGGGCTTTGCTTTCTGACACCAGACGCGTGCCCAGTTGGTGAAGTATTCCTCAAAGGAAACGCCCTCGGTCTGGGACATGATATCCAGCGTGACCGCCATGCCACCGTTGTCGGCGATGTTTTCGCTGACGGTGAAGTTGCCATTGACCGTGCCCCACGGTAGCTCGATGCCGTCGAACTGGCGGATCATCGCTTTGACCTTCTTGTTGAACTTCCGCTCATCGGCTTTCGTCCACCAGTTGTTCAGGTTGCCAAGCTCGTCGCACTTTGCACCGTTGGAGTCGAATGCGTGGGAGATCTCGTGGCCGATGACTGCTCCGATGCCGCCCAGATTCTCGCTTCTCGTCTGATGGATGGAGTAGAACGGTGCTTGCAGGATCGCGGCGGGGAAGGTGATATCGTTGACGAACGGATCGTAGCAGGCATTGACCATGTGCGCGGGCATTGCCCAATGGGTGCGGTCGAGCTCCTTGCCCAATTTTGCGAAATTATCTTCCATTTCGATCCGATTCAGCGCGTTGCACACGTCGAAGAGGGACTTGCTTTCGTCGAACACGAGCTTGTCGTAGATCGCTTCCACGCGGTCGGGATAGCCGAGCTTCAGCCCCATCTTGGAAAGCTTCAGGATCGCCTTTTCCTTGGTCGCAGGCTCGAGGATGTCGTTCTCCTCGATGCGCTTCTGATAGGTGGCAACGATCTGCTTTACGATCTCGGTGATATCTTTCTTTGCTTCCTCGCCGAAGTATTTTTCGCCGTAGTAAAGACCCACGGGCTCGCTGTAGCGGCTGGAAGCGAGCTGATATGCAAACTTTTCGGGAGAGGAAACAGCATCGATGCCAGAGAGCGCTCTGTAGAATGCACCGCCGATCTCACGCAGTTCCTCGGAAAGCAGGCTGCAATTTCCCATCAGGGTCATCACGTATGCCCAGTTCTTATAGCTCTCAAAGGTATCCTGATTGAAGATCTCCTTGAAATTCTTGAGATAGCGCGGCTCGGCAACGATGATCTCCTCGGGGACGTAGCCAAAGAGGTCGGTCAGGAGCTTCTTCAGATTGAACGGCTTGACCATGCCCGCCACGCGGCCAGTTTTCATGGGGTTGTACATCTTGACGTACTCCGACCACTCTTCCTGGCTCTTGGCATACTGCGCGATGCGCGCATCGAAGCTCAGCGTATCCTTGATGAGGGCATCGATCTCTTCCTCGCTGTGTCCTGCGATGGCAAGAACCTGCTTTGCAGAAGCGCTCCACATCTCCAGCATCGCATCGCGCTGCTGCTCGTTCTTGTAGTAGGAAACGTCGGGCAGGATCACGCCAGCACCGCGGATCATCACGCAATGGTGGGGCGTGTCTTTCATGTTCGCGGTAACGCCGATGGTAAAGGGCATTGCAATGTCTCTGAGGATCAGCTCCTTGGCGTGGAGATTGTAGCCACGCATGGTGGTGATCTTCTTCAGCGCAGAAACATTCTTCAGCGCGGGCTTGATGCCGTGCTTTTTCTTGCGCTTGACATCCTTGGCAAGCCGATAGAGGGTGCAGGCTCTTTCGAGATATGCGTTGGGGTAGTTCCCGCTTTCGCACATCGCGTTGAATTCGCCGATCATCAGCTTCTCCACATCGGTGCTGAGCGTCGCAAATCCGCCCGCAACAGGCATATCCTCAGGGATCACCAGTTCGTCGAGCTTTGCTTGGTTTACATAAGTGTAAAGGTCGTCTTGAATTCTAATTGTTCCCATAATTATCTCCCTTTTCTAAAAGTGATCATTACCCTACCGTTATACCACAATTTTCCTGCTTTGTAAATAACACTTTCATAATAAAAGCACACAAACCGTAAACATTCGTCCTGCGGATACAAATACCCTAAAGAGTGCATTCAGGGCTTCGTCCGGCACACAGGAAAAAGGAATTTCCTTTTC